>CALKPY010000012.1 GCA_937991435.1 uncultured Acidimicrobiales bacterium
GAAGAATTCTTGCATCTCGTCGTCATCACCGAGAGGCACGCCTAGCGCCGCGCCAACCGCGTCACCGAACTGTGGCTCATTCGAGGCCGAGTCAGTATCTTCCTGGGCCGCTTCGACATCGTCTGCGGGTTGCACCGATTCAGTTGCGTCATCAGCGGTCGCCGACGAGTCTGAGCCTGAGCCGCACGAGGTCACGACCATGATCAGACAAAAAACAGCCATCCCATACCATCGGTTGCCGCCTCGCGATCGTAGTGAGTGGCGGGCTTGGTTAGGTCGGAAATCCACCGCCGGAGTCTATTGGTTCAGCGCAAAGTAGATCAACGACCGAGGCGGCGTAGTCAGACGTTCGCACTGGCTTCACAGAGCAGTTCGGCGCGGTTGCCGGTCAGTTCGACGCTCGCAATCGGTCATTTCTCGGCTGGCTGGTCCATGTCGCCTCGGTGTTCGGCGAAGATCCGAAGCGCTACCTGATCGAGTGGGGCCGGTTCAGCAAACAGATTGCCTTGAAAATAGTCAACGCCGATACTGGCCATCTTTTGTAATTCTGCCTCGGTCTCGATTCCCTCAGCGATCACGGTGACGCCCGCTTGCGCCGCGTAGGTGACCACCCCTTCGAGCACCGCGCCGAGAGGAGTCGTGAGCGTCTGGTTGAAGGAGCGGTCGAACTTCAGATCCGTCATCGGAAGTTGGTTCATTCGCTCAATACTTGAATAGCCCGCGCCAAAATCATCGATTGCCAATCGCACACCCATCTTCGCCAGGCGACGCAGGGTCAGCTCCCAACCCAACACATCGTTGAGCGCCTCGCTCTCGGTTATCTCGATCATGAGACGGCGCGGGTCGACTGCGTGTTCATCGATCAAGGTTGCAACTCGGTCAACAAAGTCTCGATCAGCGAGATGAGACGTCGTGATATTGACCGCAACATAGGGTCCGTCTACGAGATCCCTAAATCGGGCTGCGAACTCGACCGCTTTGCCCAACATTGAATCGTTGAGCATCGGCATGAGCCCGTTCTCGGCGATCAATGGCAAGAAGTCAGCCGGTACTTCCATCGTGCCGTCAGGGCGCAACCAGCGAACGAGCAATTCCGAACCCACTGTTGTACCGAACTTGGTGACTACAGGTTGCGCAACAGCAACTAGTTGATCGGCAGAACGGCCTTGATCCGCTGCGAGTGAAATTTCTGTTGCTCGAGAAAAACGATCTGCCAGTTCATCTCCAAAGCGAGCGATCCCACCCCCTTCACGCTTGGCCTGGCGAAGCGCATAGCCCGCCTGGCTGATCAGCTCGTCGATCGAAGTTTCGCTACCGGCATGGGCCAACCCCAACGACAGCCGCACGTCGACTCGCGACAACACGCCACCGCGAGTGACCAGACACGCGACCGGCTCAAGTAGTTCTTGCGGAACTCCGGGCCGACCGTCTGAGACAGCCACAAACTCGTCGCCACCACGACGGCTGATCGCCCAATCATCAGACAAGCGAGTCACAAGGGCCTTGGCCAAATGTCGCAAGACCTCGTCTCCCGCCTCGTAGCCGTAGGTGTCATTGATGAACTTGAAGCCGTTGACGTCAATCATCAAAACGGTTCGGTGACTGTCGGGAGCCTGATCGAGCATCGCCGACAACCCTCGCCGATCGAGTAGCCCCGTGAGTTGATCGTGGCTTGCGGCGTGCAACGCGCGACCCATCTCAGCCTCGAGACTGGTTTTGAGCACTCGCAACGTCTGTGCGTTGTGAATCAACGCCCAGGCGATCGGGACAAGCAAGCACGCAACGAGAACGTCAAAACGAATGGCACCGGTCACCACGACGGCGGAGAGAGTGAGGATCAGACCAAAGCGCCAATCACCATCGTTTAGCGGAATCGACACGATCTGCATCGCGACGTGGGCCATGACGGTGGCCGTGGCAATCCAGAATGACTCGGTGCCGTCATCGAAAACAACCGCACTGATCGGCAAAAGCGCGAAGCAGGTGCCCACGCCGCTTGCCCAAAGAACGTCGACTATCGCAACGGGACGGAACCAAAGGGTCAACATGGCGGCCATGCTGACGGCGAGGTACAAACCCAACCACGAGACGACTGCCCATGTCGGTGCCCAGATATTCATGAGTATTGGAACCGCAATTGCCGCCGGAACAACACTGACCACAGCGATCAACACCCGGCGACGATGCCCGACGATGGGGCCACGTGTCTGATTAGCAGTAGCCGGATTGCTCCGTTGCCACCGCTTGAGTTTCAATGGCCACACGGTGCGGTTCTACCGTAAAGCACGTAAAGAACAACCAAGGACAATAGAAAACCTCGATATGGACGATCGACACCCCCGGTTGCACAACGGCGACTCTCCTAGCCCTGCGACCCAACTACTTGATCCAGCGTGGTGGCACCGCAACCCACAGGTGTCTTACAAGCGCCTGCTCGACCACGACGGGCTGTGGCGCGATGTCGACAGTCAGATCTGGTGCATCGCTCGACACGCCGATGTGTTGGCTGTTGAGCGAGACCCAGGCACATTCTCAAGTCGCGGAAGTTACCGAGTTGAGCAGACTTTCGACGAAGACACGATGATTAGCCACGACGATCCTCAGCATCTGGTCCAGCGTCGGATCATCAACCGACGATTCACTCCCAAAGCCGCGCGCGAACACGGCGACCACTACGCCACACTTGTGAGCGATCTCGTCAGCAATGCAATCGCCGAATGTGAAAGGCGCGGCCACGTCGAGGTCGTCGATGCGCTGGCTGCGCAACTTCCCTGCCGCGTGACTGCCGAACTGATCGGGTTTGGTCAACAACGTTGGCGCGAAGTGAAGAGTTGGTCGGAGCGTCAAATGCGTATCGATCGGCGCTATGTCGAACCTGAAGTGCTCGACGACCTGCACGCGTCGATTCACGAATGGGCCAGCGTCATGCAACAGACATTGCCGCAGCGCGCCACCGCGCCCGAGCAGGACCTGTTTAGCGACTGGCTCGCAGCGGGAATGGATCCAATGGTGATGGTTCAAGAGACGGGCTTGATGATCGCTGGGGGTGCAGAAACGACACGAACCGTCATCGCCCACGGATTGCGTGTATTTGTAGATCACCCGGATCTTTGGCAGGCATTGGCCGACGACCTGTCGTTGATCGACGCGGCGGTCGAAGAACTGATTCGCTTCGTGACGCCGCTGAACAACATGTTCCGAGTTGTCACCGTCGAGACAGAGCTGTCGGGGACCACCTTGGCACCCGGCGACCGTGTTGCATTGATCTATCCCGCGGCCAACCGGGACCCCGCAGTATTCAACGAGCCCGACCGGTTCGACATCACCCGATACCCGAACCCTCATCTTGCTTTTGGCCACGGCACACATTTTTGCCTCGGTGCCAACGTCGCACGTATCGAGTTGCGTTTGTTGTTCTCTGAACTCGTGACCCGTATCACCAATCTCGCTGTTGTGACGGAACCCGATGTCGAGCCCAACATCTTTGCCCGCGCCGTGCGTAGCTTTGACATGTCATTCGATATCTGCTGAAGCACGTACGCCGGCGAAAAGGAAGCAGCATGAACACGTTCCAGTCAGTCGCACCGGGCTACGGGTAAGCCAGCTCTGCCTGGATCGGCGGTGAAGAGGTTCTGGCGTCCAAGTTCATGGCCCCTTTGGGACCAAACCCCTGGAAACGAGGTGCTAGTCAGTCGTTCGTTCGACGAAGATGGTCGGGGACCTTACGGCCGAGTTCACCCGCGACGTCATAGTCGCTACTCACGGGAACTCCGGTGGCATCGAGCAGGCGATTCATCGCGGCGAAGTATCCACACACGGCCGCGGCTTGTCGCATAGCGGCTTCGCCGGCCACCTGTACGAGCGCGTCGCGCGCACCAGGAAGCTCGTCAGAGTCGAGCAGCGCAATCGCGTCGGCGAATGCGCGAAGTTCGCGTGTGGCGGGCACTGCTGAGTCGCAGCAATCATCGACGACAGCCATAACACCATCGGAGTCGGGACCGGAGACCAAGTTGGCGGTGGAACTCTCACGGAGCATCCAGGTATGGGCCAGCAGTCAATAGAAGCAGTCGTTTATCTCCGAGGTGCGAGCCGCGACATATTCAATCTGGCCGCGATCGAGGTCACCGTGTTGGTTCGTTGCAAAGTCGAAAATCGCGGCATCTGACAGATACCAGGCGTCTTGTAGAAAGCGGTTGATCGCCATCTCCGCCGGAAGCGCACTCAAGGCTTTGGTCGCGCTAGCGGGACCGACTGTTGGTACCCAACAGTCGACCATCGCCGCCGCTGTGTCAGTGACGGCTCGCGGCATGCCAATCTCGCCAACTGGCAACGGCACTACGTGGTCACCGAGGCCGATCACCATTGAATCGATGGCGCATATGGCCGACACGACCGACACGATCTCGACGTACGACAACACGTCGTTGCCTGCCGCAACCCACTGCTCAACGTGCTTGTGTCGTGACTCCCACGGCCGCTCGGCTATGCGCTCGATGATTGCCGCAAGAAGCGGCGACGGCCCAGTGCCGCCGACGACCAGTCCTCGTGCTCGGCGCGCGTGTTCTGCGATCGCTCGGCGTTCGCTTCCGGTGAAAAATGATCCCCGTGCAAGGACCAGACGTAGGGCGTCACGCACCACCTGATTCGCTTCGCCGTCTGCTTCGAGACTGAACATTGGAGAAGTCATGTGCCATCGAATGTAGGCCGACAGACGTTTGTGCGCCACAACCGGAGCCGCCGGTCGGTCTATGCAACGGTGACGGTGAACACTCAGCACCCCTTGACATCAGATGGCGTGGTCCGAAAATGACTTTCGATATGCGTCTTTGATCGCGATGCGACCGTCGTCAAAAGTCCAAACATCGATGCCGTCGATCACCGTGGGCGTGCCGTCGACGCGATGTGCCGCAACGGCCCATGTCGACATGACCCGATCCCCAGCGGTGAATACTTCAAGAGGCTTCACAGCTTCGATTGCCCTCGGCCTCGATGAACGCGGCGAATCCGGCTCGCACCTCATCGGCGCCCCGGAAACTCACGCCAGGGTCGGCGCCCGTCGACGCCAAGTACGCAGGGTCGTCGGTCATTAGGTCCATAAGTGCGTCGACGTCGCGGGCAAGCCACGCCGCGTCAAACGCTCGAACAAGATCTGTGTTTGATCGCAACGGTACGGTGACGACATCGGCCAAATAGCCGGGCACGTCGGGACCATCGGCGGGGTCGAGCAGATGTCGAACGCACGCCTCGCGCTCATGGGCATGAACAACCAGCTCCCAGACACACGCTGTCGGACCTGGTTCCGCTTCCTGGAAATTCGTTGGGTCGGTCAGTGGTGCGCACAACAGCGTCTGATACATGATGTCTTCGCGCCACGTGTCGATCAACAGCCAGACACGCGAGCCAAGATGCACAATCGCGAATCCGACGCTGCCGGGATCAGGTGCGGGCGCAAGCGTCTCGCCAATCGCCAACTCGGCAGCTGCCCATATCTCGTCAGCGACTGGCTGCGTGTCAACGGTGATCTCGTAACGTTTGAGACTCCACCCATTGATAGTCGCTACACCGAGTGAGCGGGTCGGGCGTGGGGCAAATCGGCCAGTCATGGGGTCTCCCGGATCGACGGTCAACGCCCAACCTAAGGGCAAGACCACGACACGCACGCCTTGCGCCAATCGAGATCGGTGGGCCACGACGATTAGGGTCGGCCTGTGACTATGTACCACGCACACCCATGACCGAATCCCGTCTCAAGTTCGGTTGGCTTTCGCCGGTAATCGGCAACCAATGGAGCGACCACAAGCCGATCGTCATGTATCAGGAGCGCCACATTCTGCCCGCGGCGCTTCCCCATTTCGACTCGCTCTGGATTGCAGACCACTTCTACGGGTTCGATGCCAAAACCGACCCATTTATGGAAGCGTGGACCACCCTCACCTGGCTTGCAGCAAAATTCCCCGACGTCATGTTGTGCCATCACGTGCTCGGGCACGGGTACCGCCCACCCGCGTTGACCGCCAAGATGGCAGCAACACTGCAGGTTCTGTCTGACAATCGGTTCATCCTCGGCATCGGGGCAGGCTGGCGCGATGGCGAGTACGCGGCCTATGGCTACGAATTCCCGAAACCATCTGTGCGCTTCGCTCAGCTTGACGAAATGTTGCAGATCTGCAAGCTGATGTGGACCGAAAACGAACCGAGCTTTTCCGGTGAACACTTCTCGATCGACGGCGCCTCGGCGCCGCCGCTACCCGAGGTGGTCCCTCCGATCTGTATTGGTGCATCTGGCGAAAAGATTGGATTGCCGCTTGCGGGGCGACACGCGGACATCTGGAACGGCTTCCCTCGTGGCGATGACGACGACTGGCGCCGCAAGTACGACATCGTCATGACATCGGCGACCAATGCCGGCCGAGACGCAACAGCTATCGACGTCAGCACAACACTCGAACGTGCGCTTCCCGAAGACGACGCCCAAGCCGAACAACTGCTCGCCGACATGGCCCGTTGGGTCGAGCTGGGCGTGACCTACTTCGTGATGGATTTCGGCAACCCGAAAACCACCGAACACGTCGATCGGTTCGCAGAACAAGTCATACAGCCCTTGCGGGCGGGTTAACAGCTGGCTCAGACCTTGGCCCTCAGGTGTACTTCGATGTCGGGAAAGTGGCAGGCGACCTTGTGCCCAACACCCGGATCTGCGAGCACTGGCTCTTCATCAACACAGCGACGTTCAGCCTTCGGACACCGGGTCCGGAACCGGCAGCCGCTCGGCGGATTTGAGGGTGAGGGCAAGTCACCTTCAAGCACTTGACGGTCACGCGATTGTTCAAGCTCGGGATCGGGTTCTGGAACCGAAGACAACAACGCACGGGTATACGGGTGACTCGGACGGTCATAGACGTCGTCACGGGTTCCCGTCTCGACGATCTTGCCGAGATACATTACCGAAACGACATCAGCAATATGTCGAACGACAGCGAGGTCATGGGCGATCAAGACATAGCTCAAGCCGCGTTCGCGTTGGATGTCTTGGAGCAAATTAACAATCTGGGCCTGAATCGATACATCAAGCGCTGACACAGGCTCGTCAGCGATTACGAGCTTGGGATCAAGAGCGAGCGCACGCGCAATGCCGATGCGCTGACGCTGCCCGCCTGAGAATTGGTGCGGGTACCGATTGGCATGCTCCGGATTGAGTCCCACCTGCTCGAGTAGTTCTTCACCGGCAGATCGCCACTTCGATTTGGGCACGCTTTTGTGAATCGCCCACGGTTCTTCAATGATTGAGCGCACTGTCATGCGCGGATTCAATGACGCATAAGGATCTTGGAAAATAATCTGGATCTCGCGCCGAGCCTCACGCAATTCGCGCTTGCTCATCGTGAACAGATCATCGCCTGCGAAAAACGCCTGACCAGCTGTCGGCGCTTCGAGGCGCGTGACAGTGCGCGCAACCGTCGACTTGCCGCAACCAGATTCGCCTACAAGGCCGTGGGTCTGCCCAGGTCCAACGGCGAGATCCACCCCCGATACCGCTTGCACGGGCGGGCGGCCAAGACCTTGAGGGAACTCTTTGACCAGTCCGCGAACATCAAGAAGCGTCATAGGTCAACTCCTCAGCGAGATGGCAGGCAACCGTTCGACCGTTGTCAAGCGTCCGCAATTGAGGAACTTCGGTAAAACACAAGTCCACCGCATGGGCGCATCGTGGGCTGAACGAACATCCAGGCGGCAGATTAACGACGCTCGGCGGTTGACCGTCGATCGGCACAAGTCGATCTGTATTTGCCCGTAGGCGCGGGACAGATGCCAACAGCCCCTGTGAGTACGGGTGGCCTGGGTCCTTGTAGAAGGGGCCAGCGTCGGCCCCTTCGACTGCACGGCCGCCGTACATGACAAGCACCCGGTCGGCGACCGAAGCGACGACACCGAGGTCATGGGTGATGAGAATCAATCCCATGCCCATCTCGTCCTGAATCGACCCGAGCAGGTCCATAATCTGTGCCTGAACCGTCACATCGAGTGCGGTGGTTGGCTCGTCGGCGATTAACAACTTCGGCTCGAGAGCCAGCGCCATGGCGATCATCAGACGTTGCCGCATGCCGCCAGAGAACTGATGCGGAAACTGTTTAAGACGCTTCGACGCGTTGGGTATGCCCACGCGCTCCATCAGCTCAGCGGCGATTCCACGAGCTTCTCTGCGAGCCG
>CALKPY010000013.1 GCA_937991435.1 uncultured Acidimicrobiales bacterium
CTGACCCTCTGCAAGCTTGCGAATGATCTGCTCCGGTGTGTGTCTACGTCTTGCCATGACGATTCCTTTCTGGCCCGCCCAACAATGGACGAACCAACAGAACCGCACAACCCGCGGACCGAAATCAGGGGATCAGCTCACCCGGATCGCAGGTCGCAGCCACAAAAAGGCACGACACCAGCAGAAGTTTCCCGAACTGTTTACCTATCGACATTCGTAGCCGCCATCGTCACGCCAGCATGCTGTTCCATAGCAAGACGATCCGCCACAACCTGACCAAGTTCCCAAACGCCCACCGCCTCGACCTTGGTGATCATGGTAGATCTCTGCCGAGGTGCATCACTTTGCTGATGAACTCGAACGCGGTGGCACGCGCAGCGACTGGTGGCCCCGCATGCGCGTGGCCAAGCCGATCGACACAACGGCCAACACTGAGTGGATGGCCTTGAATCCCAACGAGTAGTCATCGATCAAGATGCCTGTGCCCCGAATCAGCCAGTAAACGATCGTGAACCCCCACAGAGCAATCAGGACCTCGCCTCGCGACCGACGCAGCCCCACAAACGCGCCGATCGCCAGGCCCACGAAGATCACGACGACGGCGAGCCGCACCCCTCGCCCACTCGTGGTCAGCTCCTCGTTCGAGAGCACGTTACGCACACGCGAGATCCACAAAAACACCGTCCACCCAACAAACGCGAACACCCAGAAACGACGCAAACCCATGTCTTGCATACCTGCCGTCTCCTCGACCGCCTTGTCGTCACGCTGAAACATCGCCATCACAAGAGTGGCTCCTGCCGTTGCCGTGTCGGCACACCCGAATCGGGCAGCCCGGACATAAATGCCCATGAGTGGCGGTGCACGATCGAAGCGCCAACCGCGGCAAGCGAGGCACGGTGGCGCGGGCAGGGGTAACCCTTGTTGTCCTCAAAGAAGTATCCCGGATGTTCACGAGCCATCGTCCGCATCATGCGATCCCGGGTGACCTTGGCAATGATCGATGCTGCGGCAATCGACAGGCAGCACGCGTCACCTTTGACGATGCGTGTTGTGCTTCCGCCGACGAAGTCCCATTTGCCGTCGATCAGCACGTGATCGACCTCGACGCCAAGCGCATCAAGGGCTCGACGTGCCGCAAGCTTCTGCGCAGCTGACATACCCAACTCGTCGCACTCGATCTCTGAGGCGTGACCCACACCCCATGCTTCGCACCAGTCGATGATGCGATCGAACAGAGCCTCACGCTCAGCTTCGGTGAGCATCTTTGAGTCACGCACCTTGTAAATGCGCCGATTACGCGGAATCACTGCGGCGGCCACCGTCAACGGACCTGCCCACGCCCCGCGGCCGACCTCGTCAACACCTGCGACATAGGTTGCTCCGTCTTGCCAGCAGCTGGTCTCGTAACGCACGCCAGGCGACGAACGTTTGAGCGCCTTGCGAAGCTTGGGGACCGAGCCCGTCATCAGACGCTCCAGCTCGGATCTGCGAGCAACGTTTCGCCAGCGATTTCGGTTGTTGCGAAATCAGGGTCGACCGAGGCGCATGTGAGCCGAAACGGCGCATGTGCGGCGCCTTTGAATTCCCAGAGCAACGCTGGCCGAGGGCCGTGCCAGCGAATACCGAACGACAGCGCCCCATGCGGAACCGGTGCGTTGAACACATCAATTGCCTGACCTCGCCACGCGAGCGGAAGATCACCCAGCAGATCGATATCTTCGCCGCGGTCGCTAATCAGCGCAGCCCGAGTCGCCCGAACAAACTCCGCAGCAGATCGTTGCGAATCAGCAGCCCAGCTCCACGAAGCGTCGGCAGCGTTGCGCAGACGCACGAACTCGTTGGCCGCTCCCTCGGTCACGCCGGACGACGAAAGCGAGCCGATGCGCTCGCCGACATCGGGTTGGTCGATGACTCGCATACCTGCTGCGAGTGCGCCCAAGGCGTCAGGCAGCCAGGCTTGTGATCCAGCGTCGCTGGCCAGCTGCGTTGCCACACCATGAGCGGCACGGGCAGGTGCCACGACGTTGTCGGCGAGAACCTCAAGATCACCGTCGAGTTGGAACCACCGGGCTACCGCCTGCAAGACCCGGGCGTCGTCGGTTTCAACCCGTTCGAGCTGAACGAGCGCGTCACGAGCTTCGGTAACAAAGCCCGATTCGGCGAGCGCCACCAGGACCGACGCCGCGTCGCCCGGCGACACCTCAGACGTCAACAACTGCCGTTGGGCAGCAGCGATTGCAGTGCCCACATCATCGCCAACGTCAACGCGAAAGCCAGCTTCGAGATGCTTGGACCAGCCGCGATTGATATCAACCGTGGTCGGCACTGACGACGACGCACTCGTTACGCCTGCAAGCTCGACCACGTAACGCAACGTTGCGGTATGCGGCAGCGGCCAGACCGCAGCCGCCTGAGCAGCGCCAGAACGACAGCGCAACGACACCGGCGCCGAACCAGCATCGGGGGCAGGAAGCGCAGCCAACAGGTCCCCATCAGCAGCAACAGCACCAGCAATGGCGGCCGGCGGCGCAAGCAACCGAAGTGACGGGCCGTCGCCAGCAGCGATGCGTTCCGTGGTCGCCTCGATGCGCGACACATGGCCGCGGCCATCGAGCAGCACCGGCCGAACAACGGAGGCGACGGCCACAGCGACTCGTGCCAGGTTTTCAATCTCGACAATGAGTGCAGGACGCCCATCGACAACTGCCGATGCGATCCGCTGGTGAACGGGTCCATCAGGGGTGGCCATCACCGTTTCGATGACGGCCGCACCGTTGAGCGACCGCGTTGTTTTCGCGTTGTGCCCTGCGATCTGCCAGTTCGCACCTGATGCCACCGCCCATGAAATCGACCAGGCGGCCCCATCGGGTTGGATCTGCCCAGCGTCACCGACCTTGGCGCCCTTGAGACCCCCGCGGGGTGCAACCGTTGTCGGGACCTTGGCTGGTGCAATATCGCTCCAGCTATCAACCAACGCCGCCGATACTGCTGGGGCAAATCCCAGGCGGCGTGCCAACGACGTAATCACAGCGGCTCCACTTCTCGTCGGATCGAACGTCCGAGTAGTCCTCGATAGGCCTCTTGAGCCGATTGTTCGCCGCGCACGACCCCAAGTACCTCGGTCGCGATCGGTACGTCAACCCCGACCGATGCCGCAAGTTCAACAACGACTGGAACCGACTTCACACCTTCGGCGACCTGGTCCATCTCCTCAGCGATTTCTGCAACGGTGCGGCCACGGCCGAGTTGTTCGCCGAAATACCGGTTCCGGCTCTGCGGCGAAATACACGTGGCAACCAGGTCGCCCATGCCTGTCAGACCCGCAAAGGTCTCGGGGCGACCGCCAAGGGCACAACCCAGCCGGGTCAGCTCGGCAAGGCCGCGGGTGATCACCGCCGCCCTGGTGTTGTCGCCAGTGCCTAAACCGTCGGCCATACCCGATGCCAGCGCCACGACGTTTTTGAGTGCCCCACCAAATTCGCAACCCACAACGTCATCGTTGGTATAGACCCGAAAGAGATCCGTCGAAAAGACCGCCTGCAGCGCATCAGAAACAACCTCGTCGGCCATGGCGACGACCGACGCCGCCGCGCCGCCCGCAAGAACTTCTTTCGCCAGATTTGGTCCGGTCAGGGCACCAGCGGGGTGACCGGGAAGCACCTCGTTTGTCACCTGAGACATTCGCAGGCTCGTGCCCTGCTCTAGTCCTTTAGTCAGGCTCAGCACAGGCACCCACGGGCGCACGAAGGCCGCGGCAAGTTGCAGCGCCTCCCGATATGAATGCGATGGAATCCCCATCACTAGTAGGTCCGCAGAACTCACCGCTGCATCGAGGTCGGTGGTCGCTCGCAGCGACTCATGAAGCGGATACCCCTCGAGGTACCGACTATTGATGTGGCGTTCGTTGATCGACGTAGCCGTCGCATCATCGCGACACCACAACGTGGTGGGCGTGTTGTGAGCGGCGAGCGACGCAACCGTTGTGCCCCAAGATCCGCCACCGAGTACGCACACACGCATATCCATGGTCGCACTCTATGCGTCGACACACGGACCACTCCGATGTCGCCCTGGTCTAGATTTCGGTAACGAGGCCGTCAGGCAAAATCGGCCGACGAGACCACGACCTGTCGGCAGCCGCTAGTTGGTGCTACTCCTCGAGCAGGAAGTCGTTCATCAACCGGTCGAGCACAGTTTTGCCGCTCGCGCCGCAATCCCAGTCCGCGGTAGCGAGTCGCACTTCAGCATCTTGGAGGCGACGCAGCGTGTCAATCTCATCGGACGAAAAGACCTCGGAAAGGAGCGGCGGCTCGGCACCACTGAAACTGTTTTCGTAGACAGCTTCGGCCCATCGATCACGAAGATCGCTGCCCTCGGCCGCCGAAATTATTGACTCTGTTGCCGCAATTGATGAATCGAATTCATACCCAGCGTCTCGCATGCAAGCCGCCCATTTAGTTGAAGCCTCGAGGTATTCAGGCTGCGCCCGACCCCATTCTTCGGCATCGCGAAGAGCCTCACGAACCGAATTCGATGTGACGGCCCCTGGTCGGGTGTGATCAGTCTGATCCTCTGCTTGCTGCGAACAGGTCTGAAATTGAGCAGCAGACGCTTCTTGTTCCGCCGGAGCGAGCTCCGCAAAAAGGAGCTGGTTGGGGCTTTCTGGCGCCGCTCCCTCAAACTCATCGAGGCCGCCAACCGGGGGCAACCATCCGAATCCACGCTTCTCCCGATTTGCCCTCGAATCAACGATGGGTTGCGGCAGGGGTTTCGGCAGTTCATCGACGTAGGCGAAGCCGTTGGAGCGCATGCAAGAGCCCACGACTGTGAAGTACGCCAGGGTGTACGCATTGTACGCCTCTGCGTATTTTGCAGGTTCCAGCAGCAACATCGCCTCTGACCGCTCGGTGGCGGTCAGCGGCTGACGTTCTGTTGGCGAGACTTGCTTAGCGGAAGTGCACGCACTTGCAAACAGTAGAATTGCCGCGCTGAGCAGGATACGCAAAGTATTCGACCTTGAGAATTTCAAGCTTGGCAGCGCGAGTTCCACCTGACAGACAACGCAGATCAAAGCCAGGACGTCAATCAAACCCTATGGGCTGTAACCCGTCGCCGGCTGCCTTAGCGTTTTCGTAGGCCACGATCTTGGCCACCATGTCGAGCCGCGTGCCATCAGCCAACACTGTCATCTCGTCGCAGGCTGGACTAGCAAGGTCAGCGATCTGGCGAAGCTCTTCAGTCGTGATGATCCGCTCGATGGGCACAGTTCGATTCTAGGGGCCGGGCGCTTCGAGGTCGAGATCGAGAGCGACAACTTTGCTTGCCAACATCGCAAAGTTTCGCGCTGCGGCGGCGAGTAACTGGCTTCGTCCGGCGCCGCTCTCGACCGAACATTTGGAGCGCCGCCTGGCGGCCGAGGCCTGCGTCCTAGGCTGGGGATGTGGGTAACAAAGCCGTCGCACTGAGTCGGTCGGCCGTGCTCGTGCCGGTCAAGGCCTTTGGCCTCGCCAAGGTGCGCCTGAGTGACGCCCTCGAGCCCTTCGAACGGGCTCACCTTGCCCAGGCCATGGCCACCCACGTGGTGCAGGCACAACAAGACGACCTTGCC
>CALKPY010000014.1 GCA_937991435.1 uncultured Acidimicrobiales bacterium
CAGGGACTGATCCAATCGAACACGCCCCCAGAACTCATGGGCCGGGTGATGGGCGTGTTCTCCCTTGTGAACGGCGGGCTCACCCCATTTGGGGCGCTCGGTATGGGTGTGCTGGCGAGTGCCATTGGTACCGGCAACGCGATCAGCCTTATTGGCGGACTCGCCTTTGCGATGGTTCTTGCGACGTTCGTTTGGGGCCGGTCGATTCGAGACATCAACTAGCCGGAGCGTTCGTCGAGTCTTGCCGGTCACGTTCGAGCCGGCAGCTCTGAGACCAACCTGCACCTTGGGGAGGTTGAGCGAGTCCTGCTGGAAGATCTTCGCCGTGGCTCCGAGTTCGGTGGCGAGGGTCCAGCGGTCGACCTCAAGGTCATGCCAAGCCTGGGCGTGATAGACCGCGGCCGGCACGCGCGTGTTCCCGACGCGGCCACAGGGCAGCGATGGTCAGCGGTCGAACAGGGTGTCGAGTCGAGCGGTTGCAATGGGCTCGACCCCGGAGCTGTCGAATGTGCCGTTGTTCACCAGCTGGGACACCATTGTTTCGAAGCCCGCCATCGTGGCCCTGTACAGCGATCCGCCGACGCTGACTCGGCGAATCCCAATCTGCGCAGCGTCGGCGAAGGTAAGCGCGGATCCGATCGGGATCAGCGCGTTGACCGGCGCGCCCGCGTCGTGTGCGAAGCGGTGCAGCGTGGGGCGATCCTGTGGCCCAGGGGCGTACACGCATTGGGCTCCTGCTGCCGCGAATTGTTGTAAGCGTCGAAGAATCGCGTCGGCATCAGGTTGCCCGTAAAGCCAACCCTCAGCTCGGGCGCAGATAACGAACGGGCGACCGATCGTCGCGGCTGTCTCTACCGCCGCGACGACTCGTGCGACGGCCTTGTCGGCGTCGTAGATGCCAATGTCAGTATCAGATGACCAATCTTCGATGCTCGCTCCGGCTGCCCCGACATCGGCAAGTTGGTTGATTGCAAGCGCAACATCTTCAGGTTCATGTCCCCATCCGTTTTCTGCGTCGACGCTCACGGGAATCTGCACCGCTGAGCAAATTTGTTCCGCGCGCCGAAGGGCCTCGACCTTGCTGACGGCTGCAACAGCGTCGCGTCGTGCCAACGTGTAGGCGTGCCCCGAACTGGTGGTTCCTAGCGCAACTGAACCGGCAGCTTCAGCGATCCTGGCCGCACCAGCGTCGTGCACGTTGATGAGTACAAACGTTCCGGACCGATGCAATTCTTCGAAGTTCACGGTTGAGACCCGTCTTGGTGAGATGAAACGACTTCGAGCGGTAACGTTTGGGGGCGTCGATCGGCTCGCCACTCAATCTCTTCGACGTTGAGTTCACGGTCATCTTCGCGCACAGCGGCGAGCATTCCGGCGATGATTCGTTCGGCGATCGCCCGGCCTGGACACCCATGGGAGCCCAGCCCAAACTCGAATCCGGAGGTCTCGAGATCGGGTACTACCGCGCCACCGGGTCGCAGGCGAAGACCGCCGATTTCGGTGTCTTCGTTCACGATGCGGACGGTCGACGTTATTGAGGAACGGCGGCTGCCGCCGGTCTGGTCCGCAAGAAGCGCTGATGCGAACATGGCCGCGCACGCGTCATATGACTGGTAGAGCAACGTCACGGCGGCCACGGGATCATGTCCCAATTGTTTGGTGCGCTCCACGAGCCGGGTGGCTGCAGTATCAGAGCCTGTACCTGATGGACCATTGCGACCAATCACCTCGACAATGCTTGCTACCTCGGACCTCACTGCCGGTAAATCGTCACGCTCGATGCCGAGAGCCGCTGCGATTGCGTCGACGGGCACGACGAACCCAACCTCGGCCATGATGTCGACCGATCGTTCGTCTCGTGAAGCCGAGAGAATGGCCGACGCGGCGGCATTAGCTTTGCGGGCGAACGGCCAATGGGAAATCGTCATCACGGTCCGTTGCACCTCGGCGCGTCGGTTGGTGTGGAGCGTTCCGGTGCTGAATCGCGCCATTGAGTTCCGCAGATCGGTGGTGGTACCAGGGCTGAGTGAAGCCGGTGCCGGTGGCGGCACGAGCCGTTCGTCGAGTAGCGCTGCTTCGACATCAACGCATTTGGTAAGTGAGATCTTCTCCATTGGTCAACTAAAGCACAGTGACGTTTCGGCCCGAGCCGAAACGTGTCTGAGTTGATGTTCGGCTGCGGGGCGTCGTCGAACTGCAGATGGGTTGGCCGTCCGAAGTTGGAAAAAGTGGACGCGTCTTTCTGCCGGCGTGGTCGTACGGCATTCGCCAGCGAATAGTCTGCGATCGCTGCCCGTCGCTGTGACGACAGCGTGTCGCAAACCCTTCGTGGGTGGTTCAGGAGTCGCTATGGAATTCGAGCTGAGTCCCGAGTTGGTCGACCTTCAGGTTCGTGCTCGAGAGGTGGCTCGCGAAGGGGTGACCGAGTTTGGGCGCTTTAACGACAGTTGGATCAACGGGTTCTCCAAGGGATTCGCGCGGCGCATGGCCCAAGAGGGTTGGATTGGAATGGGTTGGCCCGTCGAGCACGGCGGACAGGCCCGCCCGCCGATCGAGCGCGTAATCGTCGCTGAAGAGATGATCAGTGCGGGCGCTCCGATCGCTGCAATGTGGTTTGCCGATCGTCAGATGGGGCCGACCCTGATTGCCTATGGCACCGCTGACCAGCAAGCCGAGTATCTGCCGCAGATGCTGTCAGGCGAGACGACATGGTGTATTGGTATGAGCGAACCAGATTCAGGTTCTGATCTCGCGTCGCTCAAGACTTCGGCGGTGCGCGACGGAGACCACTTTGTGGTCAACGGGCAGAAGATCTGGACGAGCTTTGGTGATCAGGCCGATTACTGCTATCTCATATGCCGCACGACTTCTGAGGGGCCGCCCCATAAAGGCATTTCCGAGATTGTCGTACCGATGGACCTGCCAGGTATCGAGGTGCGCCCGATCCAGGACATGACGACGAACCGGCATTTTTGCGAGGTGTATTTCACCGACGTGCGGGTACCGGTAGAGAATCTTGTCGGCGTCGAGGGTGATGCGTTTAAGCAGACAATGGTGCAACTGCAGCACGAACGTGGCGGCATTGATCGCCTGGTTTCAAATCGTGCGCTCTATGACATGGCACTTGAGCGGGCTGATCGCTCTGACCCGATCGTAAGGCAACGCATTGCAGGTCTTGAGTCCGGGTACCGAGTCGGGCGGCTGCTCGTCTATCGAGAGGTGCTGCGGCAGGCCCCCGCAGGGTTCAGCGCTGCGACCAAAGCGTTTTGTACCGAACACCAATGGCGTGTCTCTGAGTTTGTCGCTGAAGTGTTCGGCGCCGAAGCAACGCTGTGGAGCGACGTCACCCACGGGCTGGTGTATGCGCCTGGATACACAATCATGGGCGGCACCAGCGACATCATGAGAAACATTCTGGGCGAGCGGGTGCTCGGTCTTCCCCGCGAACCACGCGCCTAATGCCGTGCCGCTGATCGACTGGTCAATACCTACGAGCGCTCAAAGAAGTAATTGGCGACGTCGGCTCTGTTCGGTTCTGGCCGCCGTGGTCGCCACGGCGACGTCGCTAGCGGCGGTCGCGTGTGCTGTCGACACCGAGTCCGACTCGGCGATCGCGAACGCGGGCGAAATGGGACCGGCTGCTGAAGTCACCGTCGCCCCAACAGCAACCCAAGAACCGCTTCCGTCAGGTCGACAAGTGATCGCGGCGAGCGATGGGAAGCCCTACATTTTGTGGTTCTGGGGTGTGCATTGAGGTCGCTGTCGAGAAGAGGCGCACGCGGTCGCGTGGGTTACTGACCAGAATCCCGGCGTGCCCATCATTGGCGTGCCGAACCCCGATGATGTTGACCCTGACGGCGTGCGCCGCTTCGCGGACCGAATGACGACGCGCATACCGCATGTGTTCGATGATCCAAACGAATTCTGGAAGCACCATGGCGTGCACTCCCAGCCGTCGTTCGTGTTCGTCTCGGCTGACGGATCAGGCGAACGTCACACCGGCACGCTTGGTCGAGACCGGCTGCTCGACCGGGCGCTCGCACTCGCTCAGGCCTGAGATGAGCGTGCAGACGTGAGCCGACCGTGTCTGCAGCCACGACGACCTCGTACCGATTACCCTCGGTCGCCATGAGCACCGCGTTTGACCCGAAACACTTCCGCACTGTCATGGGGAAGGTCCCAACCTGTGTCACCGTCGTGACTGCAATGGTCGACGAAACTCCTACTGCAATGGTGATCGGGAGCTTCGTGTCGGTATCGCTCGATCCGCCTCTCGCCGGATTCTTCTGCACGTCGTCGTCGTACACCTGGCAACAGTTAGCTAAAGCCGATGTGCTCGGGGTGAACGTCTTGTCGGCGAATCAGATCGACGTGTCCAACGCCTGCATGCGCGAACCAGCCGAACGGTTCGAGGGGCTCGACTGGTCGATGAGCGAAGGCGCTCCTCGATTTGCGGGCACCTCCGCATGGCTGGCACTTACCCCGCATCAGGTGCTACCGGCAGGCGATCACGAGTTTGCGCTGTGCAACGTGGTGCACATGGAGCACGATGATGAGGCAGAGGAACCAATCATCTTCTTCGGTGGTGACTACCGATCGTTGGCGCCGAAAAGCTGACATGAGTTAGCGACGAAGTTGCACATGATCTGCTCAGCAGTAGAACTGCACCGCTGCTCTCGCGCTGATGTTTGGCCGAATCGTGTCAGCGATCAGCGCAAGATGGTCAGGGTCTGTCGCATAGATCTGGTACGCCTCGGGCGTCTCAAAGTCCGCCACGACCGCATAGTCCCAGTTGCCGTCGCTGGTCGCAGCATCAGGGCCGTGGACAAAAGACGATACGCAGGAAAGTGTTGACATGGCGTCAAGCCCAGCGCTGATAGCTGCTTTGGCATCGTGGGTCGCGTCGTCGCTCCAACGAAACATCACACAGTGTCGAAACATCACTTCTCCGGTCGCTCGAGGTTGAACACAATCTTCGCACTTCAGACTGGGAAATCGCTGCGTCGGGCGAGGAAAATGTTTCCGTTGGGCGAGGAAGACGGCGTCGGGCGAGCCCTATCAGCCTCGACGGCTATTCGAGTCAGACCGCGAACTGCCACGACGGCTTCCGCCGCCACCCCCGCCACCTCGTGGTGCACCGCCGCCTGAGCTGGTGCGCGAGCCGCTACCACTGCCGGAACCGCCACGTCGTGAGCCGCCACGGCCCGAGTTGTCCCGGGAGTCGGGAGTGGTGCGTTTGCGCCCGGAGCCTTGTGCATTTTTTGCGTTCGACGAAGATTCAGAGCCGCGAGCTTGGCTAT
>CALKPY010000015.1 GCA_937991435.1 uncultured Acidimicrobiales bacterium
TAGATCAGCAGCGATTCAGATCAGGCGAATGCTGGATCGTCGTCGGTCTTGAGCACTGCAACGTGAATGATTCCACCGATTACCGCGCCAACGATTGGTGCAACCCAGAACAGCCAGAGCTGTGGGATGAAGTCGCCACCGGCAAAGATTGCCTGCGAGGTTGAACGAGCAGGGTTAACGCTCGTGTTCGTCACAGGAATCGAAATCAGGTGGATCAGAGTCAAGGTGAGACCAATAGTCAGGCCGCCCATTGCAGGTGCGCCCTTCTTTTCGGTGACACCGAGGATCACGATCAAGAAGATCGCAGTCAACACGATTTCAGCAACAAGAGCTGCAGCAAGGCTGTAGCCACCTGGTGAAAGATCGCCGTAACCGTTGGCGGCAAAGGCACCAGCCGAATCGCCGTCGATGCTGAAACCGTCAACGCCGTTGGCCATGAGGTAGATCAATACCGCACCAACAATGGCGCCCAAGACCTGAGAAACGATGTACCCGGGTGCCTTGGCTGCTTCGAAGCGACCGCCGGCAACAAGACCGAGGGTGACTGCTGGGTTGAAGTGGCCACCCGAAACATGACCGAACGCATAGGCGCCGGTCACGACCGTGAGACCAAAGGCGATGCTCACACCGAGCAGCCCAATTCCGATATTTTCGTCGCCTGCCAAGAAGATGGCGGCCAGCACAGCTGAACCACAACCTCCTAAGACAAGCCACATGGTGCCGAAGAACTCGGCAGCTAGTTGCTTTGGATTCATAGATTCCCCTTTGATGAGGCCGTACTTGGCCTGTATTGACAAGAGCGTTCCTATTGTCGGTTAGTCGCGCTACTTTTCTGCGGATTTACGGCGAAGTTGCGACCGCATGACCACGCAGAGTGTGAACTTCGACACATCTCGACGCGTGTCGGTCAGCTCAGAACCCAGTTGAAGCCGTCTGCGATGCACGTTCCGAGCAGCGCCGCTTGATCTGTCGCTGCGCTATCGACGCTGACACCAATGTGCACGTCGGGTCCATACGACAGCAGCGTCACATTCACCGCGGCGGCGTTGGTGGGGCCAAACGGATACTGCGCCAACATCGTCGACGGGCCGACGTGGATCGGCACCGGCGAACCGGGCACATTGCTCGTCAAGAAATCGGTACCGGCCAACACAGCGCCGAACAACGCTCCACCTGC
Source organism: uncultured Acidimicrobiales bacterium (assembly GCA_937991435.1). GTDB lineage: Bacteria > Actinomycetota > Acidimicrobiia > Acidimicrobiales > UBA10347 > UBA10347. The sequence continues at coordinate 1,178 of CALKPY010000015.1, forward strand.
AGAGCGCGGTAGTCGACTCAGCAGGTTCGCTGCTGGGCCGAGAACATCGAGCGCGGGTTCGTCGCGATGCGACTCGACGAGAGCATCGACGATCTGAATCAGAGCGACAGGACTATCGGCGGTGACCGGTAGCTCGACACGCACCGGAGCGAAGAAGTTGCCGCTTGCCTCGCTATCGCCATCGCTGCGCTTACTGACCGGCATACCCATGCGCAGTCGCGTCACTTCGGCGTCTATCTGTTCATGAAACAGACCCATACCGCGCGCGACGCCAGCCACGAACACCGCATTCATCCGCGTGCCTGCCTGCTTGCCGCGCGCTCGCAACTCGGCGAGCGAAAGTGCAACTGTCGCAAGGTGCGTCTCGGTTGACCGTTCGACCAGAACTGGACTGAGCGGGGTCACAGGTTGCATTGACCGCAAACCGGAGCCGAGCGTGTCAACCAGACGGTCAAACCCCGCAATCGGCCCGTCGGCCACAAGGCTGAACAGCGACGACTTCAGCTCATCAATTGCGTCGTTGGTGCGAGCCCGCTCGAACTGCACGGCGTTGCTCACCCGCTCACCGGGTGTAAGCAAAGGACCGGTTGGGATCTCTGGCATTTCGACCGGGTCAGGTGTATTTGGTTCGAAGTCAAACAGCTCGACTTGGATCTGCAACATGCCAAGGCCGTCGGCAATCGCGTGATGGGCCCGCATGATCAACGCACTTTGATCGTTTTCAACATTGGTGATCAACGTGAACGAAAACAGCGGGCGTTCTCTATCGAAGGGTGCCGCAAGAATCGGAGCGGCCATATCGAGCACGTCTCGCAGCGATCCGTCACCATCACAGGCGATCACGTCAAGATGATTGTCAAGATCGAACTCGGGGTCGAACTCCCACCGTGGCGGAGCAAGCGACAACGGATTGCCAACTACCCGCTGGCGCAGCCGTGGCACCACGCGTGTTGTGCGCTCAAGACGCACCCGAAGTGCGTCGGGGTCGATCGGAGGTGAGAACAGCGAGACGCTCCCGACGGTGCTCGCCAAGCGCGGGTCTCGCTCGACCGCCCACAGCAACGCATCGAGGTCGCCCATGCGGCCGCTCTGTTGATGTGCGTCGGCTTCCATAGTGACAGTGTCGCACGTCGGTATTCAAGATGCCTCTCGTCGCAAGGCATACACGACCGCGATGGTCAGTTCTCGCTGGCGTCGTCTTGTGGCGTTGGCTCGGCGTCAGCCTGATCAGACTCGGTGTCGACCGGGTCTGTGCCCTCTGCGGTAGGCGGGTCAGTCGGGGTTTGCAGGGTGACGCACCGATCGACAGTGCCGTCGCTGTTGGTGTCGAGCGGAATCAGATCTCCTTCGCAAGAAGTCGGCCCAAGCTCACAGATGTCGACATCGCCGTCGCCGTCGCTGTCGACCGGACGGGTGTCGGGCGGGCAGATCTCAGAGGTAGGCGCGCAGGTGTCGCCAAAACCGTCTTCGTCGGTGTCGATCAGGATCTCGCTCACCACACACTCGGGCGGCGGTTTCGTCGGACGCCCATCGCATCCGACGCCCTCGCTCGGCTGGTAGGTCGCAAAGACATTGTCGACCTCTTCACGCCCATCGAGCCACACCCGGGTGCGTTCGGTGCGAACACGAGTACACGATTCGACCATCGTGACTTCTTGATCTGTTTGTTCGGCCGCGACCCATGCCGTACCAAAGAGCTTCACCGTGATGGAGCTATCGGTAAACTCTGACCAGATCAGCACGGGCGCTTCGGTTGAGTTGCCGATTTTTAGGTCGACGCTCGGCCAGTTGACCGTTGCCTCACGTCCGTACGGGTAACGATCGATGTAGATGCTGTGGGCCTGATAGTCATTGAGATCGAGCCCAGCGAAGAACGCAGCATTGAACAGCGTCGTCGCGAACTGGCTCACGCCACCGCCGATGTCTTCGGCGAACACACCGTCGTAGATCACCCCAGCGGCCACAAACCCCCGATCCGCAGTGCGCTCGCCCACAAACGCATTCAACGAAAATTCTTCACCGGGCTGAATTACAGCGCCCCGTACGATCTCCGCCATGCGCTGAATATTGAGCACGCGATCCTGTCCGGCCGGATGATTCGTTGTGAATTCGCCGATGAGCTGCCGAAGCCCGAGCTCGATAAGCGGTCCCCGGTCGTCGGTGACGAGCTCAACATCGATAGTGGTCTGCCCGCTGAGAACTGATTCGAGAACGTCATCTGCCATGTCCGGTGTGCAACAAGTGGTGGCGTTTTCTTCAGGAAGCCGAAGTACGTTGCCTTCTACGATCAGGCTGCGGGTTTCAATCGAGGGTTGTGCCGTCTCCAGTAATTCGTTGGTGCGAGCCGCCATCGCCGAACCATCGAGCCGCGCAACCGCGGGCTCCGCTGTGGTGTCGAGACGTAACCAGCCTCGAAACTCCGCTGGCTCAAAGACCGCAGTACGAGACCCAGCCCGCAACGTGATCGGCTCTGACGTGTTGCCATTCAGCCGATCGACGAGCGCCTGAATGCTCACATCGATCATGGAGTCGGTCGTAGTGAACGCCTCGACATTGATCTCGTCACCGGGCTGGCTCGGCAGCGAACCGCTGAGATCGCGCACCAGACGCGTCACGTCGAGGATGCTTCCGGCCTCGCCCGCAGCCAGCTCGAGGCGGCCGTTCACCAGCGACATTGTTGGAGGACCAGGTTCGATGCTGATTGTGCGACTGACGGCCGCCAAGCCGGCCTCGGCAGCTTCAGGGTCGAGGTCGAGCACCGCGTCGACCCTGTCGCCGCCAAAGGCTCGTGCCAACCAGCCGAACGGTCGGGTGACAGCGCTGCCTTGCCGGCCGACATCGAGAGCGGCGGAGATGGTTGCCGAACGGTCGACCGACAGACCGAGCCGCTGCGCGTCGATCTGATAGGCGGCGTCGGGTGTTTCGATATACACAGGCGCCGATTCGACGACTGCGCTCACTGAATCGAGTTCCCGATCAAGTTCTTCGGGGCTGAACCCTGAGATGTCAACGTCGCCGAGGCTGACGCCACGCAGCACGCGCCCGTCGTGTTGGCGAATATCGATAGTTGCGAACAAGAACAGAGCGGCAAGTACGACGAACGGCACGACCGAGAGCGCCAACGCGCGCCTTCGGCGGCGGAAGACTGGATCGTTACGAATAGTTCGACTTCGCGTCTGTGGGCCCACTGTGCAGGCGACTGTAGAACGTCAGCTCTCGGCGGTGGTGTCGAGGCGGTTCAATATTTTGTTCAACTGACTCATCACCACATCGACGTTGTGTTGATGATCTTGCGATGTGAGTTCTATCGGAGCGCCCAGCTCAAGGGTGACCGTAGGTCGCCGACGGGCCAATCGCGGCCACTTGCCACGCGGCCAGACAAGGTCGGTGTTGTGAAATGCGATTGGGCAGACGACGGCATTGGCCTGCAACGCGAGTTCTGACAAACCTGTTCTGGCTACGCCGGTCTGGCCAATTCTGTCTTCGGGTGGCACGAGACGACCTTCAGGCATGATGGCAATGACTTCATGGCGAGACAGCGAGTCGAGCGCCTCGGCAAAGGCGGCTTCACGTGTTTCGCGTGACAGCGGAATACAACCGATACGGCGCAACCAGCGGCCGATTAGCTTGTTGTCGAAATATCGTGCCTGAACCAAGAAACGACAAGACACTCCCGCACGAGCGCAGGTGGCAGCGGCGCAGAAGACGTCGAGCAGGCTTCTGTGGTTGGCGGCGAGGATCGTCGGGCGATCGGCCCGCACCTCGACAACGCTTGGCAGATGGAAGCGGGCGAACGGTGCGAACACCCGCAATGCGAGATGGCCATCGGCCTGCATCTGTTTGGCTGTGGCGGTTGGTGTTGGCTGCGTCAACATGCGAGATGAACCGTAATCGCCACGCTCACGCTGGGCACGGTGAGCGCGCGTTTGTTGGGTTCACGGGCTGGGGTTCCCAACGGTGTGGCTGAGTCGCGTTAGGGTCAGTTCAATGCGCCTTGTTGTGGCCCGATGCACCGTCGACTATGACGGCAGGCTCACCGCCCACCTTCCCGAGGCCACCCGTCTCATCATGGTGAAAGCTGATGGGTGTGTAGCAATACACGCGGACGGTGGTGCCTACAAACCGTTGAACTGGATGAACGCGCCGAACCGGCTCGCGATCGACGACGAAGGCTGGACCGTCACAAGCCCCAAGGGCGAGACGTTGCGAATCACGTTGCACGAGGTGCTGTCTGACACTGATCACGAACTCGGAATTGACCCTGGTCTTCAAAAAGACGGCGTCGAGGCGCATCTTCAGGAGCTGCTCGCTGCTGCGCCCGAAACGCTTGGCGAAGGCATGCGGCTCGTTCGACGCGAGTATCCGACCGATATCGGCCCAGTCGACCTTCTCTGCAAGGACGAAGACGGAGCCACGATCGCCGTAGAGATCAAGCGGCGCGGTGACATTGACGGTGTCGAACAGCTCGCTCGCTATCTCGAATTCTTAAACCGGGACCCGCTGTTGCGCCCCGTGCGGGGCATGTTCGTCGCCCAGGAAATAAAACCGCAGGCCAAGGTGCTTGCACTGACTCGAGAGATCGACTGCCAGGTGGTCGATTACGACGATCTGCGAGGCATCGAGTCGAAGGAACCTCGCCTGTTCTGAGCGAGCCGGCGAACGGCTGTCAACGGTCAAGCCCAACGCGAGTTCGTGCGACAGCGTGCGCTGACTTCTCAAGCGTGTCGTCGAGCGGTGCAAGTTCGACGCGGCCGCCATAGCGGTGTTCGAGTGCCCATGAGAGCAGCAAATCTGCAATTTGAGGGTTCTTCGGCAGCAGCGGGCCGTGAAGATAGGTGCCGATGACCCGGTCCCGAGTGGCTCCCTCGGTCTTGTCGGCGTCGTTGTTCCCGTGTCCTGAAATCACCTGCCCGAATGGCGAGACGTCACCGAGGTGCGTACGTCCGGCATGGTTCTCGTAACCGACAACCTCGACCGAAGGACCGCATAGATCGGTCGAAATGGCGATATCGCCGACAAGGCGGGTAGATCCTGCAACGGTCTCGAGGTCGAGCACCCCTACACCTGCGAGAGACTCGCCGCTTGCCGTCTGGTATCGATGGCCAGCGAGTTGAATTCCGCCGCACACGTAGAGCTGGGCCGCGCCGTCGTCGGCACCTGCTCGAAGGGCGTCGGCTTTGTGTGCAAGGTCTCCAGCAACGAGGTCTTGGTCGCGGTCTTGTCCGCCGCCGAGGTAGTACAGGTCGTGATCAGAGGGGTCGACCGAATCGCCGAGGGTGAATTCACGTATCTCTAAAGACATGCCGCGCCACTTGAGCCGATTTGCGAACACGGCAATGTTGCCGCGATCGGCGTAAATGTTCATGCGCTCGGGGTACAGGTGACAGAGGCGAACAGTGTGCGACGGGAGCGTTGGGTTCATGTTTCGTCCCACTGATCTGCGACGAGTCCGCGGCCTGTCAAAATCGTACGAAGGTCCAACATCGCGGTGTATGTCGGAAGAACATGCACCGTGGCATTGTCAGGTGCCTTGCCGAGCGCATCGTCGAGCGCAGCGTCGGCTTCGTCAACGACCACCACTCGGCTCATGTCCGCGGAGGCGTATTTCATTCGCAGCGCGAGGTCGCCGGCCCGATCTCCGGTGAGTGTCAAACGCTGGGCCCGCTCGATCAGCGGTTCCCAGTCGACGTCCCAAACCCAGCTGACATCGCGGCCATCAGCTGTTCGATCATTGAGCATGGCCAGGATATGAACCGGGTCAGGGGCGGCCAGAACGGTCCGAATGTTCTGGTTCACTCCAGTCGGATTCTTGGCCAGCAATATCGACAGCTCGCGGGTGCCAATAGCGACTCGCTCGCCCCGACCGAATGCTGGCTGGGTGCGGCCGAGCGCGGTAGCAACAGTCGATAACGAGGTGCCGTCAGCTGGGCCGCGCCGCTTGTCGACCGCAAGAGCGGCCCCGACGGCAGCGACGATGTTGTAGGCGTTGTGCAGTCCAGCGAGGGGAGTTGCAACCACGATGTGCTGTTCGCCGGCCCGAACCTTCACGGTTTGTCCTGTGGCTGTGGAACTGGCGCTCACAATTTCGATGTCAAGCGGCGGCCGTTGCGCTTCGCAGTTCGTGCAGGCCCACGCTCCCAAGTGCCCGAGGTACGCCGGGTCGTGGCGAATCGGGTGGTCACACCGTCGACATGTGGTTGCGTCTGACGCGTGGGCTACTGCGTCAAGGCCGACAGTAGCGTCATTACAGCCGAACCAAATCACGTCGATGTCGTTGCCGATCGACCGGACAAGTTCGGCAAGGTTTGGATCATCGGCATTGGCGACGACCGTTACCGGCCCCGGTTGCGCCCTGGCGTTGGTGAGCATCTGTCGCCAACGTTCGAGCAGCGTTTCCAGTTCGCCGAACCGGTCGAGTTGATCCCGGAACAGGTTCATCAACACGATGACCCTCGGATGGGCTTTGGACACAACGGCGTCAAGCGCCGCCTCGTCGACTTCAAAAACGCCGAGCGAGCCCACTGGCAATTCAGCGCGTCGGCGACCCAGATCGAGCAACGCTGCTGCCACGCCGCGTTCGAGGTTGGAACCGGCGCGATTGGTCGTCACCGAATAGCCGAGCGCCTTGGCCGCGTCGACGACCAGCCGGGTTGTTGTGGTTTTGCCGTTTGTCGCTGAGATCACCACCGAACCTGCGTCGAGTCGACCGGCCGATCGTTCGATCGCGTCGGGGTCGAGTCGCAACAACACGACACCCGGAAGCGTGGTTCCGCCGCCACGACCCAATCGGCGGCTGAGCGATCCGACCGCTCGTGCGACGGTCGGTGCAACGGCAGCGAGCACTCGGTTCCTAATCACTGGCGACGCCTCGGCACATGGTGACGGTAGCGGCCTGCACGTGAAGCTCTAGGCCGCAAGGCCCATTTCGAGCCGGCAAAACTTCCCGCTGGACTCAACGGCGCGCGCTGCTTGCCGATCAGACAGGTATGCCCACCGCTATGGCCACACGAGAAATGACCAGCGACCGCAAGGTTCAGCACAGCCGAGCCGCCTGTCGCCTGATCCAGCCCGGCAGTTGGGTTCGATGTGTTCACTGCGACGACACGATCAAGTTCGTGGCGCGGCTTCGGCACAAGCAGGTAGTCGCGAACGTCTATCAGGCAGGCCAGTGGCAAGGTATCGAGCATTTCCACGAGCGCTGTTATGCAGAATCATGCAGCCCGTACGGAGATCCAACCGACTACTGAAGCCGGGCGCAATAGCTGAATGGATCAGCGGGTAAGCGGTTTGTACTTGATACGCGTGGGTTGATCGGCGGCGGCTCCGAGCTTCTGACGTCGATGAGCTTCGTAGTCGCTGAACGAACCTTCGAACCAGCTCACTTGCGAGTCGCCCTCAAAAGCAAGAGTATGGGTGGCAATGCGATCGAGGAACCAGCGATCGTGGCTGATGATCACGGCGCAGCCGGCATAGCGTTCGAGAGCCGATTCGAGCGAACGCAGCGTTTCAATATCGAGGTCATTGGTCGGCTCATCGAGCAGAAGCAGGTTGGCGCCGCTGCGCAAAATCTTGGCGAGGTGAACCCTGTTGCGCTCACCACCTGAAAGGTTCCCGACCAGCTTCTGCTGATCAGCCCCTTTGAAGTTGAACGATGCGACATAGCTACGACCGTTGACGTCTTGCCCACCGATTTCAAGCATGTCAAGACCGTCAGTGATCTCGTCATAGACAGTGTTCTCCGCGTCGAGCGTGTCGCGGCTCTGGTCGACATAGCCCGCTTCGACGGTGTCACCGACCCTGACGTTGCCGCTATCAGGGGCCTCGCCGCCGGTGATCATTCGAAACAGCGTGGTTTTGCCGGCGCCATTGGCGCCAATCACGCCGACGATGCCCGCAGGAGGAAGCGTAAAGCTGAGGTCGTCAATGAGTAAGCGGTCGCCGAACCCCTTGCTGACGTTCGTGGCTTCGATGACGATGTCACCGAGTCGGCGGTTGACCGGAATGTCGATTTCGAGCTTCTCGTCTCGCATCGTCTGTTCTTTGGCCTCGGACAGGAGCTTGTCGTAATTCGCGAGGCGCGCCTTTCCCTTGGCCTGGCGGGCCTTGGGTGCCATGCGAATCCACTCAAGTTCCTTCTTGAGTGACTTCTTGCGGGCGACGTTGCGGCGCTCTTCAGAAGCGATGCGGGATTCTTTGGCTTCGAGCCACCCGCTGTAGTTACCTTCAAACGGTATTGCTTTGCCGTGGTCAAGTTCGAGAATCCAACCGGCGACGTTGTCGAGGAAATAGCGATCGTGGGTTACCGCAACGACCGTGCCGACGTAGTCGCTTAGGTGGCGCTCAAGCCAGGCAACCGACTCTGCGTCGAGGTGGTTGGTGGGCTCATCGAGCAGCAACAGGTCAGGCTTGGCGAGCAGTAGACGAGCGAGAGCGACACGGCGGCGCTCGCCACCAGACAGCGTCGTGACCTGAGCGTCTGCTGGTGGGGTACGAAGGGCATCCATAGCAATCTCGATCGTGCGCTGGATATCCCAGCCTTCTTTGGCATCGAGTTCGGCTTCGATCTTGCCCTGTTGCACGCCGAGCTTGTCGTAGTCAGCTTCTGGGTCGGCCCACGCTGCCAACACTTCGTCGTAGCGCTTGAGCAGGTCGGCGATGTCGCCGACACCATCAAGAATGTTGTCATAGACATTCTTGGTCTCGTCGAGTTCGGGTTCCTGCGCGAGCATGCCAACGCTGTATCCCGGTGTCAGTCGAGCTTCGCCGCTGAAGTCCGGGTCGACACCCGCCATGATCTTGAGCAGGGTTGACTTGCCCGATCCGTTTGGTCCGAGGACGCCAATTTTGGCCCCAGGGAAGAACGACACAGTGACGTCTTTGAGAACGTCGCGATCGGGTGGCACGAAGCGCCCGACCTTGTGCATTGTGAAGATGTACTCACCACTCATCGCCCGTGAGCCTACGAGCGGAAGTCGCTGGTTGGAAGGCCAGGTCAGCAACATCTAGCGTCGGTCCGTGAGCGCACAACAAATAGAAGCCGTCTTGTTCGACTTTGGCGGGGTGATGACGACGAGTCCGTTCGATAACTTTGCGGCGCTCGAAAAGCGCGAAGAACTGCCCGCTGACATCATTCGCGTTATCAACTCGACCAACCCCGACGACAACGCGTGGGCAAAATTTGAGCGCAACGATGTCGACCGTGCCGGGTTCTGTGAGCTGTTCGAAGAGGAGGCCCGTGCACTCGGTCACCGGCTCATTGGGGCAGATGTTCTCGATTGTCTCAAGACCGAGATCCGCCCGTTTATGGTCGATGCGCTCCGGCAGGTTGCAGGTACCTATCGCACCGCGATGTTGACGAACAACTTCAGTCGTGGCGACGACCCAGGGAGTGGCGGCCACGGTGAGACCAAGGAGCTGTTTGAGGTGATCGTCGAGTCCGCGGTGGTGGGCGTGCGCAAGCCCACACCACGGTTCTATGAAATCGCGTGCGAGATGCTTGGCGTTGAGCCTGCTGCGTGTGTTTTTCTCGACGATCTGGGTATCAATCTCAAACCGGCACGGGCCATGGGCATGACAACCATCAAAGTTGTTGACCCGCACGCAGCGTTGCGCGAACTTGGCGTAGTGCTCGACATGTCGTTCGCTGGCGCGTTCGTCCACGCCGACGATTAGGCGCTAGCTGAGTGCAGTGATGCGTTCGTCGATGAGTTGTTTCTCGGCAGGGTTGATCACCAGCTCGGCGGCACGCTTCCATGAATCAAGAGCGAGCGCTGGCTCGCCGGCCATTTCGAGCAACCGGGCGCGGGTCGAATGCAACAAGTGATAACCGTCGAGGTCTGTCAACGATGCGAGCCGATCGAGCCCCGCGTTTGGTGACGTCGCCAAGGCAACAGCTGCGGCATGATTGAGTCGCACGACATCGGTCGGAAGCACCTTTTCGAGTTGCGCGTAGAGCGACGCAATGGCAGCCCAATCGGTCGCGTCTGCCCGAGGCGCATTGGTGTGCCGTGCGGCTATGTGCGCTTGCAATTGGTACGGGCCCGGCGCCATCAGCTGCATTGAACGATGCAAAAGGCTGTTGGCGAGAGTCACCTTGGTCCAGTCCCATGTCGCTCGGTCTTGATCCTGAAGTAGCACGAGCTCGCGTTGCGGATTCACTCGAGCGTCACGCCGGGCATCGTGGAACAGCTCGAGGGCAAACAAGCCGAGCGCTTCAGCGCTGTCTGGAACCAGCTCAACGAACTGCGCTGTTAGTCGAATGGCCTCGTCGCAGAGATCAACTCGAACGATGTCGGTAGTGTCGGACCTGCTCAGATAGCCCTCGTTAAACGAGAGGTACAGCACCGCAAGCACAGACGCGACCCGATCGTCAAGGTTGTCAGGGATCGTGAGCGGAATACCAGCGTCTCGGACCTTGCGCTTCGCCCGCGAGATGCGTTGGGCGAGGGTCGATGTCGGGACAAGAAACGCTGAAGCAATTTCCTCGGTCGTGAGACCCGCCACCAATCGCAGCGTCAACGCGACCTGAGCCTCGAGGTTGAGCGCCGGGTGGCAACACAGAAGAAGCAACCTGAGCCGGTCGTCACGCACAGTTGCGTCGTTGGCCTCGTCGATCAGAGGAACGGAGTCTGGCGCAGCATTGAGGTCAGCGGTCAGGTCGTGCCCAGATTGCTCGATTCGTCGCCGGGCCGAGCTATCGCTGCGAAGACGGTCGATCGCAATGCGGCGCGCAACGGTCATTAGCCAGCCTGGGGGATTGTCGGGAATCCCGTCTTTTGGCCAACGCTCAGCGCCACGCACGAGGGCTTCTTGCACCGATTCGTCTGCGATGTCGAGATCGCCAATGCGGTTCGCCAAGATCGCCAAAATGCGACCTGAGTGCTCACGGGCCAGGTCGGTGAGCGCCTCGTCGATGACCGAGACGCTCATCGGCTGTGCCTCGTGAGCCGTTGGCCGCTTTCAGCAGCCCGTGAGTTCAGCCGTGATCGGCATCTGGCCTGAAAGCAACCGGTCGAATCTCGAAGCTGCCAAACGGAATCGGTACTGCAGTCGCGAGAGCGGTGGCTTCGTCGAGGTCGGCAGCCTTGACGAGATAGAACCCGCCAAGAACTTCTTTGCTCTCTGCAAACGGGCCGTCGACAATCGTTACGCCGTCGGCAGACTTTTTGACCGTGGTAGCTGTAAGGCTCGGGGCAAGGTTCGCGCCAGCAACCCAATGTCCGTTGTCGATTAGACGCTGGTTGTAGGCCATCCATTCGCCCATCATGGCTTCGAACTCGGGCGAGCCGGGAGCCGGCCGTTCGACTTCTTGGCTGTAGAGCGTGATCATGTATTCCATTGGATTGTTCTCCTGGTCTTGAATTGTTGGTGGCAGCAGCGGACGACTGTGTAGCCACCCGTGCGTTGCACCCTTGTGACGGATGCGACGGCGCTATTCGACACCGATTAGCGAACATTGTTCAAAACCGAACCCGCAGAGCGACGAGTGTCGCGGCGATATAGGTTTCGCATGTGGAGCTCCACTTGTTTGACGAGGTCACTGATGTGATCAGGGCGTTTGCCGGTGGTCAGTACCAACCTTTACAGATCCGCACGCACCGGCGCGGGGTCAAGGTGTGGGTCGGATCAGCGAAACCGCCCCGCGAGCACTACGAGGCGCAGCTCTTGGCCCGCCGACACGTCGATGGCGTCGACGGCCTTGCGCTTGAGATTGGTTTCCACGCCGAGCACCGAGAAGAGTCCGACAACGAACGGGCGATCGAGTCGATTGCGCGTTCGGCTTGGAAGCGCACGCTTGGGGGAGAAGCCAAGTGTGCTCCTTTTTTCGACGCTCCCAAGTGGCGCCGTGTTTCCGAAGCGTGGATTGAGCCCGACCTAGAAGACCCCGAACTTGCGCTAGCAATCGGTAGCCGTTTGGTGGACTTCCTCGACGTGCTCGAACCGATTCGGTCTGCCTGAGAGAATCAGACCTCGTTCGGGCTACTGGCCTTCGTCGGGCTTGTCGTGGCCGGCGAACCTACGAGCGATCAGCTCCCGGCGCTCGCTTAGCTCGCGGTAACTGAATGAGTCCGTCGCAGGATCTACGCCGAACTGGGCCTTGACACCAGTGAGGTCGACCTCAAAGGCATCGACCTTGATGCCCATATCGGCCGCGAGCTGGTTGCCGTGTCGCCTCGCAAACCACATGGCGATATGGCTGATTTCAGCGAACAGGTCGAGATCGGGGGTCAGAGTGCTGATGGCGCCGTCGAGGAAGACCAAGTTCTTGGCGAACAACATGAGCTCGCGAGGCATGCGCGCTCCGTAGCCGAGCATGGCCTTAACCAGACGATTCACCTCATCGACGAGTTCAGTCTGCGAGAGACTAGTTGGGTCGACTCCGCCGCCATCGAGACCAAGGTCCCGGATCACTTCATCAATATCGACATCGAGCGGTAGAGCTCCAAGGTCACGAATGGCCTCGACCTGGCCATGTACATCGTTGCTGGTTGCCGACATCAAGATGCGCAAAAACGCGATGCGTTTGGGTTCGGTTAGGCGGCCGACGATGCCGTAATCGAGCAGTGCAGTGCGGCCGTCGTCACGAATGAACAGGTTGCCGCCGTGAAGGTCACCGTGAAAGATGCCGTTCACCAGGGCGCCTTCGAGGAACCCGATCATGCCTGTGCGCACGATTTCTTCGGGGTCGATCTGTTCGCGTTCGAGACGCTCGATGTCGTCGAACTGGAATCCATCGAGGCGCTCCATGACCAGCACCCGTTCCGACACGAGCCTGGGGTGGGGGCGAGGTACGACATAGCCGGTCTGCTCAAGCTGCCGGAACGAACGCGCTACGTCGAGCATGTTCTGAGCTTCGAGTCTGAAATCGAGCTCCTCGACGATCGATTGAGCGAACACTTCGACGAGTGCCGGTGGGTTGGCGAGCGCTGCCACAGGAATGCGGCCGACAAGAAAAGGAGCCAGCCATGCGGAAGCCGCAAGATCGGCATGCACGTTGCGGGCCACATCAGGGCGCTGAACCTTGACGACGACCTCGGGGTTGCCGTCGCCTCGAAGTACGGCGCGATGTACCTGGGCAATACTCGCGGCGGCCAAGGGTTCGCGGTCGAACTCGACAAAGATCTCTTCAAGGCTTCGGCCAAAGTCAGACTCAACGACTTCGCGGACCTGCGCGAACGATTCGGCCGGAACCTGATCGCGGCACTTGCGAAACTCAGTCACGAGCTCAGTAGGGAAGATGCCGTCGCCCGACGAGATGATCTGGCCCAGCTTGATGTAGGTCGACCCGAGATGTTCCGATGCTGTTACGAGACGCTGGGATAAGTCAGTGCGCGACTCGCTGACCGACCGCTCGCCGCGTTGCAGCTTCCACCGGGCGAGGGCCCAGCCGAATTGTGACGCAATGGCAACGACGCGACGGCCAGGCGGCACGAGCCGCCGACGAGTGAGTTCCGGGACCTGAGAGCGCACGCGGGTGCGCAGGTCATCGATGCCGTGTTGCCAAGGAAAGGTGTTGTCGAGAGTTCCAAGGTCCCAAGGTCCGCGCTCGGTGAACGCTCCGACCGTGAGGTCGGTTTGCGCATGGCCGGGCTCGGTCGCTCCCGAATCAGACAAGATCGACAACGCGCTCGAGTAGCTCTGTCTGTTCCTGAGCGTGGATCTTGGCGCTGCCGGTCGCGGGGCTTCCTGATTCGGGCCGCGAGATGCGCTTGATTTCATACTCATCGCCGTGGTGCTCATATAAGCGACCCTTCGCGAAGTTCCAAGCACCCATGTTCTCGGGCTCTTCCTGGAGCCAAATGATCTTGCGGGCGTTGGGGTAGCGGTCGAGCGCGACGGCGAGAGCGGCATCTGGCCACGGGTACAGCTGCTCAATGCGGATCACGGCTAGCGGGGCTTCAGCCACTGTGCGAGCGGCGATCATGTCGTGGCCGACCTTTCCGGAGCAAAGCACAACCGCTCGGGCCTCGTTTGCCTGCTCATCGGTCATCTCCGGGTCATCAAGAAGCTCCTCAAATGTTCCTGACGTGAGGGCCTCGATCGGCGACTGTGCGCTGCGGGCTCTCAACAATGACTTGGGCGTGAACACAAACAGCGGCTTGCGTATATCGCGATGCATCTGGCGTCGCAGCAAGTGGAACAGCTGCGCCGACGTCGTGGCGTTGGCGACCTGCACGTTGTCTTCAGCGCAGGCGAGCAGCACACGTTCAAGGCGAGCTGACGAGTGTTCTGGACCTTGACCTTCGTAACCGTGCGGCAACAACATCGTCAGACCGCTGTGTTGCTTCCATTTATCTTCGGCGCTCACGATGAATTGATCGATGATGATCTGCGCACCGTTGACGAAGTCGCCGAACTGGGCTTCCCAAAGCACGAGTGCGTCGGGATTGCCAAGGGAGTAGCCGTATTCAAAGCCAAGCGCTGCGTACTCACTCAATAGTGAGTCATAGATCCACAGATTCGCGCCGTCTTGACATAGCTCGTCGAGCGGTCGGTGCTCGTCACCGGTGTTGTGGTCGACCAGCGTCGAATGCCGGTGCGAGAACGTGCCGCGACGGCTGTCCTGACCGGCGAGACGCACCGAAGTTCCTTCGACCAGCAGCGAACCGAGCGCCATTGCTTCGGCGATCGCCCAATCGACTTTGCCACTCTCGAACAGGGCGTCGCGTCGGTCGAATTGGCGCTCGAGCTTGGGGTGCACCGTGAAGCCCTCGGGTCGACGGGTGAGAGCAGCGTAGATGCGGTCGACCGTCGCTCGATCAATGGCCGTCGACACGTGCGCAAGAACGCCAATCGCGTCGGGCGGCGCGGCTGCTTTGAGGTCTTTTGGCGGAGCGTGATCTCGAGTGTCATCGAGGGCCGCCTGCAGGCGAGCATCGAAGTCGTCGCGTGCGGCCTGCTCTTCGTCGACGTCAACGTCGCCGCGATCGACGAGCAGGTTCAGGTACTTCTCACGGACCGAAACGAGTTCGTCGATCCGGCGGTACATCAGCGGCTGCGTGTAGCTGGGGTCGTCGCCCTCGTTGTGTCCGCGTCGGCGGTAGCACCACATGTCGATGACAACGTCTTTGTGGAACTCCTGGCGATAAGCAAACGCCAGGTGAGCAGCCCACACGCAGGCTTCGGGGTCGTCGCCATTGACATGCAAGATCGGGGCCTGCACGGTGCGAGCCACATCGGTGGGATAGGTCGACGAGCGTTGTGCCTCGGCTGTGGTCGTAAAGCCCACTTGATTGTTGATCACCAGGTGGATCGTGCCGCCGACCCGGTAGCCCTTGATCTGCGAAAGGTTGAGCGTCTCAGACACAACACCTTGGCCGGCAAACGCTGCATCGCCGTGAATGAGCAGCGGCATTACCGGGTACTCCAGCTGCTCGCTGCCTTCTTCGGGGGCCGGGATGAGGTCCATGACCGAGCGGGCCAAGCCTTCGACCACGGGGTCGACAGCTTCGAGGTGCGATGGGTTTGCGGCGAGCTGTAGCGGAATCTCGTTGCCGTGGCGCGACGTGAAGATGCCGCGCATGCCGAGGTGGTATTTGACGTCGCCTGAGCCCTGGATCGAATCTTCTTCGACACCGACCTCGAACTCACGAAACAGCTGCTCGTAGCTCTTGCCGACGACGTTGGCGAGCACGTTGAGACGGCCGCGGTGAGCCATACCGAGCACGACCGAGTCGCAACCGGCATCTGCGGCATCGCCAATGATGGCGTCGAGGATCGGGATTGCGCTTTCGCTTCCTTCGAGACCGAATCGCTTGGTACCGGGGTACTTGCGGTCGAGGAAACTCTCAAGCGCCTCTGCGCCATTCAGTGATTCAAGGATTCGGCGCTTCTCGCCAGCGTCTGGCGTGCGGTCGACGCCTTCGACGCGTTGTTGGATCCAACGTTTCTCTTCGGCGTTTTGGATGTGCATGTAGTCGATGCCGACGGTGCGGCAATACGCGTCGCGCATCTCGCCAAGCAGATCGCGAAGAAGCACCCGGCGCGGTGGTGCTTTTCCTGCATTGGCGTAGTCGGTGTGCAGGAACTCGCGGTCGAGGTCCCAGACAGTCAGCCCGTAGGTCTCAGGGTCGATATCGATGTCGGTCAGGGCTTCGCGCAGTCCAAGCGGGTCGAGGTCGGCGATGAGATGGCCGCGAACGCGATGCATGTTGATGCACTGGTTGACGGCGATCTGGCGGGTCATTGCTTCGTTAACGCTGTCGCCGACGGCTCGGTCAGGGTTGAAGTTGATTGGTCGATAGGGCACGCCGACCGATTCGAAGATGTCAGCATAAAACTCGTGTTCACCGGCGAGCAGCCGATGAATGGCTGCCAAGAAGTCGCCCGATTCCGCGCCCTGAATCACCCGATGGTCATAGGTACTAGTGATGGTGACAACCTTGGAAATGCCGAGATCGGCGATTGTGCGGGGGTCAGCTGCTTGCCATGCGGCGGGCAGGGCAATGGTGCCCACGCCAACGATGACCGCCTGACTGGGCATAAGCCGAGGTACTGACTGAACGGTTCCGATGCCGCCCGGGTTTGTCAGCGAGACTGTGGTGCCACCGAAATCGTCGAGGGTCAGCTTGCCAGATCGCGCCCGGTCGATGATGTCGTTGTATCCATCGACGAATTGGCGAAAGGTCATTGCCTGCGCGTCACGAAGGGTGGGCACCATCAAGGTGCGTGCGCCACTCGATTTCTGCACATCGACGGCAATGCCGAACCCGATGCTTTCGCCGCGGTCAACACGCGGCTTGCCGTCTGCGTCGGCGACATAGACCGAGTTCATGGCGGGAACGTGATCGACGATCGCCCGAATTACAGCCCACGCAATCAGGTGTGTGTAGCTAACTTTGCCCTGGCGGCTTCGGCGCAAGTAGCCGTTTACCACGCGCCGGTTTGCTTCGAGCATTTTTGCGGGAACGTCGCGAAAGCTGGTTGCCGTTGGAACTTCGAGGCTGGCTTCCATGTTTTCGACAATGCGCGCCGAGGCGCCTCGGAGGGGTTCGCCAACCGGCTCTGTTGCGTCTGTCGTCGATGAATCGTGAGCGGTCGTTCGAGCACCGGTCGGGGCTGTCGGCGCAGACGCGGCCGGCTCCGCGTTTGGCGCTGGCGCAGCGGCCGCTGCAGGTGTGGGCGGTGCGCCGGCTGACCCGCCGTTGCTGGCGGGATGGCTCGTTGCGGGCTGCGCCCGCATTTCCTCGAGAAGCCACGCGTTGGGCCCCGGGTGGTCTGCGCTTTCGAGCCCTGGCTCGGATGTCGTCATTGCGTCAGTGTACGAACCATCATCGGCACCGCTCGTGCACCTCTCCACTCGTGGCGAAACGCGGCGACTAACCTCTGCCCGATGCGCATTGCGAGCTGGAACGTCAACTCGCTCAACGCTCGCCTTCCGCGGGTCGAAGAGTGGTTGCAACGCCTTGAACCAGACGTTGTCTGTATTCAAGAAACGAAGCTGGCGAACGACTCGTTCCCGGCTCTGGCATTTGAGGCTCTCGGCTACAGCTCAGCCCATCATGGTCAAGGGCAGTGGAACGGTGTCGCGATTCTTAGTCGAGTCGGCCTCGACGATGTTGTGGTCGATTTCGCCGATGGTGGCGAACCCGATGTCGACGCTCGGGTGATCTGGGCGACGTGCGCAGGGGTGCGGGTTGCGTCGGTGTATGTGCCCAACGGGCGCGAAGTCGATCACGAGCACTATCACTACAAACTCGCGTGGTTGGGTCGACTACGAGCGCACCTCGACGCGAACCACAGCGCCGACGAACCTCTCGCGGTTCTTGGTGACTTCAACATCGCACCCGAAGACGATGATGTATGGGACATCAACGCATTCGCTGGCAAGACACACGTGACGCCCCGCGAGCGGGCCGCTTTAGACACCATCAAAGAGTGGGGGCTGACCGACACGTTCCGACACATTTGGCCCGAGAACCCAGGATTGTTCAGCTACTACGATTACACCGCTGGCCGGTTCCACAAGCGCCAGGGAATCCGTATTGACCTCGTGTTGGCGACCCAAACCTTGATTGACACAGCGACGAGTGCCATCGTTGACCGCAACGGGCGCAAAGCGTGGGACGGCAATAAGCCAAGCGACCACGTGCCGATCTACGCTGACTTTGCGATTGACGCGTGACCAACAGCAGGACCCTGAGTAATGGCTGAACTGATTCCGATCGAAGAACACGAGCTACTCGTTTTCTGGGTGCAGCTCTTCGTTATTGTCGTCTTTGCCCGCACGCTCGGGTGGATGATGCGCGCGATCGGGCTCCCGCGGGTTATCGGCGAGCTCAGCGCTGGTCTGCTGCTCGGCCCATCAGTGTTCGGCACTGTTTGGCCTGACGGGTTCGATTGGTTTCTCAACAAGGGCCACGAAGAGGTTCAGTCGGCAGCACTTCTTGGGGTGGCCTGGGTCGGCGTCGCGCTTCTTCTCGTTGTCACGGGCTTTGAGACCGACCTCGGTCTCATCGCCAAACTCGGCAAGCCCGCCGCTCTTGTTACCGCAGGCAGTCTGATACTTCCGCTCATTGGCGGGCTCGCCGTCGGCTACCTGCTGCCTGACGTGTTCCTCGCCGAAGGAGCAGAACGCATCAACTTCGCGTTGTTCGTCGCATTGGCCTTGAGCGTGTCGTCGCTGGCAGTTGTGGCCAAGATTCTGTCTGAGCTTGGTCTCATGCGTCGCGACTTCGGACAGATCACCGTCGCTGCAGGAATGGCGAATGACGTCGTGGGCTGGCTGCTTCTCGGTGTATTCACCGGGCTCGCGACATCGGGCGAGATCGGGGTGGTGCAGATTCTCAAGACTGTCGTGCCCATCGTTGTGTTCGTCGCCCTTGCCATGACGATCGGCCAGCGGATCATCGACAGCGCACTACGTCAGTTGCGGCGGCGCGACGCTGGCGTCAGCGGTGCACTGACCGTTGCCATCATCTCAATGCTCGGTTTCGGCGTGGTCACCCAACGCCTCGGCGTCGAAGCAGTTCTGGGTGCGTTTATTGCCGGTGTGCTGCTGCACCGGTCTCGCTTTCAGCACGAGCACACCTTGGAGCTCATCGAGGGCATGACCTACGGGTTCTTTGCGCCGATCTTCTTCGCCACTGCCGGCTTGCGGGTGGATCTTCGTGAGCTCGGTAACCGCACCGCAATTCTCTGGACGTTGGTGATCATCGCTGTGGCCGTGATTGCCAAATTTATTGGTGCCTATGTCGGTGCCCGACTTGCCGGAAGAACAAAGCGTGGCGCCCTAGCGCTTGGCGCAGGACTCAACGCGCGCGGTGCGCTCGAGATCGTGATCGCAACAGTGGGTGCTGCGGTTGGCGTGTTCAACACCGTGGCATTTACGGCGATTGTGCTCGTGCCAGTCGTAACCAGTGTGATTGCCTCGGTCGGTCTGCGTATGGTCGTGCGAGGCTGGGAAGGCTCAGCCGACGAAGTTGCCCGACTCGAACGCGAGGCTGCGCTCGAACGCAACATCGTCGTCAAGTCGTCGCGCCTGTTGGTTCCAAGCAACGGCGACCCAGCCTCAATTGCCGCAGCGCAAATTCTGCACTTTGCCTGGCCCGACGAATCGGCCGTCACCGTATTGAGCGCGGGCTTCGGTGTTGACGAGGTCAATATCGAGCCGCTTGAAAACACGATGTATGGGCGAACGATCGAGCACCGCAAGGTCAAGTCGGCCGATATCGCAGAGGCCATCTTGAATGAGAGCGAGTTGGGCTTTGGCGTTATCGGTCTCGGAGCCAACGACACTGACGAACAGGGCAGCGTCATCTCTTCGCGAGTCGACGAAGTGCTGTCGAGGGCAAAGATCCCCGTTGTTCTGGTTCGTCGGGCGCGGAATCTGGACGGTCGCCGATTGCCAGGCGCCTACGCAAAAGCGGTGGTGCCTGTTGCCGGAACCGCCGCATCCCGTGCATCGAGCGAGATCGCATTCAATCTAAGTCGCAACCTGGGCACCGAGATTCACCTGTTGCACGTAGCTGACTCGTCGCCTGGTTCGCTGCTCGGAGGGTTGTTGCATCTTGGCGAGCAACCGACCGGCACCGAGATCGGGACCCGCGTTCTCGAAGAATCGACCGCAATGGCCGCGGAGCTCGGCGCATCAACCATTGAAGTTCTTCGAACCGGGAATCCCGGCGACGAGATTCTCTCGATGGTTGAAGACGTCGAAGCTGACCTGATCGTGATGGGTGCGAACTTGCGCCGGCCCGACGGTAAGCCGTTCCTTGGACACACGGTTGAACGCGTGTTGCGCGAGACCTCAGCGACGGTTGTTCTCGTGCTTATGCCCTTTGATCTGTGATCAGCGACTGTTGATCATTTCGAGCAGCTCTGCTCCGTAGCGCTCGGCTTTGGTGGGCCCAATGCCGGGTACATCGAGAAGCTCATCGAGGCTGCTTGGGTGGCGACTCGCGATGGCTGCCAGCGTGCGATTGTTGAACACGATGTACGCCGGAACGCCTTGTTCGCGAGCAGTCGTGCGGCGCCACTCGGTGAGGTCGTGGTAGAGCGGGCTATCAGGCTCGGCGTCGGTAAGTTCTGAACGCATCTTTGACAGATGTTTCTTGGCGCCGTCAGTGTCGACCGGTACCCGGCTGCGGCTGTCGGGCGGTGGCGTAGCGGCCGAGACGGTTCCCTGCGGATCAAGGTGATCGAGATACGGCGAACGGTGGCGTTTGGCCGCCCGCTGGCCAAATGTGCGTTTGGCCGCCCAATTGATGAGTACTTCGTCTCGCGCTCGGGTCAAGCCAACATGGAGCAGGCGACGCTCTTCGCTGAGCGCAGCCGGTCCATTGGCTTGCGCAATCGGCACATAGCCCGATTCAATTCCTGCCAGGTGAACGACGGACCACTCGAGACCCTTCGCCGCGTGGAATGTCATGACATCGACAGCGTCGCCCGATGAGTCGAGAGCGTCGTTGCGAGCTGTCGCCAGGAGCCAACCGGTGAAATCGAAGCCGGTCGCTGTCGTGTGCGACGCCGCGTGATCGATTGCCAGTTGCAGTAACACCTCGCGGTTGCGCTGTCGGTCGGCCTCGGCCGCCGACATTTCGTCGTCGGGTCCCGACACGCCGATCGCCGCTCTCAGATCGGGAAGCACTGAGGCCAGCGGACCCTTTGAATCACGGAGAAGCTTGAACAGTTGTTTGATCTCGGGCTGATCGACGAGAGACGACTTGCCGCGCAAACGGTGAGGGATCTTTGATCGTTCCAGCGCCGTGGCGATGACGGCTGCCTGAGCGTTTGTTCGCACGAGTACCGCTTGTGATGACCACGCGTGGCCGGGCCCTGCATGATCTCGAATCGAACGAGCGATGGCCTGAGCTTCGATCTCGTCGGTGTCGTGAGCTGAGATGGCGGGTTCGGGGCCGTCAGCGCGGTTTGTCTCGGGCAGTTCGGCTTCGCGATCGGGTTTGGGAAGCACCGCATGGCCCGCCGCGATGATCTGCGGCGTCGACCGGTAATTCCAGCCGAGTTGCACCACCGCTGCCGTTGGAAAGTGGCGGGTGAAACGGCGCAGATACCAAGAGTCGGCGCCGTTCCAGCCGTAGATCGCCTGATTGGGATCGCCCACCACGCACAGATCCGGGTCGTCACCGATCCAGGCCTTGAGTAGGCGAAATTGCAGCGGGTTGACGTCTTGGAACTCGTCAACAAAGACGTGACGATGTCGCCACCGAATCACTGACGCGTATTCGGGGTCGCTCTCGATATCTCGAATCGCAAGAGACAACAAATCATCGAAGTCGATGACCCGCTGCCGCCGTTTCTCCTCGGCGTAGCGCTTGGCGACGCTGAGCAGGTCAGTCACCGGAATCGAAGCCTTGCGGCCTGCCCGGTTGGCCTCGAACTCGTAGGCGTCGAAACTAATGTTTCGCGCCGTGATCCACTCGAGCTCGCTCATCGTGTCGAGGATCTCTGATGTGTCGGCCCGCCGGCCCAACAATCTCGCGATCATCGCAAACTTGCGGTCGAGCATGTCGGGCGGACGCACCCCGCGATCGGCCCAGCGCTCGTGCAGCTGCGCATAGGCCAGGGAGTGGAAGGTGCCCGTTGTGATGTTGTCGCGCATGCCGAGTGCCCGAAGACGCTCGCGCAGTTCAGCGGCGGCTTTGCGGGTGAACGTGACCGACATAGTTCGCTGTGGGTCGATCGTGCCCGTCGCGACTCGATGGGCGATTCGCCGGGTGAGCACGCGGGTCTTGCCGCTGCCTGCGCCCGCGAGGATCGCCAGTGGGTTGTCGGTCGAGGTGACTGCGTTGTATTGCGTGGGGTCGAGCCCCTCGATCAACGCGTCGGCTTCTGACATAGCACTGACACTATCGACCGCTTGTGACAAGCTCAGCGCCAATGATGGTTGTCTCCCAAGCCCGATTCGAGGTCCTAGTCGGCAAAGCCATCGATCTCATACCCGAGGATCTGATTGCCCTGATCGACAATGTTGTGTTTCTCGTCGAAGATGAGGGTGAAGAACCCGGCATTTTGGGGCTCTACGACGGGGTTCCGCTCACAGAGCGAGGTGATTACGGGATTGGTGAGCTTCCTGACCGGATTTTCATCTACCGCATGCCCATTTGTGAGATCTGTGACAACGACGAAGATGTGATCCACGAGGTCGTTACTACGGTTATTCACGAGGTGGCTCACCACTTCGGTATTGATGATGACCGGCTCGAAGAGCTCGGATGGGACTAGCCGCAGCGTCGATGTTCACTACCGTGTCGTGGTGGCCTTTGATACGAAGTTCCTCAACGCCAATGAAGATGTGTTGCTCGACCTGCGTCCGCACTGGTGGTTCATCACACCCCAGTTGGCGCTGCTGATTCTCGCCATCGGCGCGTCGATCGTTGCCGTAGCTGTCGATGTTCCCCAGGTGCTGAAGTGGATCGTTGCCGCTGTCGTCTTGGCGGCAGGGCTCAACGTCTTGTGGCGCTACCTGAACTGGTCAGGGGTGAACTTTGTCGTCACCACCGATCGTTTGATCTTTCGTACCGGTGTGTTCACCAAGCGGGGCGTCGAGATTCCGCTCGAACGCATCAATACCGTGTTCTTTGCTCAGTCGCTTTTTGAACGCTTGGTCGGAAGCGGTGACCTGACCATCGAATCCGCTGGCGAAGGTGGACAGCAGCGATTCGCAGATGTTCGGCGACCCAAGCTCGTGCAGCAGCAGATCTATCGCGCCATCGAATTGAACAAGGCTCAAGAATTCGATGCGATGGCTCAAGCCCACATGACGGCGACCGTAGGCCAGCCGATTGCTGCTCCGCAGGCTGTTGGCATACCCGAGCAAATTCGTCAGCTCGACGACCTGCGGGTCGAAGGGGTGCTCACCGAAGCTGAGTTTCAGACCAAGAAACAGGAACTACTCGACCGAATGTGAACGATCGACAGGCCTTTCGGCCCGAGGGGTGTGGTGTGCAGTACGCCACCGATGTAGTTGAATGGCACGGTGCCATTTGCGAACGTCAACGGAATCGACATTTGTTACGAGCTCGACGGTGATCCCGATGGCCCACCGGTACTGCTCGTGGCTGGTCTGGGTGTTCAACTGATTGACTGGCCGGCGCCGGTCGTGGCGGCGATGGTTGCTGCGGGTCACCACGTAATTCGTTACGACAATCGTGATGTTGGGCTGTCGACCTCGTTCGACGATGCGCCGTCTGACGCAGGTGCTGCGATGCAGGCATTGCTCGCAGGTGAAGACCCCAGGCTTGCCTACGGGCTCCACGACATGGCCGCTGACGGAGCAGCGCTGCTGGACTCGCTGAATATCGAGAGTGCGCATATCGTCGGGGTATCGCTGGGGGGAATGATCGCTCAGACGATGGCTATCGACTTCTCGCACAAGGTGCGTTCGCTCACGTCGATCATGAGTACCACCGGAAACCCCGCCGTAGGACAACCATCAGAAGCAGCAATGATGGCGCTCATCTCTGGGGGTGACGGCGGCAACCGCGACGCCGACATTGCTCAAGGCATGAAAAACGCCGAG
The DNA here is from genome assembly GCA_937991435.1 of uncultured Acidimicrobiales bacterium. Lineage (GTDB taxonomy): Bacteria > Actinomycetota > Acidimicrobiia > Acidimicrobiales > UBA10347 > UBA10347. Next base: position 25,158 of record CALKPY010000015.1, read on the forward strand.
GTGTGGGCCAGTCCGGGGCATTTTGATGCATCTGCAATGCGTTCGATGTTGACTGCGGCGTGGGACAGAGTTCAAGGCACCCAAGCGCCACATAGCGCCCGTCAGCTTTCGGCGGTTATGGCCAGCGAGTCTCGCGACGTGGCCCTAGCTCAATTGAGCGTGCCAGCTCTTGTTGTACATGGCGATGCGGACCCGCTGATCGATCAATCCGGCGGCCGCAGAACCGCTTCGTCGATTCCTGGGGCTGAATTGATGATCGTTGAGGGCATGGGCCATGATCTCGTGCCCGCGTTCGCTCCTCGAGTCGTTGCGGCCATCATTTCGTTTATCGAGCGCACCGACTCGCCTCACACGGCTTAGCGCCGTTAGTACCTTCACACATGAATCTCACATCGAGACTGCGACCAATGAGAAAAGAGAGAGCTGACCATGGGACCACTTGAGGGAGTCCGCGTGATCGAGTTGGCTGGAATCGGGCCCGGTCCGTTCTGCGCCATGATGCTTGCCGATATGGGAGCAGAAGTGGTTCGGGTTGACCGATCGTCGCGAGTGCCTGCAGAGATGCCAGCGGAACATGCGCGAGATATCTCGAACCGCAGTCGACGGTCAATCGGGGTCGACTTAAAGAACCCCGACGGCATCGAGATGATGTTGCGGCTCATCGAACAGTCCGACATTCTCATCGAGGGGTTTCGTCCTGGAGTGACTGAACGAATGGGCCTGGGCCCCGACGCGTGTCTTGCCCGCAACCCGGCGCTTGTGTATGGACGCATGACCGGGTGGGGCCAAGACGGTCCCTATGCGCACGCCGCCGGGCACGACCTCAACTACATTGCATTGTCAGGCGTTCTTAGCATGATCGGTCGTGCCGGTGAAGGCCCGGTTCCGCCTCTGAATCTTGTCGGAGACTTTGGTGGCGGCGGCATGTTGCTCGCCTTTGGCGTACTGGCTGGTGTGATCAACGCTCGCACCACCGGCACCGGGCAGGTGGTCGATGCTGCGATGGTCGACGGAGCGGCTGTGCTTGCAGCGATGTTCACGACATTGCGTGACGTTGGTATGTGGCGCGACGAGCGGGGAGTCAACATGCTTGACGGCGGTGCCCACTTCTATGACGTGTACGAGTGCGCAGACGGCGAATATGTCTCGATTGGGTCCATCGAGTCGCAGTTCTATGCCGAACTTCTCGACAAGCTCGATATTGATCCCGCAGATCTACCAGCGCAGATGGATCGTGAGCAGTGGCCAGCTCTAAAGGTGCGATTCGCCGAGATATTCAAGGGCAAGTCGCGCGACGAGTGGTGCTCGATTATGGAGCACACCGACATTTGCTTCGCGCCGGTATTACATCCGTCTGAGGCGCCGCTGCATCCGCACAACGTCGCTCGTTCTACGTTCGTCGAAGTCGACGGCATTACACAGCCTGCTCCGGCGCCGCGATTTAGCGGTACTCCGGCAGCCATGCCGACACCGCCGCCGCACGCTGGACAGAACACAAACGAAACCTTGAAGTCCTTTGGCTTCGACAGCGACGAAATCGCGGCATTGCGTTCCAGCGGAGCCATTGCCTGATGGCGTCTGTTGCGTTTTTTCACGCCCATCCTGACGACGAGGCCATCTCGACGGGCGGCACCATGGCGCTTCTCGCCGATGCCGGCCACCACGTATCCCTGATCGTCGCCACCCGCGGCGAGATGGGTGAACCCAACGAAGGCGTACTCGACGACGGCGAGCTGTTGGGTGACCGACGAGAAGCCGAGC
>CALKPY010000016.1 GCA_937991435.1 uncultured Acidimicrobiales bacterium
GCGGACGGCGACAGCCGACACGGGGATAGCGCTCTGCACGGCCTGTCCGGTAATCGGGCAAGAGCCGTTTTCAACGTCGATCAGCCGGTTGGTCGGCGCACCAACATCGCGTACTTTTTCGTCGGTGAGCGATGAGCTTCCCCATGAATGCGCCATCGAAATGACGCCACGACGTACGTCTGGGGCGGCCTTGGCAACACCAACCAATTCGGCTCGCGGTGACGTGATCAGCACGAGATCTTCGGTCTCGACACCGAGATCAGCCATATCAGCGGGGTTCATATGTGCGTAGTTAGTACTTGCCTTGCGGCGAAGCCCGGGCAGCTCACTTCCGAGAGAATTGAGGTGAGACTTGAGACGCCGACTGATCAGGCGAAATGTGTGCACCGCCGGATCGAAGCCGGCCATCACCTCGGCACCAGTCTGCTCGGCAAAAACCTCTCCGAGTTCGGCCATGTGATCGTCAAGGCCGACATGGAATCTGCCTGACGCCCCAGGCTCCGCGGCAGACACGGTGATTTTCATCTCAGGCAGCACCTGCCCGTTCTTCGCTCTGATCTCACTCATCGGCAGACGAGAGTTCGCATACACCAGGTCGAGCACGTCGTCGTCGGTCGGATGGTGCTCGGTCGGAATTGGTCCGCCGGCGAGTTCGATCACAACACCCATGCGATTGGCGAGCTCCCAATAGACCTCCCAGTCGTTCAACAGATCACCCTCGGGCTCGCGTACAGCTGGTGTGTAACAGGCGTAAGGCTCGCGGAACCATCGATCCATGAATGGCGGCACGTCGGCACGTTCAAGCGACAGGCGTGGTGCGAACACAAAGTCGGCGAACTCAGCGGTCTGGGTCATGCGATGATCGATCACGATTAGTAGTTCAAGGTTTTCCATGGCGTCGAGGGTGCGCCTCTGATCGGGCCACGCTGCTACGGGGTTTCCGCCGTTGACGACCAGGGCACGCACCTGTCCGGGGCCGGGCGTCGTGATCTCTTGGGCCAACGTGGCGCAAGGCATTTCGTTGTTGTAGCCCCGCAAACCACGGAACCTGCTTGGAGGCCCCTTTGGATTGCCATACGGCCCGTTGACTTGCGCTCGCCGCGGGATATCAGGTTGCAAGAACCCGCCCGACTCGATCTGATCACCCTCGCGCAGGTACCGACCGCAGATCACGTTTAGCGTCTGCGTCAGGTGCTCCATCAAGCTTGCATGCGGAGACATGCTGGGGCCGGTTCCGCTTCCGGATGTTCCTGTCGGACCCGCCGCAAACAGACGTGCGGCCGCAACGATGTCGCCAGCTTCGACCCCGCACCGATCGGCAGCGTACGCAACGGTAAACGGAGCGACTGCTCTAGTCAATGCAGCCAGGTGATCGAGGTCGACCCACCGTTCACAAAACGCTTCGTCGTGCAGCTGTTCCGTCAAGATCATGTTGATCAACGCGGCCAGCAGTGCCGGGTCTTCGCCGGGTTTGACCTGCAAGTGAATATCGGCCTGCGCAGCCAGCTCTGTGCGCCGAGGGTCGATCACTATCAGCTTGAGCCCTTCGTCTTTGCGACGCCGCAAGGTGACGAATGGGTCGGTGCCTTGCAGGCCACCGAACGGCGCAAAGCTCGAGACCATCGGGTTGTATCCAATCGCCAACAAGACATCGGCGTCTGTGAAGTTCTGCGGACCACCGCCCCAGATGCCCAGTCGCATGGCAGCAGTGGCCTTCATGGGCTGATCAATCGTCACCGACGTGTAGTAGCTGACCGAGCCAATCGCCTTGTGGAACGCCTGGGCGACTGGGTGCGACGGAGCATTTTGATACCCGCCCGTGCCCGTATAGGTCGCGATTGCTCGAGGGCCGTGGGTCTCGAGGATCACCTGAAGGCGAGCGGCCGCGTCGTCGAGTGCTTCGGTAGACGTCAGCTCTTCAAATGTGCCGCTCGGGCCGCGTCGCAGCGGGTTGCGCAACCGGTCGGGGTGATGAATCTGGTCAGGAAGCTGACGCCCTTTGATGCAGGTGTAGCCGTTGAAAATCGGGTCTTCGTCGACTGGGTGAATCTTTATCACCTGACGATCGACGATCTCCACGTCGACGGGACACGCCGCGTGGCAGATCCGACAGAACGATCGCTTTATCTCGGTCGCCATTGCCGAACCCCCTGTATATGTCGATTTCAGCTCTGCTTGAACGCTACTCGTCAGCCGCGGTTCGGAGTAGATCGGGCAGTTTCATGCCACCCAGCTCGCGAGCTGCATCAGCGTCGGCGGGATCTGACAAATCCGACAATCGAACTCAACGCCACAGCAAACAGACCTGCGCCAACCAGCAAGAGCACCAGTGGCGCTTCGAAACTCCACGACAAGAAGTCGACAGGCACATTGTTTAGGTTCTGCAGCACAAAGATCACGACCGCGGCAAGCACAACTGCGATGACGGCGAACCGAATGAGGGCCCCGACAGCGATACTTGAGCGCTCTTCGACTTGTGCCGCGTCGAGCGACGTTGCGTCAATGTGATTGTCGTCCATAGGCCACTTTGCCATATCGACTGGCGCAATCCCAGCGCCGCAGCCGACAGCCCTCTCATCAGCACGGCAAACACGAAATGAAATAGGGTTAGCGGCGTGGCAGAAACGCACACCCAGAGCTGGAAGTCGAACGGTTACATCTCCCCGGTCTCGATCTTGACGTTGGACAGCGCAGCCCAGGTTCGTTCACTGCTTGAAACCACCGAGGCTGCACATGGTGCTCTGCACTACGTCGACAAGGTGCACACGACTTTTCCGTGGGTGTGGGATTTATGTGTGCTTCCGACAGTGCTCGCTGTCGTGACAGACATTTTGGGCGATGACATCATGTTGTACAACTCGACGTTCATCGTCAAGGAGGCTGGCACGGCGTCTCATGTGTCGTGGCATCAGGATCTGACCTACTGGGGACTCGAAGATGACGACGGGCAGGCGTCGATGTGGCTAGCGCTGAGTCCTGCGACCGCCCAATCAGGCTGCATGACGATGCTTCCCGGTAGCCACCTCGGTGGACGCCTAGAGCACCAACCAACCAGTGACGAAGCAAACGTGCTGTTGCTTGGCCAGACAATCACCGGGCCGGTCGACATAACCAAAGGCGTGCTGTGTCCGCTGCTACCCGGGCAAGCATCGTTCCACCACGGGTGGACGTGTCATCAGTCAGGACCGAATACGAGCAGCGATCGACGCATTGGACTCAACGTTCAATATCTGTCGAGCAGCAACCGACACGTCTCGGGGCGTGCGCTTTCAGCCGCACTTGTGTCTGGCGTTGACGCCCACGGGAACTTCGCGGCTGACCGGCGTCCCAGTGCGGATCCTGACGCTACCGCTATGAAGAAGTTGCGCGAACGAGACCGAGCAATGAAGCAAGGTTTCAAGATCGCCGATTAATCGACAGCACCGCGCCAAGATTGCAGTTCAGCCATCTGCCGCAGAAGGCTTGGCCTGCGGAAGCGACGCAAAGTAGCCGCTCTCCTCGACCAGCCGTTCGCTCTTCCAACCGGCGTCTGTGCGAACCAACCTGTGGTGGTACCAGCCGCCGGTGGTGAACGATCCGTCGCCAGCGATCAGCATTGGGTTGTGGAACATAGCCTCGACCGTCGCTGCCGTCGCCGGTTCGGCTTCGCCACGATTCGCGAATGTGATTCGCACGTTCGACACCATGTGCATGCTCGTGACGAACAGCGGCATGGTTTCTGCCAGCCAATCCGCCACCTCGGTCACAGTGCCCTTGATGCCACCGGCGCTGACATAGTCAACAATTGCTTCTTCGGTGAACACCGATCGGTAGAGATCCCAGTCTTGGCGATCAACAGCACTCGCGTAGTCAGCGAGCAATGCCTCGATCTCAAGTCGGTCTGCGATGTATGACAACGTCATGCTGTTCCCGATTCACGAGCCCAGATGAGCATTAGACGCAACATCGATGACAAGGCTGGGTGAACGGCATGTGCCGTTCACCCAACTTCGTTTCCTTGACTAGTTCTGCTCTTGCTCACGTCGTCGACCAGCGACCACGATGGTTCCACCTACGGCGATCACAGAAAGCGCCAACGCTCCGAGCGTTGTTGCTGACGTGCCGGTAAGCGCCAATGGCGATTGACTTGATGGAACCTGATCCAGTTCGGCAACAGGGTCGACATTTTGGAAGAGCGCCTGGCGTGGTGTAGGCCAGTTCGTGATATTTGGATACGGGTAGGCCACAATCACCGGCTTGGCTGTAGGGGCCAGCGATGCTGTCACGGTTACCGGAGTAATCGGAGTACCTGAATCAGAGGCGCCATTTACCGTGGCGACATTGGTCAGACTCGTGGTCGTTACCTCGACGGTGTAGCCCTCAGACCACTCGGCGCCATCAGCGAGAGACGCTGCAGACCATGCCAGGTCATCGCCGGTGTCAGCGGTACCCATCGTGTCGACCACTGAAATGTTGGTCGCCTCACCCGGACCGTCGTTGCGCACGTTCAGACAGAACTTCACGTCCTCGCCGACTCGGGCCGAAGCCGAGGCTGGAACCGCTAGAGCTGCAGCGTAGGTCGATGGGCAGGTCGAATTGGCAGCGACGACGGTCTTGCGAACCAACAGCACCGGAGCATCAGCTTCGGTAGTCGTAGCCGTATCGATAACTGGCACCGTTGGATTGCCGCTCTCGTTCTCAGCCGTTACCCGGGCGGAGTTAACCAACTCTTCAGAACCGGCATCTACCGTCACGGTGTACTCCACGAGCCAAGAACCGCCCTCTACCAAGACGCCTCCGTTATCGCTGTAAGCGAATACTGAGTCGTCTGAACTGTCAGACGCTGTTCCTGCATCGTCAACGATGCTCACGTTGTATGCCGAACCAGGACCGTTGTTCGTAACGGTCACGCAGTACTTGACAACATCGCCAGCAGATACAGGCAACGGATCAGCTACTGAAGCCGAGCAATCTGAGCCATCGGGTACAGCAACCTTGGTTGCAGACAGTACCGGCACTGCTCCATCGGTGGTTCCGCCAGTGTCTTGGACTGGCACGGTTGGATTGCCTGACTCGCTGACACCCGTCACTGTCGCAGTGTTGGTGACATTTTCAGCGCCAGCCACAATCGTCACTGTGTACATCACCGTGGCGGAAGCGCCTTCGAGCATCTCGCCGTTGTTCGCGACGTACCCAAAGACAGAGTCATCGGCCGGGTCGTCAGGTGTTCCAGCATTGTCATCGATCACAACGTCGAAGGCCGAACCGGGTCCGTTGTTGGTGACAGTCACGCAGTACTTCACGACATCACCAGCAACCACTGGCAACGGATCAGCAACAGACGCCGAACAATCAGCATCGCCAGGAACCGCGACCTTGACCGCAGTCAACACCGGCAACGCCCCA
>CALKPY010000017.1 GCA_937991435.1 uncultured Acidimicrobiales bacterium
TACGCACTCTGTGCATCGAAGGAGACAACCTCCGCGACCTCGTCAAGCTACGCAAGGCGCTTGGCTTGAAGGGCGAAACCAACACGTCGGTAAGTCAATACATCGAACTTGAACTCGACTCCTGAAGCCGCGAGCGGCGGCGCATGCACGCAACCGAGATCAGTCGTCGGTGTCGACCGTGCCACCGTCGAGATGGTCGACGTGGGGAAGCGGCTCGGCTGAAGTGCGCACGACGCCGACGAGGTTGGCTACAACCCGTCTAATGAACCGGTAGTAGATCGCCAGCGGCACAACTTCGTGACCAAGTCGGTTAGCGGGCAGCTCCTGTGATCGCCGACGCGACCAACTCCGGCTCGTCGTTTTGCACAAAGTGTCCCGCCCCCTCAACGATTTGCAGCGTCGAATCGGGAATGACCTGGTTATAGATTTGCGCTACCGAGACCGGAAACAATGGGTCAGAATCGCCCCACAAGATGTGCACTGGCACTTCGAGTCGACCCAGATTCCCGCCAGGAAATTCGGATCCGAGTTGGGTCGCCTCGGCGATCACCCCGTTGGCGAGCGCCTGCCAGGCAATCTTCGACTCGAGAAACAAGGTTTGAATCCGGTCGAGTGTCGACTCTCGGATGTCATCGTTGGCCATCAGCGGTCCTACGCCGTAGCGATACCAGGGAATGAGCACGTCAGCGCCGCTTTGGTAAATCCGGTCTTCGACGGCCTGGAGCCGAGGGTCGGCCATCATCGCGATCGCAACCGACGTTGTCGTGCCGGGCACCCCCGTATAGAAGCCGTTGGTCCACACCACTTCCGTCACATTGTCCGGCTCCGCGAGCGCGTACGTTAGGAACGGCGATTTGGACGTCGCTCAGTGCCCTTTAGTTCCATCTAGACTTATTCCGACCGCGCCGCTACGTCGAATTGACGTTGCGCATCTTGCTGGCCGTTGCGATATCGCGAAGTTTCTCGGAACGCTGCAGGCCTTGCATGACGCCCTCAAGGTCCGCCGGCGACTTGTTTTGGCTTAGCTTCCGCTGCGCTTCGATCTTGGTGACGTTCAGTCTTACTCCAACGATCGCGGTCATTAACTTGGCAACAAAGTCAGCCGGCGCGTCCGACACCTTCCAGGCCGGCGCGGGGTCCAATTCGCTCACCGAAAGCTCGTTATGGTCGGTGAGTTCGTTTAGGTGGCCAAGAATCCAGGATGGCTCCTCATGGATTTCGATGGTTCCTCGAACGTGGATGACTTCATAGTTCCAGGTCGGTACAACCTTTTCGTGCTCGATTTTTGATGGATACCAGCGGGGTGAAACATAGGTATCCACGCTTGACACAATCATGAGAGCCTCGCTGCTATCAACCAATTTCCAGTGCTCATTGGCGTGGGCAAAATGAGCGTCAAGACGGGTGAGATCGTCGTCGACGACGAAGGGCAACGCCGTCGACGCTAATTGCTGAGATCCCGCTTCGGAGCCGCCGGTGATGAGGTGCCCGAACGAACTTTGACGCAGAACATCAAGAATTTCAGACCGCTCTTTGAGTTCGAAGAGTCGAGGAATATACATCTCTACCGAATTGCCTTTGGAGCGTTGCAGCCATCAGACATCATCCATTTTCCTTGTTATGTACTAGTACGTTTATGGTCATTGGGCGAGACATTATACGAGCAACGAACAGGAGAGGATTTCGCTACCCAATAGTGATGAATCGACAGATCGCAGGTCGGCGCAGTTGACCTAACCGGGATCTGTGGTGTGTGTGTACGACGACGTCTAGTCGCATCAACCTTTCAACCACTAGGAGAGCAAATGAAACGTAAATCAACTCGGTCCGCGCCGGTACTGGCGGTGGTTGCCATTTTGGCGGCGCTGATAGCACTGCTCGTTCCAAACGCCGAGGCGGCGCCGGCGACGAAATCGAGCGTTACATCAGGCGTACTTGGCGTCGACCTTGCATCACCTGGTTTGGTGAAGAGCATCGGTCCGAACCTTGAGATTCTCATCACGGCGTCTGCGACTGCTGCTGACTGTCCGGCGACGTTCGCTGACGCGATGGCCGAGCCGAACAATCCGGGCCTCGCTCCAAACCACGATGCGCTCGCGTCACAAGCGTTTGCGACTGTGTATTACTGCGTAAACGCCAAGAACACCGGTGACGCTTCTGCATACAACGTTCAGGTGACAGGCGACATTCTTCCGAGTGTCGACTGGGATTTCGCCCCATATATCCCGCTTGCCAGCTACGGGTGCGGTTTTGCTGGCTGTCCTCCGTATACCGAATGGTATGCGGGCGACGAGTTCGCGATCGCTCTGCAGCAAGACCTGGTGACTTCTGACGAGGTCCGAAGTGCAGTAATCACGGGCGATATAGACATGAATGGAACCGTGCCCGCTCAGGACTCAACTGATGACGCGGGTTTCGAGATTGCCACTTGCGTCTACGAGTTCGATTTCCGTTGGGTTAACTTCTCTGGCGGTGCGGTTTCTATGACCTTTGCCGATGGCACCGTGTATGCGTTTCCAGCCGGACCGGTTAACGGAATCGACCTCCTCTACGCAATGAACGACCAGTCGTACTACACGATGTTCGACGGGTTCATCAATAGCGATGTCTACCGCGTCGTGTTCGTTCAAGATATTGCCACCATCAACTACGCAAATGGCACGTCGGCAGCTCTGAACTGCACCGGGTTCTAGCCTCAAGCGAGACGCGTCGCGCCCCGATGCGGCCTCAGCTACAACCAGCGGCTCAGTGCAGGTCTTTGGATCCTGTGCTGAGCCGTTTGTTTGTGCCAGCAAAGCAATGAATTATCCCGCGTCAGGGGATTCTCGTCGCTAGGTGGTGGTCGCGATGAGTGTGATTCCGGCGTGATCACGACTGCCGTTGCCATCGGCGTGGGTTTGTTGAGTCGAGTCGAGGTAGCCGTAGACAGCGACGCTATGCGGGTCAAGGCCGGGCGTTCCAGCAGCAGGTGCAGCCACAATGGATTGGTATGACACAGTGAACTCTTCTTGAGCCTCTAGGAAGAACGGCGTCTCGGGGTGTTGTCCCAGTGGCGGCCATTCGATCAGCACACCGAAGTTGTACACGGGTCCGCCACCAGTGTTGATTACGTTGACACAGTAGGTGACGGTGTCGCCGTAGGCCGCTGGGATGGTGTCATACGGACCGGTTTCGTCATAGTTGGGGTTGTTGGCAATCTGCGTTGCTTGTTGCCATGTTGACGGACAAGCCGATGGAGAAGAAGCCACGGTCAATGCAATTTCGAGTTCTGGAAATGGGGGCGGCGCGGTTGGCGTCGCGGTTGGGGTCGACGTTGAGGTTGGAACTGGTGTTGGGCTCGGCGGAACGGTCGTCGATGTGGGCACAGCTGTCTGTGTTGGCGTTGGTGTCGATGACGCCGTTGCCGTCGGCGTTGCGTCGGGAGTTGGCGTTGCTGACGTGGTGGCGGTTGGCGTTGCTGACGTGGTGGCGCTCGGCGCTGACGTGGCTGTCGCTGTCGCGCTGACCGACGGGATTGCACCTGCGGGTCGCGGCTTCGTTCGGGGCGTGGGTGTGCCAGTCGGTCCCGGGGTAGCTGTAGGTTCGAGGGTGGCCTCGGGCGAGATTGTCGAAGTGGGCCCGTTGGGCACAGGCCGTGACTCCTCTGGGGTCGGCGAGCTCGCCGCCGCTTGGGTGGCCAGCGCTGCCGGTGTCGGAGTCGGAGTCGGAGTCGCCGAGGGAGTCGGAGTAGCCGTTGATGTCGCGGCGCCAGACGGTTCGGGTTTGCTAACCGCTACCTGTATCGGCTCCTGGCCCTCGCCAAGGCCCTGTGGAAGCGCGACCTCGGTCGGGACGGTGGCGGTCGCGTCGGGTTCATCCGATTGCATCTGTAGCACAGCGGTATCGACAATCTCAGAATCGTGCAAATCAGCTGACGAAAGGCCAAACGTTAGTGCTGATGCCATAAGCACGCCCGACGCAAGCACCGTTGGGGCTGAGGCTGCTGCAGGTGCGATCGTGCCCGAACCAAAGATCTGACGGAAGTTGCCGAGCCACGCTAGACCGCCTGCCGCCCGGCGCACGCGGCCGATGCTGATGTTCATGAACGCTCGGACAACGCGGGGGTCGAATTGTCCGCCAGCGCAACGGGCGAGTTCGGTGCGCGCCGCGACAGCGCTCATGGGATCTTTGTAGGAGCGGGTTGACACCATCGTGTCGTAAGCATCGGCCACGGCAACGATTCGCCCGGCGAGGTGAATGTCTTCGCCGGCGAGACCAACCGGATATCCACCACCGTCCCAGCGCTCGTGGTGCTGCGACGCGGCCAACTCCCAACCGTCGAGCAATACCGCGACAGGAGCGAGGAAGCGTGTAGACGCCGAAGGGTGAGCGGCGAGAACTTCCCACTCATCTTCATCGGGCCGCCCAGGCTTGTTCAGAATCTCGACCGGCACATCGAGTTTTCCGACGTCGTGAAGCAACGACGACCATCGAAGGCGATCTCGCTCAGCCTCATTCAGCCCGAGTTCCTCGCCAATAAGATCTGAATACGCACGAACTCGTTCGCAGTGCCCCCTGGTGAACCGATCGTGTCGTGACAGCGCCTTGATCAGGTCAACCATCAAAAGCGCCTGTTGAGTGCCAGCTTTGCCAGGCCCAGCAGACGCAATCGCCTCAACACGACGCGTCAATGACCTGGCGCTTCCACTCTTGAGGGCGACTTGGTATCGCGATGGCGCCTTGTCGGGGAACACCATCGACATGCGCAAGAGGGCCACGACCGGCAAGAAGCGTCGCATGATTCGGTCAACGATGAAGATGGTCGCCACGCCAATCGCAACCGCTAGCACCCACCACAACGCCACATGCACTTCGAGACGTTGCGGCGGGAAGCGGCTGGACAACCACCACACCGCACCGTAGGAGGCGACCACCGGTACGGCCAAGATTATGAAGCGAAGCGTGCGAGCTGCCCACACGCGGTCAACCCACCGCTCCTCGGCCTTGTGTTCGTAGTTTTGTGTTGGGCCAGACATCGTCACGCAGCGTAAAACCTTCGTCCCCATGGGTAGCCATGGGTGGTTGAGGGACGGGTGCAGTGAACCCGAATCGGCGACTCGTCAAAACACGACGTTCGCCCGTTCCGGAAGAGGATTTACCTGCTATGTGTCCCGAATGGCTGAGTTAGCTGTCGGCGCCTTGATTCCCTGCCAGGGGAAGGCCCTGGTCAACTATCAACGTGATCGCGACCACGGCAATCGGGTTAGTTGAGCAATGCGGCGCCTGCGCCCAAATGTCTAACCAATGACTAGTTACCGCTCCTAGGTCCTCGATCGGGGGACTACTCAGAACTGATTCGCTTACCAGTGCTTCGAAGTTCCATTCTGCTGCGGAACTGTCGTCAGCGATCCAACTTGGCGCGGGCGTCGCGTCATAGTTCACGTGCTGGGTCGTTTCCAGCGCAGCGTTTTCGATGGACGGGTTTGACCCCGTTGTGGTTGATGTTGGTTGTTTGAATTGTTAGGCCGCTTGTAGGGCGGTTTGGTGGATGGTTTCGTACTCGATTGGTGTGAGTTTGCCGAGTCGGCGTTGTTTGCGTCGCCGGTGGTATGTGGTTTC
>CALKPY010000018.1 GCA_937991435.1 uncultured Acidimicrobiales bacterium
CGATGTGATCCCGGCCGCTGTAGGAACCGACGTTGTTTACTGTGTTTGGGTAACCAACTCTGGTACTGCTGACGCTTACAACGTGACCGTGGCTGACGCATTCGATTCTGGTGTAGCTGGCCCAACACTTGACTTTGGGACGGTGTCAGTAGCGGCTGGGACTGTTGTTCAACAGTTCACCCACACAACCGACGCTTCACCTGAGATCAATACCGCCACAGTGACGGGTACGAATGATCCTGAGGGCACCACAACGGCAACTGGTTCAGGCACTTCTGACACTGCTGGTGTTAATGACCCAACCAGCGATGGCGCCCCAATCATCTCGGTTGTGAAGTCAGTGTTCGCGGCTGGTACTGATTGTGCAACGGTTGACCCTGTTGCAGGCTTCGATTCAATCGAAGCAGCAGTAGGAACCAACGTTGTTTACTGTGTTTGGGTAACTAACTCTGGTACTGCTGACGCTTACAACGTCACGGTCGCTGATGCGTTCAATTCTGGTGTGGCTGGCCCAACACTTGACTTCGGCACGGTGTCAGTAGCAAGTGGGACTGTTGTTCAACAGTTCACCCACACAACTGTTGCATCACCCGAAACCAACACCGCAACTGTGACCGGCACAACCGAAACCGACCCGAACAGCCCACAAGCCACCGGGTCAAACACCACCGACACAGCAGGCGTCACCAATCCTGGTAGCCCAGCTGTTCCGCAGGTATCGATTGACAAGATGGTTGTTGCTGGGCCAAACGGTTCGTGTGACAACGGAACAACAACACTTTCAATCGTGGTTGGCTCAACAGTCACTTACTGCATCAACGTGACCAACACTGGTGACGTGGACTTGGTCAACGTCAGTGTTGCTGACGCCCAGGCGCCTACCGGCACCTTGACGATTGGGAACCTCGCTGTTGGCGAGTCACGCATGTTGCGCTACGACGTAGCTGTTAGTGCATCAACACCACGTAACAACGTGGCAACAGTGAGCGCGACTGGTAGCAACGATGTTGCTGCGACACCGCAAACTGACGACACGTTGATCTCGGTCAGCTCAGCGTCGAACCCAACGACGTACACACCAAACACTGTTGCAGCGTTGCCGTATCCGAACATCACCCGTTCGAATCCGGCTCCTACAACAACCTTTACCCGACCCACCACATCAGCACCGCCTCTGGCGGTCACTGGTTCTAACAGCGACACCACCGTCGCCGCGGCACTTGGACTGATGTTTGTTGGTGGCGCAGCGGTACTCGTTGGCCGTGCACGCCGCAAAGACCACGAAGACAACTAACCAATAGGCCGCACAAACACGGCCCACAAACCACAGCGGCTAAACACCGCTCTGCAAACTTCGGTCCATCGGCCCGAGCCCTAACCGCACCAAGCGGCAAGGCTCGGGCCGACACCGTTACCAACCCAAACCCGTCCCCAGTAGGCCCGCGGTCCTGCGACGGCGTTCATGGACCTCGAGCTCACCCGGACTACGGCGCCACGTTGTTACGACGCTTTCAGATCACTCTCTGTAAGCGTGATTGGGAAGCGCGCGGTGTTGTTCGTCTCGTCTGACTCAAGCAACACATTTTCAGGGTCGACGATCATCTCGACGAGATAATCACCAGGTGCGACACCAGTTATGTCGATCCATTGATCTTCGAGCGAAGCCCCGTAATAGTCGGCCCACCCGGGGTTCAATACTTGTTGCTCGTCGGCGTCTTGACACACAGCTGCAAGAAACACCCCGAACCCGATGTGCGCCTGCTCCTCAGCGCTGAGAACATCGATTAAACAAAACGACACCTTCTCACCGAGCGCCACTTCGTCGCCCTCGAGAGACAACAACCGGTACTGCTCGAACTCATCGAGGTGGAAGTGCCGATGTGTTGGGTGGTAAACGAAGGTCCCTGCTTGGCGATCGATGTATTGATCAGCGTCTGTCCAGATGCGTTGCCAGGTGCCGACAGCATCGTCGCTTGGGGAAGTTGAAGGAATCATGTGCAACATGCCGTCGCCGATATTTGCGGTCGCCGATGCGAGACGTAACAGGGTGCTTCCCTCTCGCGTGGTTGTGTCGATGTACCACGAATCTTCAGGCAGTGGATAATCAGGTGGGTTGTTCAGGCCCGAGAGCATGGGCTTAAGATCGGGCAACAGAAGATTGCCGCACAACTCGGTATCCGCGATTACCTCGGCAACGGTCGCCGAGCAAGGAGCGGGATTGGCGACTTCGATCGTCTGGTTGGCTTCGCCGAGCTCTACTGGCACGCGCATATGCGTCTCGATTATGCCGCTACCGTCAGGTGCGGGCACCGGAATCGTGACTTCGACAAAGTTCAACGACGCCGACTCAGCCGACGTAGGGAACTCGACTGCAAAACGTCCCTTATCGTCGGTGACTGTCTGGGAGGGTTCCCAGTTGTAGATCTGGTTGTAGCCGCCTCCCCGAACTTCTGCGTCGGCGACGTTGCCGCTGCTGTTGACAACGCGGCCGACAACAGTCAACGGCGTCATCTCGACATCGAGCCCCCCGCTGCACGCAGCTGAACCGAGGGCCAGCGCAAGACCGATCGCGCAGCTTGTTTGTTTTGGGCGAATTGGCACGTCTCGACGGTACCGCTGCAGTCACGGTGTGCTGGGAATCGCCTGGCTCGAAGTCACAGGCTGGTAACGAAGCGGTAAATGTCGCCCACGGTTGAGCCATGCACATCTGGAAGCGCTGCTGCGAGCAAGCAATCACCCGCGTGGCAGGTGCCGTTGACCGTACGGCTTACGACTGACACTCCAGCGCGTGACAGAGCTCGGGCATAAACGAGACCTTCGTCGCGAAGCGGATCGAGCTCGTTGACCGATACCACATGCGGGGGTAGTCCCGCTAGATCGTCGATGGAGGCGTGCATAGGCCAGGCCAAAGGGTTTGTGGCGTTGGCGCCGCCCGGATCGTAGACAGCGGCGAGCGCTCCCATGTTTGCGACATCGAGGAAGTAGCCGTTGTTTTCGACCAACGACGCCAGGGCAGGGTCGGGCTCGGCGTAGGCACCGGAGATGTAGGGGCACTGCGCGTATACGCCGGCGATTTCCTCGAGCCAGCCGTCTTGCTTGGCTTTGAGGGTGGTGGCAATTGCGAGGTTGCCGTCGCCGCTCTCACCGCTGATCGTCATTGTGGAAATGCCCAGCTCCTCGCGGTTCGCTGCGACCCACTGAGCGGCAGACGCACAGTCATTGAGACCGGCTGGAAAGGGATGGGCGCCCAGACTGCCACCGCCATTGCGGAACTCGACGCCGATGACGACCATGCCCATGGCAGCGAGCGAGTTGCGCCAGTGCTGGTAGTTGAGATCTGCCATGTGTGTGAACGAGGCCTGGAAGCGGACCGTCGGCATTGGTCGGGCGGTGAATGTACAACGTGATGTCGTTGCCATCGATACCGGAGATCGTGTGGGTGGTCGAGGTCACGCCCACAATTTCGTGGTGTTTCGTTTGTACCGGCATTGGTCATTGTGTTCCCCCGAGGTGTCGTGCTTCATGCTCGCGGAATCCCGTCGCACGCGCAACAGCCCCAGCAAGTGGCCGGGGCTGCAACGGGAAGAGGTGAATTGTTCTCGCGGACCACGCCGCTCAGGTCAGCCGGTTTGGCCCGCCAACTTGCGGTTCTTGTTCTTTGACTTGATGTAGTCGCGGTTAGTCCAGGCAATGAGATCGAGTGGGATCTCCTTGGGGCATGCGTCGTGACACTCGCCGTGGTTGGTGCACGAGCCGAAGAACATTTCCATGGTTTCGACCATGGCTTCGGTGCGCTTCCAACGTTCGGCTTGGCCCTGCGGCACCAGGTTCAGATGCTGAATCTTGGCTGACGTGAACAACTGGGCTGCACTGTTTGGGCACGCTGCGACACAAGCACCACAACCAATGCACGCAGCTGCGTCGAATGCCTGGTCAGAGGCTTCCTTTGGTACTGGGATCAGATTTGCGTCGGGCGCAGCGCCGGTATTGACCGAGATATAGCCACCCGCCATCACAATGGCGTCGAGCGCGGCTCGGTTTACGGCGAGGTCCTTAAGGATCGGAAATGCCTTGGCTCGGAACGGTTCGATGACGATCGTCGCGCCGTCTTCGTATTTACGCATATGCAGCTGGCAGGTGGCGGTTCCCTTTTCGGGTCCATGCGCCTTGCCGTCGATCATGAGGTCACAGGTGCCGCAAATGCCCTCACGACAGTCGCTCTCGAAACAGACCGGTTCACGGCCGTCGTCGGTGAGCTGCTCGTTGACGACGTCGAGCATCTCAAGGAACGACGCATCGGTGCTGATGTTGTCGGCTGCATAGGTTTCGAAGCGTCCACGGTCTTCGGGGCCATCTTGGCGCCAGACCTTGAGCGTGACATTGAGTGTTTCTTCCATAGTCCTGTTCCTCTGCTCGTTCCGCGGCGTTACTTGTACGAGCGCTTCGACGGCGCCACGTAGCTGAAGTCGAGTTGTTCTTCGTGTCGATTCTGTACCGAGTCTTCGCCGGTCCATTCCCACGCAGCTACGTGTTGGAAGTTGGCGTCGTCACGGTCGGCCTCGCCGAGCTCATCTTGGTACTCGGTACGGAAATGACCGCCGCAGCTCTCGCGGCGAGCAAGGGCGTCACGGGCCATCAGCTCACCGAGCTCGAAGAAGTCGGCGACCCGGTTGGCCTTTTCAAGTGACTGATTAAGCGAGTTCTCAGTGCCGAGAACTCGAACGTTCTTGTGGAACTCGGCCTTGAGCGCCGGGATCTCGCTGATGGCCTTTTCGAGGCCATTCTCGTCGCGTTCCATGCCGATGTAATCCCACACGAGCTTGCCGAGCTCGCGGTGGTAGTAGTCGACAGACTTGGTGCCCTTGGTTGAGAGCCACTTATGGGTCTGTTCGCTGACTTCGGACTCGACGGCCGCAAAGGCTGGCTCGTCTGAACTCATAGGTTCATCGCCCAGCTGGCCCGCGAGGTAATTACCAATCGTGTAGGGAAGCACGAAGTAGCCGTCAGCAAGGCCCTGCATGAGTGCAGATGCACCGAGCCGGTTGGCGCCGTGGTCGCTGAAGTTCGCTTCGCCGGCGACAAAAAGACCTGGCACATTGCTCATGAGCTCGTAGTCGACCCACAAGCCACCCATTGTGTAGTGGGTCGCCGGGTAGATGCGCATGGGTTGCTCATAGGGGTTCTCGCCCGTGATGCGCTCGTACATGTCGAACAAGTTGCCGTACTTACCGGCGATAGCTTCTTGGCCTTCGCGACTGATCGCATCGGCAAAGTCGAGGAACACACCGTTCTTGAGTGGACCGACACCATGGCCCTGATCAACGACGGTCTTGGCATTTCGCGACGCAACGTCGCGGGGAACCAAGTTGCCAAAGGCCGGGTACTTGCGCTCGAGGTAGTAGTCGCGCTCGCCCTCAGGAATATCGCTCGCCTTGCGAGCATCGTCGAACCCGCTCGGCGCCCAGATGCGGCCATCGTTGCGCAACGATTCAGACATGAGCGTGAGCTTGGACTGGAACTCATCGCTTGCTGGAATGCATGTCGGGTGGATCTGGGTGTAACACGGGTTGGCGAACAAGGCGCCACGGCGATGTGCACGCCACGCCGCGGTGGCATTGCACATCATGGCGTTGGTCGACAGGTAGTAGACGTTGCCGTAGCCACCGGTGGCCAACACGACGGCGTGAGCCGAGTGTGAGCTGACTTCGCCGCTGATCAGGTCACGTACAACCACACCGCGTGCTGCGCCATCGTGCACGACAAGGTCGAGCATTTCGGTACGGGTGTGCATTTCGACGGTGCCAGCACCGACTTGGCGCATGAGCGACGAATAGGCGCCGAGCAAGAGTTGCTGGCCGGTCTGGCCCCGTGCGTAGAACGTTCGGCTTACCTGTGCGCCACCAAAGGAACGGTTGTCGAGAAGACCGCCGTAGTCACGGGCGAACGGCACGCCTTGAGCAGCCGCCTGATCGATAATGTTCACGCTGACTTCGGCCAGGCGATGCACGTTCGCTTCGCGGCTGCGGAAGTCGCCACCCTTGACGGTGTCGTAAAAAAGGCGGTGAACAGAGTCGCCATCGTTTTGATAGTTCTTGGCAGCATTGATGCCGCCCTGCGCGGCGATGCTGTGCGCCCGTCGAGGTGAGTCGTGGTAGGTGAAGAGCTTGACCCGGTAGCCGAGCTCACCCATGGTCGCGGCGGCGCTGGCGCCGGCGAGTCCGCTTCCGACCACGATGACTTCGAACTTGCGC
>CALKPY010000019.1 GCA_937991435.1 uncultured Acidimicrobiales bacterium
AATGTCGAACGGTGGCGTTTCGTTAAAGCCGAATCGCTCCGCCGTGGCGGTAAGCAACTCGGGCCCGAGATACTCAGCACCGATCTCTGCAAATGATGTGTTGCACGAGCGGGCGAGCGAGGTCGCCAGATCCCCGCCACACGGTTGTCCGCCGAAGTTGCGCAAGGTGACATTGGTGAGCGGAAGCGGGTATTCAACCAAGGTCTCGAATACAGGGCTCGTTGGGGTTGCTCGGCCGTGTTCGAGCGCCGAGGCAGTCGTGATGACCTTGAACGTAGAACCAGGCGGGAACACTTCGCGATGAGCTCGTGTGAGCAGCGGTACCGCCGGGTCAGAGTCGTATGTGACCTTGGCGGCGCGAGCTGCACCGATGTCGACCGTGCTCACCAGCGCTGGGTCATAGGTCGGCCAGCTGTGATAGGCGAGCACCGCTCCGGTTCGAGGGTCGAGTGCGACGACCGACCCATTGCGTTCGCCGAGCGCTTCGGCGGCTGCGGTTTGCATTTGCGAGTCGATGGTGAGCACCACATCGGCGCTCGTGTCGCCATCGCCAAAGAAATCAAAAAACGATTCGAAGCGCTGCTCAGCACTTTGACCCGCGAGCTCATCGTTGTACGTGCGTTCTACCCCGGTCGCCCCAAACTCAAACGAGAAGTAGCCGGTGACGTGCGCATAGAGCGGCCCATGCGGATACTGGCGCTCGCGAGCGAATCGACCCTCGGTCTCGACTGATTCGGCAACGACGACACCATCAGAGGTGACAATGTTGCCCCGGCGTTGACCGAAGTCGCGCACGACCCGTCGGGTGTTTAACGGGTCGGCAGTCAGTTCTTCGGCGCCGAAGACCTGCACCCAGTTGAGTCGTGCAAACAGCACCACGAAGAGCACCAGCAACGCGACGCCGAGCTGACGAATTTGGCGGTTCACAGGGTGGCCTTGACACGACGCTGCGAACGCTTTGGCGCGTCGACGGCTCGATCTACCTGCTCATCGCTGATGCGAACGAGCAAGGCTAGAAGCGCATAGTTGGCGAGAAGCGATGACCCGCCGTAGCTCACAAACGGCAACGTAACGCCGGTCAACGGCAGCACTCGTATGACGCCAGCGATGATGATGAAGGCCTGTATGCCGAGCAGCGCTGTCAGGCCGGTCGCCAGCAATTTGGCAAACGGGGTCGTCGCTCCGAGTGCAGCACGAAGCCCCGAGCCCACCATGAGCACAAACGCCATCAGCACGGCTGTTCCGCCAAGCAGACCGAGCTCTTCGCCGATGGTTGCAAAGATGAAGTCGGTCTCAGCAAATGGCACCCGTTGCGGATAGCCCCGGCCGGGACCGCTGCCGGTCAGACCGCCACTGGCCAGACCGAACTGTGCTTCGACCACCTGATAGCTCTTGCCCAACGGGTCATCCCAAGGGTGCAGCCAGCCGTCAACACGAACCTGCACGTGATCGAATCGGGTCCAGGCAACAAACGCGCCGCCCATGAACAACACGATGCCTGTGATGAGGAATCCGAGTCGCTCCGAGCCGACCCACAGCACGACCAGAAAGAGCATGAAAAACAGCAGCGACGTGCCAAGGTCTTTTTGAGCGATCATCACGAGCAGCGATGCGCCCCACGCAAGAAGCAGCGGCGCGGCATGTTTCGGTTCGGGCAGTCGGAGGGGGCCGAGCTTCCAGGTGCCCACCTTGAATAGCTCACGCTTGTCGACGAGATAGCCGGCAAAGAAGATGGCCAACGCCAGTTTGGCGAACTCGCCGGGTTGGAAGTTCACCGGGCCGAGCTTGACCCAGATGCGAGAACCGTTGACCGTCTGCCCAATGACCGGAAGCATGGGCATAGCCAACAAGCCCATGCCGATCAGCAGGAATGTATACCGATACGTCTGCAGGTCTCGGCTACGCCGCACGAACCAGAGCGTGGCGATGTACAGGCCAATACCCAAAAAGATCCACACGGCTTGGCGCGCTGCGAGACCTTCGTCAAGGCGGGCAATGAATACGTAGCCGAGTCCATTTAAGAGACCGGCGAGTGGAAGCAGCAGGCCATCGGCTTCCGCTGCGAGAAATCGAGTAGCGATGTGTGCGGCTACGAGAAGCCCAAGAACGACCACGAGGAATGGAACGATGTCGGCGGGGATTGACGCCAGACGCCCTAGCGACGCCAGCACATAGGCGCCGGTGGTCACCAACCCGCCGAGCACGACGAGGACGAGCTCGCCGTTGCGGCGTTGTCTTCCGACGAAGAAGGCCTTGATCTTCATGACTGCTTGATCTGCATGACTACCGCGCGTATGACCACCTGGTCAGCGACGCCAAGACCAGCGGTTGCGTTTGGTGTTTTGTGGCGTGTCCATGCCCGCTACATCGTCGGCACCGGCAATCGCGACCTCGACCTGAGCGGCGCCGTCATCACCAGACCCAGTATCGACGTTTGTGTTCGGAAGCGGAGCTGCCAACGCCAGCGGCACTGCGGCCATGGCCGCATCGTCTTCATTCACGATGTCGACAATCACCGTGGTGATGTTGTCACGACCGCCGCCGATGTTGGCCTGAGCAATGAGTTGGTCGGCAGCAGCTTGCGGATCAGGCTCAGTCGCCAACATGGTGGCGATCTGTTGTGCCCCCACTTCGTTGAACAACCCGTCGCTACACAACAGATACCGATCGCCAACCGTCGGGGTGAAATAGAAGTCGTCGATTTCAATCACGTCGCTCACACCCAGAGCGCGGGTCACGATGTTGCGCTGCGGGTGCAGTTCCGCTTCTTCGGCTGTGATGCGCCCTTCGCGAACCAGCGCTTCGACAAGGCTGTGGTCTTCGGTGAGCTGCTCGAGAACCTTGCCTTGCAGCCGATACATGCGCGAGTCACCAATATTGATGACACCGAGACCCACGCCGTCTTCAAGAGCGACCCAGGCCAAGGCAACAACTGTCGTTCCCATGCCACGCAGCTCAGGATTCGCGGCTCCGTGATCGAGAATAAGGCGATTGGCTTCTTCGACGCCGGAAACAAGCGCTTGCATGGTCGGCTCGACGAACCGGTCGAGGACCTCGTTGACTGCGATCGCGCTCGCAACCTCGCCCCCACGGTGGCCGCCCATTCCGTCGGCGACCACAGCGAGTCGCTCTGAGAGGCCATAGCTGTCCTGGTTGAGGGTGCGCTTCACGCCGACGTCGGTTGCGGCACCGATACGGAAACCAAAGCTCATGAGAATTCCACCACAGTCGCGCCAAAGCTGATGCGATCGCCCGGCTTCAACTGCGTCGTCGCCACCAGGCGCTGGCTATTGAGCAATGTGCCGTTTCGCGACTGAAGGTCCTCGACAAAGAAGTCAGTTCCGTTCATGAAAATGCGAGCGTGCATCTGCGATACATACCCATCGTCGAGTGCGATTCCGCAATCAGAGCGCCGCCCCACGGTGAGTTCTGTTCCGAGCGCATAGCTCATACCGGCCGACGCAGGCGGAGCGACAACAATCAGCTGACCAACGACTACATCGGCGACATCGGTTGTCGCTTTTCTCGGCGCACCTGCCGGTACCGGCGCACGGGCCGCACGCCGACCGGTGCGGCGCGACCCCCGATCAGCCGATGGTCGACCAACAGCTGCCGGCGCTGGTGGCGGTGCTGGGGCTTGTTGCTGCAGTGCCGGTGCGGCGGCTGGAACCTGAGCCGGAATCCGCTGCGGGCGACTCCTCGGATCGCGCAGCTCGTTGTAGACCGACCACAGCACGCGCACGAAGAACAAATACAGACCAGCTAGCAGCATGATCTTCATGACGTTCAAAAGAGGGTCGGACACAGCGGTTTGAGCGTAGTGCTGAACAGGTGGACGCCGACCGTCACGTCAGTTCGAAGGTTGCCTGGGTGGACCCGAACACCACAAGATCACCATCTCGCAGTTGATGTTCGCCGATTCGAGAACCGTTCACAAAGGTGCCGTTCGTAGACGAAAGATCGGTGACGATCCACCCCGAAGGACCCGCGGTCAACACCGCGTGGTTGCGGCTGGCGTTGACGTCGTTGAGTTCCATCGAGCTTCCGACCATGCGCCCAACGGTGAAGGGAGACACCGCTAAGGCAATGCGTCGGCCATCGGAAAGCCGAAGAACACCGGTGCCTGGACCTGTTTCGCCTTCGCGCCACTGGGCTTGAACCTGGAACGCTCCCTGGGGGTAGGCGTCGGCTTCGACAAACGAAATCGAGATAGGTCCCAGCGCCCGATATTTTTCGTCGCGAATGTGTTCTCGAGCGGCCGACGCGAGTTCCTCAGACAGCGTGGTCTCGACCTCGCTGAAACGACTGTGGTCTGCGGCCGACAGATACACCCAGAAATGGTTGGGAACAGTGATCGATCCGTCAACGCCGACTGCGCGGTTGGCGTCTATCTCGCGGGTGATGCGCCGGCCGATCTCTAGCGGCGTCAGACCGCTCTTGAACACGCGCGCGAAGGTACCTTCGACCAAATGCTCAAGGCGGTGTTCGAACCGTCGCAATCCCACCACCAAAGAGTAGTGCGCTGGCAGGGCGCCGAGCGTCCGCTTCGACCGGTCGGATTTATGGTCGCAGCCCACGCCAGCCGAATGCCGAAACGCGTTCTCAACGGCCCTCGCTAGAGTTGTGCTCCGCTCACTAGCTGAGCGCCACGCGCGAGTGGCGGAATTGGCAGACGCGCAGGCTTCAGGTGCCTGTGTCCGAAAGGATGTGGGGGTTCAAGTCCCCCCTCGCGCACTACACAACCGGGAACCCAACAGTGTTTCGGTCGGTTAGGGACATGGTTCGCCGCAGGGCGGGCCGTGTTTCGGTTTTGGCGTAGTGTGGTCGCCGTCGGTTGTTTCCTGTTCGGTTGTTACAGCCTGCGGGCCTCTATCGCAGCTTCGATCTTCCTGAGCGCGGGGCCATGAAGCCGAGTGACCGTACGCGGACTAATAAAGATGGCTCCGCAGGCTTTGAGTACACGTGCCTGGCTGCCATCTCGGAGCACCGCCATCAAGAACTCGGCGTCAGCTCCCTGTCCCCGCTCAACTCTGTCCAACTCCGAAAGGAGCATCCGCCGCGAGCGGGGCAAGCCAGGCACAAGTGCGTCACCTGTAACTACAGCGGACCAGACCTTGAACGGCACAGAGTACATCAACATCCCACCAGCGCCAAGTCCTGTCATATAGAGCCTTGCGCCAATGTCGCCAGAGGCAGTCCAACCCAAGACTATTACTGAACCAGAGAGGACTATTAAAGCGGCCCACAGCACGAAAACGCCAGTGGTTCGGCACGTAATTCTGCAACGTCTATCCACCGTAGACCACC
Source organism: uncultured Acidimicrobiales bacterium (assembly GCA_937991435.1). Lineage (GTDB taxonomy): Bacteria > Actinomycetota > Acidimicrobiia > Acidimicrobiales > UBA10347 > UBA10347. The sequence goes on from CALKPY010000019.1 coordinate 5,308, forward strand.
TCCTCAATCACCCAACCAGCGGTCGTTCTCATTCGAACACTATGGCTCGTTCCCCACAGTTGCGGTCACCGCATTTAGCTTCTCACAGCGGTCGGAAATGCAGAACTACTCAACCGCACGTGCCGCCTCGAGCCAACCGTCAACGAGCCCACGATTGGCTTCAACCCAGCGCTCCGCGATGCTGGCGATCGCTTCAACGCTGCCGTCCGACGCGTCCTGTTCAGCGTTCGCGAGCGAGATGTCAATAAGCGGCAGCACGACCTGGTCAAACAACTCAGCAGCAACTGGGTTCGCTTCGAGGAACTCCGAGTTGGCCGTTACCTGGATGTCAGCGGTGCTCCAGCCGAGGTTGCACTCGCCATCTGAGTTGGACAGGCAGCTATCACCGTTGATCGCAGCAACCGCGTTGGGCTGTGCATAATCTTCGCCGTTTCGCTGGTCTGAGCAGTTCACGTCGGTGACATCATCTTCGACGCTGATCCACATCACGTTGTCGCCCGGAATGAGCTTGGTGATGTAGATACTGGGCGTCCAGGTGTAGATAACCATCGGCTCGCCGGCGTTGGCGAGATCAGTCGCTTCAGCAATCATCGTGTCGTAACCAGCTTGGATCTGGGTTACTGGCCAATCGAACTGGCACGCCATTTCGGTGATGATGTTGTCACATGTCCAGCTCTCGGGGCAGCCGTACATCTCGGCTTGACCATCGCCGTCCTGGTCAAAGAGCGCAGACAATTCAGGATCGCCGAAGAGCTGATCAAGGGTCGTGATGCCATAGGCTTCGGCAACTGATTTGGTGATCAAGAACCCCTGCAGGCCGCCAGCAACCATCTCGTTCCCAACTCGGGTCAGATGATCGCCGACCCTTGATCCGTCGGGCCGATCAGCCTCAAGCCAGCGCAGGTGAATGGGATACCAGCTGTTCGCCCAAAAGTCGATTTCGCCTTGCGACATCGCGATGTACGCGATCGATGAGCTGAGTTCGAGCTCTGAAGGCTCCGACACCTCGTAGCCGAGTTCTTCAAGCAATAGCTTGTAGATCTCAGCCTGCACGTAACCCGTAGTCCAGTCAGCGCGAGCCATAGTGATCTTGCCCCGGGAACCAGGTGTCTGTTCTGCGGTGATTGAGTCACCAGGCTGGACCGCTGGTTGATCGGTCGCCTGAAGAAAGAGTGCTCCCGCATCACATCGCACGAGGGCTGCGGAGCGTCCTACAACCGATGGTTTCGAGCAGGTGCCGAGACGGGTGATATCGAGTGACCAACTTGCGTCGATCAGCCTCTCGGATGTGTCTTCCAGCAGTTCGGTATTCGATCTCGCCTGCTCGGCTCCGCCGATGAATCCGTTGGCTAACGAAAGACAGAGTCCTTCGAATGAGAGGCCGTTCGCGCACCGACTCTTTGATGGATACACGAGCGAACGACCGTCCAGCTCGGCACCGCTGCCGTAGTCGATGAAGCGACGATCGTCTAGCACGCCAGCCTCTGACGACACGAGGACTGCGGCGTAAGTCAACAATGGGTAGGTTTCAGCTACTTGCATGTCGCTGTTGAATCCGTCGCCAGCCGCGTCGGGCACGCTACGCGTCCATCGCACCGAGCCGTCGGGTTCCAGATAGCTCAGCTCGGATCCGTCGACAACCAGTGGCCAATCGGCGGTGTCGAAATCGACCCCTTGGTTCGTGGCGAGGTTAAGGGTCGACACCGAGGACCGGTTGATCGACACGAATCCACCGTCCCAAAATCCGACGTCACTGTTGGTCAGCTCGGGGAGCTGTCCCTCATACACGTAGTTCTCAACCCGCCCGTCGTGGTATTGGAACGTCACGTCCCACCGGTTGTCGTCTGTAGCACTCGATTCCAATCGCGAGGCGGTCACGAAGCCGGCATTTGGTTCGATGCTCGCGACCAAATCCCAATCGCCGCCCGTGATGGTCGATGTGAGAACTTCTGCCGTGTCGAGATCGAGCCAACACACGGTCGCACCACTTTGACCGACGAGGCCAAGTGGCTTCTGCCGAGGCGCAAACGCTGAGGATTCGACGACAGGAATCTGCGATCCAAAACCGCATGGCGATTCCAAGATGTCGGCAGTCAGCCACGTGACCTGTGCGACTCCTAGAGAAGAGCCAGACTTCAGCCTCGGCGGCTGCGCCGCCGGCACAACGGTGATTGTCGGCTGCGCGATCGTAGTCTCGGCCGGTGCGACGGTCATTTCAGGTTCGACGGTCGCGCTCTCGGGCGCTGCGACGGTGATTTCCGGCTCCACAGCCGTGCTTCCGAGACCGGCATCCTCACCTGAAGAGCTTGTATCTGATGAGCATGCACCGATGGCTACGGCGAGACATGCCAACAGCATCACCACATGTCCAGTTTTCCCCATGCATCACCATACCTTCCTCCAAAAATCCGACGACGCGCGTATCTCGACGCTCCAACCGAGATGCCGAGGCTGGGGTCGGTGCCGCAACCTCGGTTGGCCGCAACGAGTCTCAGCTGGCACAGTTGCACTCATGTCTGAACAAGTGTCGGTGTCCCACGTAGATGTGCCAGATGACGAAAACGGCCGCAAGGTCACCGTCATTTCGCTCGACGATGGCAAGGCCAACGCCTTGTCGGTTTCGATGATCGAGGCGATCCGTGGCGCGATCACCGGAGCCGAAGCTGACCCAGCGTGCGTCGCCGCCGTCTTGGTTGGCCGCGAAGGGCGCTTCTCAGGCGGCTTCGACCTGAACGTGATGCGAGCAGGCGATGCCGCCGCGGTGATCAACCTTGTCGCCGACGGCGGCGAACTCGTGCGACATATCTACGGAGCCCGGGTGCCAATCGTGGCTGCCTGTACTGGCCACGCGCTGGCAGCCGGAGCGTTGATGCTGCTCGGCGCTGACATCCGTGTCGGGGCACAAGGACCATTCAAAATCGGCCTCAACGAGGTTGCAATCGCCATGACGCTTCCTGAGTGGGCCAACACCATCGCTCGCGAACGCCTGAGCAAACGGCACCTGCAACGCGCCATTGCAAATGCCCGCATCACCGATGCAACCACTGCTGTTGATGTCGGCTTCCTCGATATGGCGGTTGCTCCCGACCAGGTCCTTGACACCGCGATAGCCGAGGCAGTCGCGCTGGCGGGGTTACATGCGCCGTCGTACGCACGTGCGATGCAGGAATTTCGTGGCCAAACATTGATCACAATGGCTGACCAGATCGCGGCAGACCGCTCCCAAGCCTGATCCACCAATCGTGCGTTGTCACAGCATCGGTCTACGGTTTCGGTAACCGCTTCTCCACTGCTTGCAACGCACTCACTTGTGCAGGAAGCCCAGCCATCGTGCATGACATCATCGAGCGAGTTCGAGCGCTCATCGCCAAGGCCGAATCTTCACCATTTCCCGCCGAGGCTGACGCTTTTATGGCCAAGGCCCAGCAGCTGATCTCTCAGCACGCGATCGATCAAGCCCTGCTTGTAGGAGCAGACCCATCGAGCATCGGCCACGACCAGGTGCCGATGACCGGGTCATACACGCGAGAACGGGCCCATATATGGGGGGCTTCGGCCCGAGCGAATCGATGCGAGGTCCTCACCCAGACCACCTATCGCAGCAACCGGGTGCAGGAGCTGTCGCTCATCGGGCGCAAGCAAGATCGCGAACTCGTGCATCTGCTGGCCACTTCACTCGAAGTCCAAGCAGTCACCCGCATGGCTTCTATCGACACGTCGCGCAGCCCCGAGACCCCCGTCGTGCAACGCCGAAGTTTCTTGCGAGGGTTCGCGGTCGAGGTCGATAAGCGACTCCGCTCGGCGAATCGCCAGCATCAGGCCGAAACACCAATGCGCCCGGCAGCGCGCGACGCGCTCGCTTTGGTATCTGATGCCGTTGATCGCTACCTAGTCGACACGTTTGACATCAGTCGCGCCCGGCGCAGCAGCGCCCGAATTGACGGCGCTGCATTCTCTCGAGGTCGACAAGCCGGCGCTGTCGCCGATGTTGGCTCAGCACGAATCGACTCACACCAGCGTGGTCTCGGCCAAGGGTGACGCACACGGCTACTCCATCGTCGCCCGCAACGCCCAGCAAAAAGGCAACAGGTGGTCGGGTCCGACGAGACCCAACCACCTGATGTACATGTCAACCTACGCGACGGTGACGTCGCAGTGGTGGATCAAACGCGACGAGCGCCACCGGTCGTGCCAGGGCCCTTGAAATTGTCAGCCGTAGGCAGACCCACGCCGGCATCTTTGCCAGACAAGAATGCGCCAGCAGTTGCGATTGCGCCACCGATCAAGCCAGCGAAGATGCCGTACTTGGTGAGGCTGTTGTCGGTGAGAAGCTTGAGAAGAATCAGAACGAAACCGAGTCCGGCCACGACCATTGCCAACTGCTGCACGGCCAAGCCAGCAACTTTCGCATTGAAGATGTCAAGACGGTCAAGCACGATGAGAAGCCCGCCAGCGAAGACTAGCAATGCTCCGAACCAGCCCAAGAAACCGCTGCCCCATGCATTGGAACTGACCGATACTCCGGCGTCGTCGACGCCGTACCACGGCAGGATCGTGCTGATGAGTGCCAAAAGACCACCGCCGCCAGCCATCATGTTGTTTGGTGAAAGTTTGCTCAGATCCATAGGACCCTCCAAATAGTGCAGGGGTCGACCACGCCGGCGACCGCTATGTGCACCACAGTTAAGCAAACTTCCGCGCGAAGAGACGGCATTCGACACGCTTGGCACATCGCCGAACGCGCCGCGTGAGATTTTCATGGTTTGCGTCGCGTGATTCTGCGACGCCAGGGAACCTATTTGCTGTCGAGAAACCAGCGTCGCGAGCGCTCGTCAACTGCGTCTTCTTGAAAGAACAATCGGGCCGCGATGCGTTCTTCGAACGATGCGTTTTCGCCGGTCCAACCCTCTTCGAACGGGTCGTCATCGACAACCGTTGGCACAGGCGGAGGCGGTGGAAGCAAGCTCAGATCGCGAGAACCACTGACGCCGGTCGCCGGTGAGACTGCATGGTCGCCGTGCAACGGAACTGAACGAATCGAATCAGCACTGGCTTTGGCAAGTGCATGTTCAAGTTGCGCAACTCGGCTTCGAAGCTCGATCACCTGAGCGGCATGATGGCGAATCTCGTGCGCTGAGACGCCGTGAACCACGCACCGATCGTCATGAAGTTGGCAGTCGCCTGCAATAGGTTGGGTGAGCGCTTCAAGAGCCACGAGTGTCCTTTCGACACCCTCATTCTGCAGTCGCAATTGCCCTACTCAAATGGGCGGAAGTACCCACACTCGGTTCAGCGATCCGGCACGTAGGTCGTTCGGCCCAACACCTAATTTGCGATCCTGAGCGCACAAGCCAAATCGACCACCGAACGTGACGCTCCCAGTAGCCACAACGACCCAGCGCATGGGCTCGACTTAGTTGTTGCCGAACATCATCAGCCATTGTTCGGCTGATTTTGGTGCAAAGACATAATTGTGTTGCCGGGTCTCGGCCATCGACTGACACGGCTCGGCCGAGTACAGGTGGCCCGGAAACAGCACCGCTTCGTCGGGCACGTGCGCCAAGCGTTGCGTAAGGGTCGTGTAGAGCTCGGCGGGGTCGCCACCGGGTAGATCGGTGCGGCCGCACCCCTCGAGGAAGAGCGTGTCGCCGCCGAGAAAATGATTATCTACAAGAAAGGTCTGGCTGCCCGGAGTGTGTCCGGGCGTGTGAATAAGTTCGATTGGAATATCGCCAACCGTGATGGTGTCGCTGCCGTCGTGGATTGCAAGGTCGGCATCTGAAACGCCGGTGACCTTGCGCACGAACTCCACTTCGGCGGCCTGAACATGTACAGGAACCTGGACCGCATCGAGCAGTTCGGCGATGCCAACAAGCTTGTGGCCCATCATGGATCCGCCAACGTGATCAGCGTGATAGTGGGTGGCGAGCGCTCCGGTCAGCTTCATCCCATCTGCGTCGGCGATTGCGATCAGGTCATCAACGTTGTAGGCGGGGTCGACAACAACCGCCTCGCCCGTGTCGTGATCACCGATCAGATAGGCGAAGTTGCGCATCTGACGAGCAATGGGATCATCAACCGCGAAATCCCGGCCCGACAACAACTGACGAAAATACAAGCTCGACATGTCGCCATGGTACGGAAACGACCCGCCGCAAACCGAAACCATCACGCAAACCCCGCTCTGGTCCGTCGAACGACCCCCGCGAATCGGAATGCGGACTTGAGCCCCACGCCAACTCACTATCCTGCGCGTGTGTCTGCTTCCGCCCGAACCATTGGCTATCTCGGGCCCCACGGCACCTTCACCGAGCAGGCGCTGTTGTCAGACACCACTCTGGCGACGTGCGATCGGCAGTTATTCACGTCAATGCCGGCGGTGCTCAATGCCGTCGAAGCTGGCGAACTTGATCTCGGATTCTGCGCGATTGAGAACAGCATCGAAGGGACCGTCAACGCCACCATTGACACGCTTGCGTTCTCGTCAGAATTACTGATTCAACAAGAAATCGTGATTCCAATATCGATGCACCTTTTGGGGCTGGCCTCGACCGACATCAGCCGGGTCACCAAGGTCTTGTCGTTTCCGCACGCTATTGCTCAATGCCGCCAGTGGCTGCGCACGAACCTGCCTCACGCCGAACAGATCGCTGCCAACTCGACGGCCGACGCGGTGGCACAAGCGGCAGAACTCAGCGATCCAACCGTCGTCGCCGTCGGCAACGAACTCGCAGGGTCAATCTTCGGCCTCAACAGCTTGGCTGCCAATATTCAAGACGTCGCGGACAATCAGACACGATTCGTGACCGTCGCTCGTAAAGGCGTTCCCCGGATCACGGGCAACGACAAAACGTCGATTGTGATCTTCCAGCGCGACGACCGACCCGGCTCGCTCTTGTCGATATTGCAGGAATTCTCCGCTCGCTCGATCAATCTGTCGAAGCTCGAAAGCCGTCCGACCAAACAAGGCCTCGGCGACTACTGCTTCATCATGGATCTCGACGGGCACATCGCCGACGAAGTAATCGCCGACGCCCTCAAGAACATCATGGCCAAACAGGCCGAGGTGAAGTTCCTTGGTTCTTACCCGACTGCAGGCAATGGCTCGTCAGCGATTCGGGCCGAAGCCAACGCCGCGTGGTCATCAGCCCAGACCTGGCTTGACTCGCTGCGCTCGCAGATCGCCGACGAAACCAACTGAGGCAACAGCCGACCGTTTCACGGTCAGGTAGCGTTTCATCCGTGAGCGACAACTGGACCGACCATGACGTTAACCATCGGCAGCCAGCGCCGACGCGCGCAGACGATTATGGCCGATCCCCCTTATCTGCATTCGCATCCGGGGCGGCCGTGAGCACCCCACTATCGATCGCTGCCCGCCAGTGCGGCATCGTCATCGCCAGCCTGATGCTTCTCTGGTTCGCCGCAAGCCGAGCGCGCCCCATCGATGCCGCCGACCGCGATCTGATCAGCGGACCCTTTAAGTGGGCAATCGCCCTTTGGATCGTGCTTCTCGTATTCAACGCTCTAGCTTTTCGACATTCACAGATCCACCGCATCGAGAACATGCCGCTTCTGGTCGGTATCGCCGCCGGTCTTGCCAGCATCGCGATCGGGCTCGCAAGCCTTGACAGCGGGGAGTTTGTTCGAAGACTCGCTTTCCTGATCCTGCACGGCTGCGGAGTTGGTTTGCTCTGGTGGGCAATCAGCGGACTCGGGGTGCTCTTGTATACCCGCGCTACAAACACCGAGTTCGCGGTTGACTAACGCCCTGAACCGTTGTCGTCGACGTCGACGGACTAGCGAGCCATCGCATAGAACTCGTCGTTTGGGCGCATCGACGTCAGGTTCGCCAACCGATTCGACATAGCAAAGAACGCGGTGATGGCACCAATGTCCCAGATCTCATCGTCAGTGAATCCCTTGGTTCGCATTACATCGAGATCCGCGTCGGTGATCGAAGCCGAATCGTCGACCATGCGCAGGGCGAATTCGACGATGTTGCGCTGCCGCTCGTCTAGGTCAGCCTTGAACGGATTCGCGGCCAGCTGATCAGCGATGAGCGGGTCTTTGGCCCTAATACGCAGAATCGCGCCGTGCGCGATCACGCAATACAAACAGTCGTTCACCGCACTCGTAGCTACGACGATCATTTCCCGTTCGGCCTTGGTCAACCCTTCGCTGCTGTCCATGAGCGCGTCATGGGCGGCAAAGAAGGCGCGGAACTCTGCTGGCCGATGCGCCAACGCGAGGAACACATTCGGAATGAAACCCGATTTCTGCTGCACGCCTTCGATTACTTCCCGTATGTCGTCAGGAAGCTCATCAAGTGCTGGCACTGGAAATCGCGAGATTGCACGTTCGGTCATATGCGCAGCCTCGCAGGGCACCGGCAGCGAAGCCAATCCGGCGACCAGGCGACACTCAGCGGCGGCGACCGCCACGCTTGCTAGCTGCGGGCTTGACGACGCGCTCGTCGTCTTTGCCGGTGACTTTGATCAGGTTGCGTGCTTCGGCGGCTCGCACGAAACTTCCGAAGTTGCGAAACCCTAGGGCTCGTTCTGAGAAACCGCTGTCGCGTTTGCGCAGTGCATCTTTGAGACCCGTGTACGGCACCGATCCCGCGTCTCGCACGATCTCGACGAGTAGCTGATCGACCTTGTCAATGGCACCGGTGCCCGAAATCGACACCGTCGGATCTCCTGACCCTTCGAGCGATACGTGCCCCTGCTTCGCCAGATCGGCGAGCAGAGCCCCAAAGCTACGGAAGCCAAGATCGGTTTCGCTAAAAGTCGGGTTCTTGCGTAGTACAGCCCGCTTGAGGGTCGATGCCCTCACCGAACCGCTCGATGCTTCGAGCCCAGTCAATGTCATCATCACCGTTTCGACACCACTGGTCGACGAAGCCGCTGAGCTTCGGTTGCTGTCGGGCGTGATGACAAGGTTGTCGTAGAACAAAAACTCGTCACAGGCCGGCGGCAACAACTTCGATGTCGACCCGCGCACCCCAACGCCAATAACACTGCGATCGAACTCTCGCAGCTTGTGCACCAGCGGGCTGAGATCACTGTCGCCGGTACAGATCACAAACGTTGAAATGTAGGTGCGATCAAGTGCCATCTCGACGGCGTCGATCGCCATCTTGATATCAGCGGCGTTCTTTCGGCTTCCGCCCATCTTCTGGGGTATGTCGATCAGTTCGACCTGGTGTCGGGTGAGCATGCGTCGGTCTTCGTCGAAATAGCTCCAGTCGGCATAGGCCCGTTTGACGATCACGCGACCGCGTTCTGCCAATGCGTCGGCGACATTTGCGAAGTCAAATGCTGCGCCAAGGTTGTCACGCGCTCCAATCGCCAGGTTCTCGTAGTCGAGATAGACCGCGATGCGTGGTTCGTTCTCCGGAAGCGTCATACGCGAGTGTCACACGAAAACCGCGATCACGCCGCCATTGCTCGTTGGCGTGGGTCAGCTGAGCCCGATCTCAGCTAGCGCCGATCGGTTGTCGTTCACAAAGTCGACCTCGTAAGCGAGCCGCACCTCGCGGTGGAGCTCCGCTCGCGAGCCAAGAGTCACTTCGCACTCTCGAAACGCCTCAGCGAGTTCGAGTTCGTGTTGTTGTAGTTCGCCCAACGACTCAAAGAGGTTTGGATCAAGCCAGAACCCTCGCCCCTCGGCCCCTGACGCCGAAAGCGAGAAAGCGTTTGCTCGCTCGTTGAGTTCAGAAAGAACTTGCGGGTATGTGGTCCAGGCGAACCCTTGCCCCGTCATGCACGATCGCAGATCTTGTTCATAGATGATCATCTTTGGATCACTATCGGCACGAGCAAACAGGTCAAAGACTTCGTCACCGAAGTGGTCAAAGAGCCTCTGATACGGCAGGTCTTCAACCGCCTTGCGGTGCCCGATCATCGAGCACCCGTCAGATGAATCGAGATACTGCTCGATCTCTGCGGAACTTGACCCCGGAATGGCTTGCTCGCCCGAGCCCATAAGAGCCGCGTCATAGGCCGCTCGTTCTCCGTCGGTGAGGCTGCGCAGATAGAGGTCGTGTGCGCCTGGACCATCGGGAATCGACACGGGAGTTCCCACGAGCGGCTCCGGTAGTAGCGGCTGCGGGAACCGCGTCGTCGAGGCACCGAATCCATAGCGGTCCTTCCATAGCGAAGTTCCAGGACCCGCATCGTCTGGGTAGTCGTGTCGAGTCGTTCGAGTGACTTCGTACTCAAATCCACGGCCGGTCATACAACGACGGGTGTGCTCGTTGGCCACCCGAAATACCTCGTCACGATGCTCATCAAGGTTGTCGAAGCTCACCCCGACCAAATTTTCGACTGGGCTCAACTTGCCGGCAGTTTCGTCTGTCGCACTCCCGCAACCCGTGGCTGCAACAACGCATGCGATGCCCAACATCGTGTGTTGAATCCGCCCCCACCAGCTGTTGCTCACGTCACCGTTGTAGCCCAAGTTGATCATCCAGACCGGGTGCGAGATTGGCCGGCACGCCTCTGCGTGCCTAGACAATGACAAAGCCCCGAACCTTTCGGTTCGGGGCTTGCTCGATGTCACATGACATCGCTTGGCGGAAGGAGGGGGATTCGAACCCCCGGGACCCGTGAAGGCCCATTAGTTTTCAAGACTAACGCAATCGTCCGCTCTGCCATCCTTCCGTCGACGAGGTTAGCGAGCCAGAACCCAACCGCGTTGTCGATTCTCGTGCGGGTAGGCGACGAGTGGCGCTAGCCTCAGCGGCGCAACGGTTGCATTTGTAATCGGGGCGACGGGAGAGGTGGCCGAGCCAGGTTGAAGGCGCTTCCCTGCTAAGGAAGTAACGGGGCAACTCGTTCGGGGGTTCGAATCCCCCCCTCTCCGCAACACGGCCGGGCATTGCCCGGCCGTTGTCGCGCCCGAGCGAAAAACTTCTGCGCGTTTCGGCGCTCTACGCGTGCGCTACCTGAGCCGAACCGGGTTATCCTTGCGGCGCTGCGCTCGTAGCTCAATTGGATAGAGCATCTGATTACGGATCAGAAGGTTGGGGGTTCAAGTCCCTCCGAGCGCGCTAGGCAAACTCCCCGCTACGGCGGGGAGTTCTGCTTTTTGGGAGGTCGGCGCCAAGGGCCAGAATCGCCCGTTGGTCACATGGTGGTCACAAGCGTTCCAAGAGTTAAGGGATCGAGCGAACGAGCAGTTCGAGCGCCGTAATCGACTCGAGGTCGCCTGATGCCTCAACCTGAGGCGATATACGCTGCAGCAAGTCCCGGTCGTACTCGGTCATCGCCGCACCCCAGATTGTTGGGTCATCGAGCGCTCCAAGCATTTCGACCACATCGTTCAAGTGGCGACCTTGTTCCGCCGTTCGCTGGTCGAGTACCGCAGCAGCTTTGATGACCACAGCGTGTCCGATGGTAGGAACACGAAACTCCGCCAAACCATCGGAGCGGTACAAGATGGTCACAGGTGTCGCTACCTCAAGCGCTCTCCGCCCACCCGGCGCTGCCAGTGTCACAGTGTCCTCGCTCAACAACAGATCCGCCTCATTTGCGTCATCAGGCGCAAGGACATCAATCAACGTTGTCCCCATGTGATACCGCGCTTGCCCCTCGGTCTGATCGAAGAAACGCTCAAGCTGTTTGAACCCCATCGTCACGAGACCATGCACCACGGCCTTGCCGGACCGTGCCGCTACCTCGACCACTACATCAGCGTCTTTGGTTTGCGATGCCCGAGAAGTCAGCCCAACCGAGTGTTCTCTCAACACCAAGTACGTCATGAGCCCACCGATCACGCACCAGTCCGACTGTGGGATCATTCTCGATATGGATCGAAGCGTGTCCAACGCTCCGTTGTGACCAGCCAACAGCACGTCTGACGACAGATCAATCTCGCGAGCCAAGGACAACCTCCAGCATCAGCTGAGCCGATCTGTGACGATGATCTTCGAGATCAAGCCAGGCCGTAACGGGATCTACGAAGCTCGCCGATCGGCCAAACCGCCAGGAGCTGTCCGCCACCACCCCGAGCTCGACGTTCCAGCTGTCGCCACCCCTAACCGGCAGCCCGACAGGGACCTGGTCAAGATCACTCGCCGCAACGTAGCCAACGAACCGCCTCTCATCAGGCTCAACTGGCACGCCATAATTGGCTGCCGCCCGCAACCCCGAAGCCACCAACAATGGAGACTCGATTAGATCGCGCAACACCGACCGATGGACTCGGAAGCGTTGCCAGTCGGCCCGAGGTCGCATCTTGCGACGCCAGCTATCCAACACCGTCTCATTGGCGAAATTGTCCAGTCGAAATGCCGAGATCTCATCCCATGCTTTCGATGCCATGACCGGGCGCCCGGGCGAATCTGGGTGCACGTGGGCCACGTGCTCGACGTCGAGACGACTGAGCAGGATTGGTTCATCGCGCACCGCGTGAATAGAGCCGGTGTTAAGCATCTGCCGGATCCGGCGAGTCGTTACCCCTAGATATTCAGCGGCCTCCTTGGCGGACATCACGTCAGCAGCCATCTCACACCTCTCGGGACCGACCTGGAACTATTTACAGAATAAATCATACACATTTAGGAACAATAAAGTGACATAAAGTTCTGACTAGTCGGTGCGGTGTGTCACCTCGCCCACTCTCAACTCAGCCCGATGGGACGGGTTTCATTGTTTTACAAGCAGGTCCACCAGCCGAAACTGGTTAGTCACTTTTCGGATCTGACAGAGTCCCATTTGGTGGTGGGGTTCCGAGTGTGATGCTCGGTGTCGCCTGCACCCCTTGCAGCGAATACGGATCAGAGAGTTGGGGGGTCAAGTCCCTCCGAGCGCGCTAAGCCAAACTCCCCGCTACGGCGGGGAGTTTTCGCTTTTCGACGCTGAGCTCGTTGCTAGGTATCAATCACGTTTCGTCGACCTGAAGCGACTCCAGCCATCAGCAGATTGCTTCTGGCAAACCCACCACGCATTGCATCAACAACGACACGTCGACGACGGTAACGAAACCATCACCATTCAGATCAGCCGCTACTCCGTTGAACTCCACGGTCGGGTTCTCGAGCGGACATGCACCAACCTCGGCGACAAGACCAACCGAGGCACTCATTGCCTTCGCAACATCTGCGACGGTAATGCTTCCATCACAGTTGACATCACCGGCAAACCCCTGGGTGACAATTGGCGGGTCGCCAAACAGATTGACCGAGTCGTACTCGGCAATAACCGCTGCCATCAAAATATCGACATCAGAAAGCACGCGACGACGTGAACCGCTGATTCCCGATCCGCTCATCACGGGTCCAGACATGTTCGGATGCGAATACAGAGTCGGCACCACAGTGCCGTCAAACTGGTACGGCGGCGGCACGGTCAACTCACCGATATACCCCGAGTCGACGGACGAGCCTGTGGCGTTGAGGTAATTGGGATACAGCGCGGCATGACCAACAACATGGCCCAGTTCGTGAATCGCGACCGTCACTGCATCAATTCGACCTTGCGCCTCGCCCGGCAGCGCTGCTGCGCTATTTGAAACCACCAGATCACCGCCACCCAGATCATCTGTAATCTGCACGAAAGCTGCAAACTCTTCGGCAGTCTCTGGCGTCGAATCGAGCCACCAGTTCGGGTAGGTGCGATTCAGGAACAACTTGGCCGTTACTGTCGTGCCGTCTTCCGAAATCTCTAGTGGGCCCGCGCCGCCCAAATTATTGTTGCCCTCTGGCTTCGCATGCCAGCCGTAGTGCAAGTCAATGGTGACGTCGTCATTGACCGCTTGTTCCCAATGTCTAGCTGCGGCGCGCATGATGTCGTCAAGGTTGCCTGCCCCGGTCGCATTGACCGGCGGGTCGGCATAGAGGGTCAGCTCGAAGATCTCTCCGTCGTAGTGACGAATCAGGTTGATGGTCA
>CALKPY010000020.1 GCA_937991435.1 uncultured Acidimicrobiales bacterium
TGCCCTGCGTGACGAGCAAGCGGGACAACCGTTCCCAATCTGCGAGGAACTCGGCGATCGGTCGCCGGGCTCCCTCGAAACGACCCAAGACGTGCCAGCCTGCTCCGGCTGCCGCGACACCTCGCTGATCGTGTTCATGGAGCCCGACGTCGTCGAGGCAGCCATTGCGGCTGTACGAGCACGTGTTGAGCGGCTCGTCGCTCGAAACGACAATGCATTGACATGGACCTATGTCGACCAACAAAGTGCCTACGACGAGTTCCATGAGATATTTGGCGACGATGACACCGTTATCAGTGTGGTCGACGTAGCTGACATGCCCTCCAGCTTCCGCGTTGAGCTCGACGACCCGTTGACTGAACCTGAAATCGCCGAGCTGCGATCCGCACCAGGCGTGCTCAAGGTGATTTCCCGGAACGCCCCCGACATGCCCGCACGCTTGCGGGTCGAAGCAGCAGGCATCGATACACCAGTTTCGGTAGACCAACAGCTCAGCGACGGCTTCGCTTTTCAATCCAGCGACCTGCGTGGCCGGCGGGTGATCGTTGGCCGCCGGACAGGGCCTAACGGTCCTCTTCGAGACCTGGCCAAGATCAAACTCGGCGATGTCGTCGAGGTCGAGACGGTGCTCGACAGTCAGAGCGGCACCGTCGCTGTTACCCGCTATGAAGTCACGAACCTCGACGCGGACACCCAAAAGTACCCCGTGCTCAGCGACGATCGAGTCGACCTGTTGATCGTGTCTGAAGACCCCAACGATGCAGATAACCAGATCGGTATCTCGGCGACGCTCATCGAGCTAGACGCCGAGGACTACGGGCTCGACGGTTTCGACGATCTCGACGACTGACAACCAGCACCAGCATCGTTGGGTGCCGGGTCAATCAGCGGCACAAACGGCGGCGAACCCGGCCAGATGCGCAGCGAGCAGCTCCAACGACGCCGGGTCGACCATGGCGCCATCATCGTCAAGCTTGCTGCGATAGTCGCCAATACCAATTGATGCAAGCAGCTTGACCGGCTGGTACGCCATGATCGCGTCGAAGTGACTTCGGAAGCTCTCCCCAGCCCGAGGACCCGGGGTCGTGACGACCATAGACAGGCCCTTGCCCTCCCAGCTGACAGGCGGGCGGCTCAACCAGTCGACGACGTTCTTGGTGACCGCAGGAAACGACCCGTTGTACTCTGGCGAGAAGAACATCAGACCATCTGACGATGCGGCCTTGTCATGCAACGCGACCACGCTGGCCGGCAGGCCCACCGACTCGACGTCGCCGTTGTATAACGGCAAGTCGCCCACATCGTGAAGCACAAGGTCCACGCCCGCCGCCGTCTGGGTTAATGCTGCTCGCGCTGTTGCTGCATTGACAGAGCCGGCTCTCAAGCTTCCAACGATTCCAACGATGTTCATCCGCGTATTCTCGCAGAACCAGCCCCGAAAACGGGACGGCCACAAAGGTTCGAGCTAGGTAACGACGACGACGAGCGACTTTGGGTATATGACCCGTCGACGGGGTCTCTGTCATGCCTACCCTGGCCAGTGCCGGCGCCCGACCGAACGGAGCGAGCCCACCATGCCCATCATCGTGCCAGCCCACTTCGTGATCCCTGACTCAGAACTCGACTGGCAGTACACGACCTCGGGCGGTCCAGGCGGCCAACACGCAAACAAGTCGAGCACCCGCGTGCAGCTCAGCTGGGACATCAGCGAGTCGGTCGTACTCACCGAAGATCGGCGCTCGAGGCTGATCGCCCGACTCGGCTCCGTCGCCCGAGTCGACGTTGCCGAGTCGCGCTCGCAACTCCGCAACCGAGATACCGCTGCCGAGCGCTTGACCGAGAAAATCATCGAAGCCCTCGCCACGCAGAAGAAGCGTCGCAAGACTCGCCCCAGTCGCAACTCGCAGCGCCGCCGGGTTGAGGGCAAACGGCGAGACTCGCAAACCAAGAAACTCCGTCAGAAACCAACCCAATGGGACTAGCGACTGCGACACAGACGATTCTGAGATCGGGTCACCAGCTGTGACGACGTTCAGCGCCAATTTGGGCTTGCTTTGGAACGACATCCCTCTCGCTGACGCAATCCACCGAGCAGCCGCCGCTGGGTTCGCCGCGGTCGAATGCCACTGGCCCTATGACCAGCCGCACGCCGAAGTCGCTCGAGCCCTGCGTGACACGCAGCTACCAATGCTCTCAATTAATACCCGGCCCGGCGCAGCTGGAGAAGCAGGTCACGCAGCGATTCCCGGTCGCGAAATCGAAGCGCGCCTCGCAATCGATGAAGCTCTCAACTACGCGTCAAAAATTGCTGCCGAGTCAATACATGTTCTCGCGGGCATCACGCCACAGACGACCGATGGGTTTCTCGCGTTCTTCGCCAATCTGCGATATGCCTGCACCAAGGCCGCCGACCATGACATACAGGTGCTGATCGAGCCGCTCAACGCCGTCGACACGCCGGGCTACTACCTGCAAACTGTCGACGATGCGATCGGCGTCATCGAAGCGGTGGACCGCCCAAATCTGCGGCTTCTGTTCGACTGCTACCACGCTCAGATCACCGAACCCGCTGTTTTTGACCGGCTCGACGAGATCGTCGCCACCATCGGCCACGTCCAGCTCGCGTCGGTTCCCGGCCGGTCAGAGCCGAACCGAGGAACGCCGAACTACAGCGAACTGTTCAATCGTCTGCACCAACTGGGGTGGACGCGTCCAATCGGCGCCGAATACCGCCCAAGCGGCGCCACGCCCGAAGACACTCTCGGCTGGATGACACAACTCAGCTGATGCCGCAGCACACGAACTGTGCAGCTACAGCACCGCCTCGATGAACGTTTCGAGTTGGCGCAAATTACGAACTTCGAACAAACCATCGCAGTACTGCCCGTACTCGCTCACGATCGAATCGCCGGTGTCCCAGTAGCTACCTGGCTCAGGGTTGAGCCAGAACACCTGCTTGGCGTTGCGTTTCATCTCTTGAATGATCCAGCTTTGCGCCGCGTGGTAGTTGTTACGCGCATCGCCCAGAATCATGACCGTGGTCTTTGGCGTGATCGCATTCATGTAGTTCTTTTCGAACACCTCAAACGCGTGCCCGTAATCGCTGTGCCCATCGACCCACACCACATCAGCTTCGGTATTGACGCGATGCACCGCAGCAGTGATGTCATCGCCCCCATCAAAGAACTTGGTTACCTCGTCGAGCCCATCAATAAACACAAAAGCTCGAACCTTAGAGAACTGGCTGCTCATTGCGTAGACGAGATGGAGCGTGAACCGGGCGAACGCTGCCACCGAACCGCTGATGTCAGCAATGACGACAATCTCGGGTTTGGCCGGTCGAGGATGCTTGAACCGTGGCTCAGCCGGCACGCCGCCATAACTCAGCGAGCGGCGAATCGTGTTGCGAAAATCAAGCCCGCCCTTGTTCTTGTGGCGGCGCTTACGCGCCAAACGAATCGCGAGTTTGCGAGTCAGCGGGTAGATCGCCTTGCGCAGCGACTCCATCTCATCGCGCGTCGCATGCATGAAATCGAGATCTTCGGGGAGCGGTTTACGCAGCGTCTTAGCCATGGCCTCGACTCCCCGGTCAGCGACGAGGCGCCGTCGAATTTCAGCTTCGATCTCTGACTTCATCTTCTCGACGCGTGATTCATATTCGTCACGAGCGAGGCGCTCGTCGAGCTTGCTCTGACCGCCGTTTTCTTGCTTGTCTGCTTCGAGCAGGCGCTCGAGTACAGCGTCGAGGTCGAGGTTACGTAGCGTGCGATAGAGGTAGTAGGTGCCACCGACGGGACGGCCCGGTTCCATGCCCGCAAACCGCTGCACGGCTTGACGTGCCACGGCGCGTTGCAGCGTCTGGTCTTCGCGCATCAGCGCCTGATAGAGCATTTCGGCGAGGTCTTCGTTGGACATGGCATCGCCGCCACCGCCGCCTTGCTCTTGTCCGCCGCCTTCGTTCTGCTCGTCGCCCTCTGCCGATGTGTCGTCGTCAGTGGCATCGGAATCATCATCGGTGAGCGAGTACTCGGCGCCTCTCAGCGAGAAGTAGACCTCGAATACCGTCTCGAAGGCAGGCCAATGCTGATGGTTCTTGACGAGGGTCGACCCGAGTGCCCATTTGAACGAGGTGCGATCACCAATCGGAATCTCTCGAACTGCGTTCATTGCATCAAGATTCTCGGTGAGGCTCACCGGCAGACCTGCTTGTCGAAGCTGCTGAATGAAGCCACCCATCAAATCGAGCAGCGGATCAGCCATCGCATCAGATGGCACAAGGTCGGTCATCGATCAGGCCGGAGTCGTGAAAGCTTCGTCGTTCGAAGCGAATTCTTTGGTGGCCTTTTCGATGTCGGTGCGGTACTTGAGTAAGACGTTCGCCGTCTCGATCGCCGTCTCCGCGTCGACATGTTCAACGCCAAGCAGAACGAGCGTGCGAGCCCAGTCGAGGGTCTCAGAAACCGACGGGGCCTTGCGCAGGTCAAGGTTGCGCACTGTGCGCACGATGCGGGCGACCTGATCAGCCAGATTTGCGGTGATATCCGGAACCTTGGTCTGCACGATCTCGCGCTCACGTTCAAGTTCGGGATAGTCGAGATGCATATACAGGGCACGCCGCTTGAGCGCTTCAGACAGCTCACGGGTGTTGTTCGACGTCAGAAATACCAGAGGTATCTGCTTGGCGGTAATCGTGCCCAGCTCAGGTATCGAGACCTGATAGTCGCTCAAGATCTCAAGCAGCAGAGCCTCGGTCTCAACTTCGACACGATCGACTTCGTCAATCAGCAACACAACCGGGTCTTCGCAGGTGATGGCTTCGAGAAGCGGACGGGTCAACAGAAACTCTTCGGAGAAGATGTCATCTTCAATCGTGCCCCAGTCGGCATCGCGCTCTGACTGAATGCGCAACAGCTGCTTCTTGTAGTTCCATTCATACAACGCCTTGGACTCGTCGAGTCCCTCGTAGCACTGCAATCGAATCAGTCGGGCGCCGAGCATCTCGGCCACGCTTTTCGCCAGCTGAGTTTTGCCCGTACCGGCCGGTCCCTCGACAAGCACAGGCTTGCCAAGGCGGTCAGCTAGATAAACGACGCTGGAGATGCCGTCATCTGCCAGGTAGTCAACTCCACTCAATCCGGAACGGACGGCTTCGACATCGGCGAAACGGTCAGACATGAGACTCCTCACACAACGACGGCGCCCCAGATGGGCGCCGTCAAGATCAACCCCGACAGTATCTCTCAACGTTTCGCGAATCCGAACCGAATTCGAAGGCTGTTGCTACTTCAATGATTTTGCAGCTCGGTCCGCTAGATTTCGGTCGGGTCAATCGGCCGATTCGACCCAGAATTGCTTCGAGGACAAGAGAATCGTGGAAGACGAAGATACGGGCTTTTTCATTCTGGTGTTGGGCGTACTCGCCGCAATATTGATGGTGGTCATCTGGTGGTTCATCCAAGATGACGATGGCCTGGCCGGACACCGCGTCGCTGCGGTGGCTCAAACCGAAGAAGTCGTAGCCGCCGACGATGACGCCGACGAGTCCCATGCCGATGACGACAGCGACGGCGACGGCGACGATCATGATGGCGACGACGTCGACGCAGAGCCAGAGCCCGAACCAGAGCCCGAGCCCGAACCAGAGCCAGAGCCCGAGCCCGAACCCGAACCCGAACCAGAGCCCGAGCCCGAACCAGAACCCGAGCCAGAGCCAGAGCCAGAGCCCATCGTCGAACTCGACTCCGTCGTAGGCGTAATTGGCAATAACGCGCAACTCAGCGGTATTTCCGATGCCATCGACGCAGCCGGCCTCACTCGCACCCTCGAGGCCGAGGGTCCATTCACCGTGTTAGCACCCTCGAATAGCGCTTTACTCGACATGAGCGACGTACGCCGTGAGCGTCTCCTGCGCCGCAGCGAAGCTCCGAACACGCTGACGTATCACGTCATCGAAGGCACGCTGACCGCCGAAGATATCGCTGCGGCAGTCCGCGACGCAGGCGGCTCGCTCGAAGTTCCCACCCTGCAAGGCGAGAGTATTCTCATCGAGGACATCCGCGGCGAGCTGGTCATCAATGGTTCAACTCGAGTGACCGCCGCCGATCAAGTTGGCGAGAACGGCATCGTGCACACCATCGACAGCGTTCTGGTCACCCGCGAAGCTGGCCTGAACCAGATCGTGGCCTTTGAACCAATCCAGTTCAACACCGGAAGCGCAGAGATCTCCGAGGAATCGCAAGAGACCCTCGACCGCGTCGTCGAAGCGCTTGAATCCAACGAGGTAGACGTCACAATCGAAGGTCACACCGACAACGCTGGCGACCCCACCGCCAACCAAGAACTCAGCCAGGCTCGCGCCGAGGCCGTTCTGGACTATCTCGTGAGCGGCGGTATCGACGCTGATCGGCTTACCGCCATCGGCTTTGGCGAGACTGATCCGGTCGCCGACAACGCAACCGGCCAGGGCCGCGCCGACAACCGTCGGATCGAGTTCGAGGTCGGCTGACCCTGAACGCCGCTGCGTAAATAGCCGTCACGCCGCTGCGTGAGCCATTGACGGCTCGGGGCGGAACTACGCTCGTCGCCAACCGCAAGCCGTCGACCTCGACGGTGGGGCCCTGCCCATGAGCACCACAACACCCAGCGAAGCAATCGCCAGCAGCAGCCGCTCGTCGTGGCTGGTCGCTGCTGGCATCTTGTTAAGTCGCACCTCGGGAATCATTCGCGAAATCGTCCTGGGCGCGTTTCTCGGTGTCACGACAATCGCGGCTGAAGCCTTCGCGTTTGCGCTGACGGTGCCCAAAATGCTTCAGAACCTGCTTGGCGAGGGCGCCTTGTCCGCGTCGTTCATTCCCGTGTATTCACAATTGCTCGATGAGAACCCACGGGCTGCGCAACGCACCGCCGGTGCGGTGTTTGGACTGCTTGCGGCGCTCGTAAGTTCACTCGTGCTGGTCCTCATGGTCGCGGCGAAACCCATCGTGCAACTCTTGGCCCGGGGAGCGTCAGCCCACCGCGTCGAGCTCATGGCCGACCTACTTCGCATCATGGCCCCCGGTGTTGGATTCATCGTGTTCGCGGCCTGGTGTCTCGGCGTCTTGAACTCACACCGGGATTTCTTTGTCTCGTACGTCGCCCCCGTCATCTGGAATGCCGCGATCGCTGGAGCGGTGCTCCTTTGGGCCCTTCAAACTGACGACATCACCGATCTCGCCCGAGCTGCGGCGTGGGGTGTCTTCATCGGTGGTGTCGCACAGTTCGCGGTGCAGCTGCCAAGGGTGCTTCGGATCGCCGGGCCGATTACTCCTAGTCTGCAACGCCACTCCCCCGAGATCAAAGCGGTGCTGGCGCGATTCGTTCCAGGTGTCGCTGGCCGCGGCGTGGTGACGCTCGGAACGTTCGTCGACCTTGTGCTGGCGCTATTCCTCGGCGTGGGAGCTCTCTCGGTTCTGGGCAAGGCGCAAACGTTGCTACTCATGCCTATCGCAGTGTTTGCCGCAAGCGTTGCAGCTGCAGACCTGCCCGAGTTGTCGCGATCGGCCCGCGGCGATGTATCCGCCCGAGCGGCCCACGTGCAAGCGTCGGCGCACCGAGTGGTCTTCTTTTTGTTGTTCAGCACCGTTGCGTTTATTGCTGGTGGCCGCAGCCTGGTTTCTGCCCTTTTCGAACGTGGCAAGACCAGTGCCGACGACACCATTGTTGTGTGGCTCACGTTGGCGGTCTTCTCAATCGGCCTGGTCGCCAGCGGCCTTTCCCGCCTGTTGCAATCCGCGTCGTTCGCACAGGGCGACGTTGCCGGTCCGGCACGGATCGCAGCGATCCGGCTCGGGGTCGCTGCGGTGATAGGCGCAGCGTTAATGTTTCCCGCTGATCGGTTCGTCGCCGTGGGCGGCGCCATCGAACGCATTGATGATCTCGCCTTTGCGCCGCTGCCTGACGAACTCAAGGAAGTCGAGAACATGCACCGTCTCGGTGCAGTTGGCCTGGCTTGTGGCAGCGCAGTCGCCGCCTGGGTCGAGTTCGCACTGCTGCGCAAACGTCTCGGTTCGCTCGCAGCTCAGCTGCGAATTGGTAGTGCGGTGAAGAGGCTGCTTCCGTCCGCGGCCGTATCAACAGTGCTTTGTGTCGGGCTCACCGTGGCGACTTGGGACATGCATGGCCTCGTCGCCGCCCCGATCACAATCGGGATCTCCGGCGGCGCCTACGTCGCAGTCGCTCTCGCTCGGGGCAACCCCGCGGCGGCACAGCTAGTCGCCGCTGTCACCAGTCGTATCAGGTGATTCAGGTTCGCAATTTCCCGTCGAGCCGATATGAATATGGGCTGTGTTGACGACGCATCTTTCCACCGGTTTCATTGCTGCTGAGTCGAGCAAGGACAAGTTCCTTGACCTCGACGTTCCGGGTTGGGCGTGGGGCGTACTCATTGTCTGCATCGTCGTGCTTTTGGGGATTGATCTGTGGCGCCATCGCGAAGCCCATGCCCCCACGTTCTCCGAAGCCGCACGCGAATCCATTGCGTGGGTCTGTTGCGGTTTGGCCTTTTCGCTGTTCTTCGTCTGGCAGTTCGGCGGCGCTGCAGCTGGTGAATACCTCGGGGTCTACCTAACCGAGAAATCGCTAAGTATCGACAACGTCTTCGTGTGGGCCTTGCTCTTCTCCTCGATGAAAATTCCACTCAAATATCAGCACCGGGTGTTGTTTTGGGGAATATTCGGGGCCTTGTTCCTGCGGGCAATCTTCATCTTCCTCGGAGCCGCTCTGGTCCAGAAGTTCTCGATCATGCTGGTCTTCTTCGGCGTGTTCTTGATCTTCACCGGCATCAAGATCATGCGCCACACCGAGGGCGACGAGACCGACGAAAACGCATCGACGGCCGGTCTGTCGCTGCTACGACGCATCATGCCCGTGACCGACGAATACGACGGCCAGAAATTCCTGACCGAGAAGAACGGTGTGCGCATGGCCACGCCGTTGCTCGCCGCTCTGGTCGTAGTCGAGACCACCGATGTCGTGTTCGCGGTCGACTCTGTGCCCGCCTCGTTCGGCGTGGCCAACGATCCATTCACGATCTTGGCCGCCAACGCATTTGCCATCATGGGCCTGCGAGCCATGTACTTCTTGCTCGCCGATGCACGCGAACGGTTCCACTACCTGTCACATGCGCTCGGCGCCATCTTGTTGTTTGTTGGCATCAAGCTTGCAATCACGCCATGGGTACACATCGATATCTACATATCGCTAGCGATCATTATCGGCATTCTCGTTGCAGCGATCGTCTTCAGTGTGTGGAAGAACAAGCAATCCGGCGAAGACGCCCGCAGCAAGCACTAGCTCAGCTGTAGATCGCCTGTGACGGCGACAAACCCGCCGTGCGCAGTCACTGGCCAGCGGTGCAGCCAAAGTGCACCTTGGGACTCACAGCGGGCGCCTAGGCAAACCTGATTGACGGTGACACGTCAATCACACCACGGCATCGGGTAGCACGACCAGATCGTCACGATGCACAACCGTCACATCACGGGCGCCAATGACATCGCGCATCTGGTCTGCGCTTCCGAGGGCGAGACCCTTGGCGAACACGGATCCGTCTGCGTCTGCGATCTCGACCGCAGAACCTTCGGCGAAGGTGCCGACAACGCTGGTCATGCCCACGGCGAGCAATGAACTGTTTCGGGCGACCACCGCGTCGCGGGCGCCGGCATCGACAACCACGCGCCCCTCGGAGCGAACCGCGAACGCGATCCATAGCTTGCGGGCACTCAGCGATGACTCTCGTGCGAGCACACGGGTACCCGAACCTGGCACCCCAGCCATTGCATCGTGCAACACCTGATCACGATGTGCGGCGGCGATCACCGTTTCGACGCCGGACCACGAGGCGATGCGTGCGGCCGAGAGCTTCGACGCCATGCCGCCTTGCGACATCGTCGAGGCTGCGCCCCCCGCCAATGCTTCAAGCTCGCGGTCGACGACCTGAATCTCTTCAATCAACGATGCGTCGACGTCGGTGCGAGGATCAGCTGTCAACAAACCAACGGTGTCGGTGAGCAAGACCAACATGTCTGCACCGACCAGGTGAGCCACAAGTGCCGCAATTCGGTCGTTGTCTCCAAACCTGATCGCATCGTCGGCCACGGCGTCGTTCTCGTTGATAACCGGAAGCACACCGAGGACCCATTGTTGCTCGATGCAACTGCGAGCCCGCAGATACCGGGCCCGATCAAAGAAATCGGGAGGCGCCAACAACACCTGACCGCACGCGAACCCCAGCGCCTGGCATGTGTCGTCGTAGCGGCGCATGAGTTCGACCTGGCCAACAGCGCTCAACGCCTGGAGCGACTCGAAATCACGGGGTCGTTCACCGATTGCCAACTTTGCCATGCCCGCTGAGATCGCCGCAGACGAAACCAACGCAACACGGTGACCTTCGTTTCGCAGCTCTGCAATTTCGGCGCACAGCGCCTGAAAGGCTGCCTCTCGCAATCGTGAACCATCGGTAAGCGACGACGTACCGATCTTGACGACGATTGTCTTTGAAGACGATTCGGTCGAACCGGTAACCGTCACAGCACGGTCTCGTCGTACTCGAACTCGAGTTCGCCGATGCGCACAGTGTCGCCTTGTTTTGCTCCCGCCCGCGCCAGCTTCTTGTCGACACCGAGGCCCGTGAGCCTGGCCTGCACATAGGCAACGGCGTCAACATCGGTGAGGTCATTGAGCGCAACAGCCCGTTCCGCCTGGCGGCCGAGAACCACAAACGCACCGTCGTCGTGACGCGTGATCGACACCGACTCTGGAACAGGGCGATGCACCGTTGGAGCGGTGTCATCGACAGGCCGATCCTCGCGGCCGAGTAGGGCGAGCTGGCCGAGCTCCCCAACGAGAAGATCCATGTTCTTATTCGTAACCGACGAGATCGTGAGGTAGTCGGGGCTTGGCTCAATCTGTGCCACGTCGGCCTTGGCCTGCACGATCAGCCGCGGGCGGTGCACCAGATCAGGTTGATAGGCGTCGAGTTCGGCAAGCAGCACCTCAATCTGGTTATCGACGCTACGCCCATCCATCGGGGCCAGGTCAACAAGCACCACCAGCGCCCGTGCCCGCTCTACGTGGCGCAGAAACTGGTGTCCGAGTCCGCGGCCTTCGCTGGCTCCCTCGATCAAACCCGGGATATCGGCGACCACGAAATCGAAATCATCGAGCTTGACCACGCCTAGGTTTGGTTCAAGCGTGGTGAATGGGTAGTTCGCAATCTTCGGCTTGGCCTTGGACACGCGTGAGATCAGGGTGCTCTTTCCCGCATTGGGGAAGCCGATCAGCGCAATATCGGCAAGCAGCTTGAGTTCAAGTCGAACCCACTCTTCGAAGCCCTCTTCGCCCTGCTCTGCGAACCGAGGGGCCCGGCGGGTGTTCGAAAGAAATCGCGAATTTCCGCGACCGCCCTCTCCGCCGCTAGCTGCGAGCCAACGGTCGCCGTGGTGGGCAAGGTCGGCGAGCACGCTTCCGTCTTCGAGCTTCTTGACGAGAGTTCCTACCGGTACATGCGCTTCAAAATCCGCACCGGAACTTCCATGCTTTTTCTGGCCGGATCCATGCTTGCCGTTATCAGCTCGCCGGTGTGGATGATCGCGGTAGCTGAGAAGCGACGCGACATTGTGATCGGCAACAAGCCACACATCGCCGCCTTTGCCTCCGTCGCCCCCATCGGGTCCGCCTTTAGGAACCATGGCTTCGCGACGGAACGACACGCACCCGGCGCCGCCGTCACCGCCACGGAAGTTGACCGAACATTCGTCGACAAACTGGCTCTGGCGCACGGCCAAAGCCTAGAGCCGACTGCCCGATCGCCGGTGCGATGCCCCTGGCAATACTGAAATTCGCCTGAACCGGAACAAGATTCGGCCCATCAGGGCCGTCACACCCGTTGGCTACAGTCCGCCTGTGAGCCAGATTGAACCGCTAGCCGTCGCCCACCGAGCTGTCCCGTTTTCGGCCGAGGCGCACGAACCGCCTGAGCGAGCCTCACGCGAAGACCTTGAACATGCACTCATGGCATCGGGAGCGACACGGGCGCTTGGTGCCGGAAACCGCGCAATCGAAGAAGCACCTGACCGATTTCGCACGTGCTTCGAACGCGACCTCGACCGCATCAAGCACTCGAAGCCGTTCCGGCGGCTAGCCGGCAAATGCCAAGTCTTCATTGCGCCTGACAATGACCATCTACGCAATCGTCTGACCCACGCCATCGAAGTCGCTCAGGTGGCGGTGAGCATCGCACGTCCGCTGGGCCTCAACCTTGCACTTACCGAGGCCGCAGCATTAGGCCATGACTGCGGACATGGCCCAGCTGGCCATGCATCCGAAGACGCGTTGAGCCCGTTTGTACCCGGCGGCTATCACCACGCCGTGTACGGCGCCGACACCGTGCTTGCGCCACTCAATCTTTGCGACGAGACCGTCGACGCCATTCGCAACCACAGCTGGAACCGCCCAACACCGTCAACGCCTGAGGGCGAAGTGGTTGCCTGGGCCGACCGTCTCGCATATGTGTGCCATGACTTCGAAGACGCGGTGTCAGCTGGCATCGTCACCCCTAACGATCTGCCCGACGAGGTCACAGACGTAGTGGGAGCACGACACAGCACGCAGCTCGACTCGTTCATCACCGCCATGGTGGATTCCTCGGCTCGCACCGGCACGATCGGGTTGGCTCAGGCCCAGGCCGACGCACTGGCCGCATTTCGAGCGTTCAACTACGACAAGATCTATCTGCGACCTGCAGCCAGAGCGCAAGCAGCGAGCGTGATCGAGCTGCTCCAGCAGCTCACGTCGTGGCTCGTTGAGAATCCTCGGCAGATCGGTACCGGTTCACCCCACGATGCTGGCAGCGACGCCGCTACGGCCGACGCGGTGCACTACGTGAGCGGCATGACCGACCGCTTCGCTCTTGGGCTCGCGGTGCGCCACCTCGGCTGGCGCGAAGATCGCCTGCCCCGTGGGGTGTGAGCGGTACATCAGCGAGACCTCGCCGCAAAACGGCAATGACCTCGCCGCAAAACGGCAAAGACGCTGACCCAAAGGCCAGCGTCTCGGCATGTTGATCTTGGATCTCGGCTGTGGCGCTCGCACGAGCGCCAAGCCGAAGCTGTTTAGGTTCAGTCAGTGAGAATATTCACGACTTTGCGGCCGTGACGGCTACCGAACTTGACCTTGCCATCGCTCGTTGCGAACAGCGTGTCGTCTTTGCCCTTGCCAACGTTTTGGCCAGGATGGAAACGGGTACCGCGCTGGCGCACGATGATTGACCCTGCGGTCACCTCGGTGCCGTCGTATACCTTGACGCCGAGGCGTTGGGCCCGTGAATCACGGCCGTTCCTGGTGGAACCGCCACCTTTGGTCTTTGACATGTCGTTCGCCTATCCCTTGCTGATGCCGGTGATTTCAACGCGAGCAAGCGTTTGACGGTGTCCCCACCGACGACGCTGGTTACTGGCGTTCTTGTACGTGAAGGCGTTGATCTTTGGGCCGCGGAGCTCTTCGAGCACCGTTGCGCTCACCGATGCAGCCGCGAGGGCACCCGGTGACGAGATCACTGTTGAACCGTCGACGAGCAATACCGGACGCAACGCGACCGTGCTTCCGACGTCGCCCACGCGCTCGATTTCGAGCACCTGACCTTGTTCGACCTTGTATTGCTTACCGCCTGTGGCGACCACTGCATACATAACCCGGCAAGGCTATCGCGCTGTGTTGCCAGTCGAAACCGAGCTGATGCTTGGTCCCGGAATTGCCTGGCGATGGCCGAACAAGGAATCGTCAAACAGCAAGCCATTGCTGGCGCAGGTGAAGCATCCGCTGGTAACCGATTCGAGCAGTCCTTCACCAATGCGTTTGCGGGTCATCTCAACAAGGCCAAGGTCCGAGATGTCGTAAACCTGGGTGCGTGTCTTGTCTCGTGCGAGCTCTTCGCGGAATACCCGCACCACTTCGGCACGGTTGCGACGGTTCTCCATGTCAACGAAGTCGATCACAATGATGCCGCCGATATCCCGCAAGCGAAGCTGTCGGGCGACCTCTCGCGCCGCTTCGACGTTGTTCTTGTAAACCGTGTCTTCGAGGCTAGAACGACCGACGTTTTTGCCGGTATTCACATCGATCACTGTCAGTGCTTCGGTGTGCTCGATGATGAGCGAACCACCGCTTGGCAGCCAGACTTTTTTGTCGAGCGCCTTTTGTAGCTGCTCATACACGTGGTGCTTCTCGAACAAGTCGAGGCCTTCACGAGCCGGGTCGTAGTGTTCGATTCGTTCGGCGAGCGCTGGCGTCACCGCGTTCATGTAACCGCTGACTTCTTCGAACAATGACTGGTCGTCGATCACAACGCCGCGGAAGTCTTTAGTGAATTCTTCACGGATGAGACGAACGGCGAGGTCGGGTTCGCGATGGAGCAAACGAGGACCGCCACTCTTTTCGGAGTCCGCGAGGATGACTTCCCACTGGTTCAGCAGTCGTGCAAGGTCGAGCTCGAGCTCTTCGGCGGTCACGTTCTCGGCGGCGGTGCGCACGATCAGCCCGTGATTCTTGGGTTTGATCTTGTCGAGAATCTTGCGTAGACGTGCGCGTTCCTTATCAGCCAGACGCTTTGAGATGCCGTAGGTGTCGCTGTTTGGAACGAGAACGACGAACCGACCCGGAAGCGAGACTTCTTGCGTTAGCCGGGCGCCCTTGTGAGCGATTGGGTTCTTGACGACCTGCGTGAGAATCATCTGCTTGGCACGCAGCATCTGCTCGATACGTGGCCCGCCGCGGGTGCCCTCGTACTCTTTTTCGTCGGACCGCACGTCGCTGCGGTACAACACCGCATTCTTCGGTGTTGCGATATCGACAAAGGCAGCTTCCATGCCCGGCAGTACGTTCTGAACCCGCCCCATGTAGACGTTGCCATGGATCTGGGTGGCATCATCGGTCGGACGCGACACGTAGTACTCCACGAGGGTTCGACCTTCGAGAATCGCTATGTGGCGAGTGTCATTGTGCACGTGCACGGCCATGAGATACCGGCCGATGGGTCGCCCATCGCGTTCTTTGCCTCGGCGCAGCGCCATCGTGGCTTCGTCGAGCTCGACGGTGGTTTGCTGTTCTTGCGAGCGGCCACGACCCCGGCCTCGCCCCCCACGACGGCGGCGTCGCTTGGCGCCACCCTCGTTCTGGTCTGACGATTCATCGGTGTGGCTCTTGGTGTTCTCTGAGCGGCCGATGTCACGGTCGTTCGAGTTGTTCCCTCGCCTGCCAGAGCGCGAACCCGATGCCCCGGAGCGCCCGCCCGATTGCGGTTCCTTGCCTCGCGATTCATTGCCCTGACGATCATTGCCCTGAGGGTCATTGCCCTGGTGGTCATTGCCCTGGTGGTCATTGTCACGTGGCGCCGGGCGTGAGTCCCCAATGCGAGGTTTGCCCTGGCCATCGTTCGAGTTACCGCCAGATCGGCCGCCGCGTCGGCGAGATTGGCCCTGGCGCTCCCCTGAGGAGCGAGAACCGCCAGCGTCAGCTGATTTGTTCGTGCCTCGTGAGCGTCTATTCGAACTGTTCGAGTCTTGTGAGTCGGTATGTTCCGACATGGTTGAATTCCCTTCTTCGGTCGCACGCACAAAGGCGCACGGCTCTCACGACGCGCACACGGCGGCGGACGTCTCCACGGCAGCACCAACGACGAGCGGATCGTGTTGGGCGCCATGAGGAGCGATGTATTGGCTGATCCGGCGACCGAGCAAAAACTCGTGCGTTGGATCTTGGATTCCGAGAAATTCCAGCGGGCGAAGTGCCCGTGGTTTTGTTGCGAGCTCAGTGAAGATCTCGCACGTGGCTTTGGGCGGCAGACCGGTGTCGCTGCTATCGATGGGCCGAACTTCGGCATGAAGCAGAGCCTCACGCACGTCATCGACCCGGGTCTTGCCTTTTCGCTCACGCGTAATTTCGAGTGTTTCAGCGGCAAGCAGGGTGTTCACCCAGCTTTCGACGCTGTTCATCTCGCCAGCCACAAACAGTGACCATGTCGTTGTTTCAACGACTTCTTGCAGCGAGGTGACCTTGCCACTCAGGTGCACTGCCTCGATGACATCGACGCCCTCGGGAAGCATCGGTGTCAACAATTCGGGCAAGTGCGCAACATTGATTTCAGTGTCGAGATCAAGTGTCATATCGACGTATTCAGCTTGGGATTCGAACACCGTTGGGAGCGCCAAGCCAAACGACAGCTTCGCTCGCGGCGAAAAACCTTCGCTGTAGGCGATTGGCAACCCGGCGCGCCGAACAGCACGCTCCCAAATACGGGCCATGTCACGGTGGCTGGTGAATCGGACCTTGCCGAGCTTGGAGTACCGCAGACGTATCTGCGGTTTACGGGGCAGCGTCACGAAGCACCGACGGGACGAGCAATGAGCTCGACCGTGACCTCATGCCCGCGGGCGAGGTCTTGGCCGGTGCCTTGGCTTCCACCCGCAGGTGGTGTGGCCGAAGCAACAACATGCTCGATTCCATACCCGGTGCACGCCCCGCAGTCATAGCAAGGAGTCCACCGGCAGTCCTCAAGCCCGACTTCGTTAAGCGCGTCGCGCCAGTCTTGCCAGAGAAAATCTTTGTGTAGACCGGCGTTGAGGTGATCCCAAGGGAAAACCTCGTCTTCTTCGCGGTGCCGGTAGGTAAACCATTCGATTGACAAGTCATGGTCTGCCATGGCCTTGGTCCATCGATCGACATCGAAGTGCTCGCTCCACTCTTGGAACGTGCCGCCTTCGCGCCATACCTGCTCGATCACAGGGCCGAGGCGGCGATCGCCTCGGGTCGACATGCCCTCGACAAAAGTCGCCTTGGGGTCGTGCCACTTCATCTGCAGGCCCTTGATCTTCTTGACCTCGTCGCGGAGCAGATAGATCTTGCGGCTGAGCTCTTCAATGGTGTTCTGGCCGAACCACTGGAACGGTGTGAACGGCTTGGGCACAAATCCGCCGACCGAAACGGTTACCGACGCTCCATTGTGATACTTGCGGCCGATTTCAACGCAGCGTCGACCGAGCTCGGCAATAGCCAGCGTGTCTTCGTCAGTTTCGGTGGGGAGCCCGGTGAGGAAGTACAACTTCACTCGTCGCCAACCTTGCGAAAAGGCACCTTCGACGGAGTCGTACAGGTCTTGTTCGGTGATGAGTTTGTTGATGACCTGGCGCATGCGCCAGGTGCCGGCCTCGGGCGCGAAGGTCAAACCAGATCGTCGACCCCGCTGTAGCTCGGCTGCAATACCAACAGTAAACGCGTCGACCCGCAGGCTCGGAAGCGAAACGCTGACGTCTCCGCAGCCTGATGATTCGTCGCCAACCGTAGAGCGGATGACTTCGGTGATACCGCTGAAGTCAGCAGTTGACAGCGAAGTCAACGCGACCTCGTCATAGCCGGTGCGACGCAGTCCTTCTTGAATCATGGTGCGAACTTGATCGGCGGGGCGTTCGCGCACCGGGCGGGTGATCATGCCTGCCTGGCAGAACCGACAACCGCGGGTGCAACCGCGAAAAACTTCGACGCTCAGACGGTCGTGGACAACTTCGGTGAGTGGTACGAGTTGGTTCTTGGGGTAAGGCCACTCGGCCAGGTCGGCGACGGTTCGCTTTTCGACAACCGCAGGAACGTCATCGAAACGAGGTGTCATCGCCACGAGTTTGTCGTCGACGAACTCTGCGTCGTAGAGCGCCGGCACATACACGCCTTCGACCTGAGCGAGTGCGCGTAAGACCTCTTGCCGGTCGGTTGAGCCTGACTGCTTCCAGGCGTGGATTACCGCCGAAACATCGCCGACAATTTCTTCGCCGTCACCAAGACCGACCCAGTCAAGGAAGTCAGCCATTGGCTCGGGGTTGAAGGTGGCGTGTCCACCGGCGCCGACAAGAGCGTCGGTGTGGTCACGATCGCTGCAGTGCAATGGAACGCCAGCGAGGTCGAGACAGTTCAACACGTTCGTGTAGACCAGTTCCGACGAGAGATTGAACGCTATGACATCGAAGTCAGAAGCGGCTCGATGCGAATCAACCGAGAACAGCGGCACGTTCGCCGCACGCATCTCGGCCTCGAGGTCTGTCCAAGGGGCGTAGGACCGCTCGGCGAGAGCGTCGTCGCGTTCGTTGAGAATCTCATAGAGAATCTGCAGGCCCTGATTCGGCAGACCGATCTCGTAGGTATCGGGATAGGTGAGCAACCAGGAGACCGCATCGTCTGACCATTCGGGCGTAGACGCGCCATCTTCACAACCGATATAACGAGCCGGCTTTTCGACCCGCGTCAGCAGCGGCTCAAGCTCTGTCCATAGCGACACCATGTCGCGGATGCTACCGCCTGGACCTCGTGGGGAGTTGGCATGTACCTGAGCGCGAGCCTGGGGCCCGACTGCGTCATCGAACCGGTTGGCCCACCTCGGCGTCGATTCCGGCTCCGAAACGTCGCATATGCACGCTGATCGCTAATCCAACGCCGATGAACGATGTCAGCGCCGATGAGCCGCCGTAGGACACAAAGGGCAGCGGGATACCGGTTACCGGCATGATTCCCATCGTCATACCGATCGATTGAAACATCTGGAAGCCGATCATCGCCAACACGCCCGTTACCAGGTATCCGCCGAAGCTGTCCCCCGCCAACCGGGCGATTCGATAGAGACGCCACATCAGAAGCCCGAACAAGGTGAGTACGACAGTGCCGCCTGCAAATCCGAACT
Organism: uncultured Acidimicrobiales bacterium; assembly: GCA_937991435.1. Lineage (GTDB taxonomy): Bacteria > Actinomycetota > Acidimicrobiia > Acidimicrobiales > UBA10347 > UBA10347. The sequence continues at coordinate 18,755 of CALKPY010000020.1, forward strand.
CTTCGCCAACAACGGTGAAGATGAAGTCGGTTTGTTGCTCGGGCACAAGCCCCGCTTTGGTCTGGGTGCCTTCACCGAACCCTGTACCGGTCATACCGCCGTTACCGATAGCGATTTGCGCCTGCTGTTGGTTGTACGACGCCTGCGTTGCGGTCGGATCGATAAACGATTCAAGCCGATCCTTTTGATAATCCTCGAGCAAGGGAGAGTTGATCAGCAAGCCAAGGGCGACCGCAGAAACCGCCACCAGGAAGATCAGATGGTGCGCTTCGGCCCGTCCAACCAGCAGCATTGACGCGGTGATCGCCAGAAAGACCATGGCGGTTCCGACGTCAGGTTGTCGCACGACAAGAGCGATCGGCAACAACGCGAGCCCGATAGCAAAGCCCAGTTCGTAGAACGTCATTGGGCCATCTGTTCTGCGGCTCATCAGGGCCGCGAGTGCCACGATCAGCCCGATCTTCGCGAACTCAGACGGCTGCATTCTGAACGTGCCAAACGCGAACCATGACTTCGCACCGTTGGCCTCAACGCCTATCAACAACACGGCGACAAGAAGCCCGATCGTGCCCATGTACACGATGTGGACCACGCTGAGCAGCCAGCGGTAATCAAAGAAAATGATGAAGAAAAGCGTTGCGACCCCGACGACCAGGAACATGCCCTGACGTTCGATAAAAAAAGTGACGTAGTTCTCTTCGTCACGACCTCTAGTTGCGCTGAAAATCGCGATCAGCCCCACGAGACCGAGCCCAACGGCGGCGAGCGCCGGGGTGGGGTCGATATGCCACCACGGCGAACTTGGGTCGCTGCGCGTGCTCAAGTTGGTGGTTTCGAGCGCGGTCATGGCTGCTCCGTGGCGTCGGGGTCTGGTGCCGCTTCATCGGGCGCAACGGCGGTGGGTGTAGGCGTGGCGGTCGGAACTGTCGCTGGCGGAGCCACGGGCAGGTTCGAATTGTCGCCAGCCGGTTCCGAGCCGGAATCGGCGGTGTCTGCGTCGTCGGAGTCGGCGGTGTCTGGATCCTCGGAGTCGGCGGTGTCAGATTCTTCGCCCGGAACGAGTACCTCGAAGCTCTGACCATCAACGCCCGCTGCGGCAGCCGCAAGACGCTCTTCGCGGTCGGCCTCCTGTTGCGTTCGCAGACGTTCTTCCTCTTCGGCTTCGGCGACGCTAATCAGATCATCAGCTTCGGCCTCGGTCGGAACGGTCGCGATGTTTCCGTCGGCTATCTGGCGGAACACGCTGGCCACTACCGGGGCAGCCGAATCACCGCCGAGACCGGCCTGTTCGATGTAGACAATCGCGGCGTACTGCGGGTTCGGCCACGGACCAAACGCGGCGAATGCCGCGTTGTCCTGCTTGGGCCGGTTTTCGACCGTTCCGGTCTTGCCCAAGATCTGAAAGCGGTTGAGAGGAAAATCTTCAAATGCCGAAAACGCTGTGCCTTTCTCGCTAGCGACGACACCGGCAAGCCCAGTAATCATCGGGTTGTAGAACTCGTCGGGCATGTACAGCTCATGTCGGAGCCGTTCGGGGAAGGCCAGTAGTTCCTCACCCGTCGCCGCATCGAGGGTGCGCTCAGCCAGCATTGGCGAATACAGCTTGCCGCCATTGGCGATCGCCGCGTATGCATTGGCCATCTGCAAAGGGGTGGCGATCATGTCGCCTTGACCTACTGCGAGGTTGGCCGCACCACCCGCGTTCGCTGGTTCAGGGACTGCGCCAGCGAGAGCGCCGGGAATCGCGTCGGTGCCTTCGCCAAACCCAAAGTCGTTGGCGATTCGAATCAGCTGACGAGCCTGGAATCCTTGGCGAACGTTGAACTGAAATCCGAGCTGCCCAAAGTAGATGTTCGATGATTGCGCTATTGCCTCGGCCAGGTCCACGTCACCCAAGGGTTTCTGACCGGCGTTTTCTATGGAACAGCCCGCTCCGAAACACTCGCCTGGCACTCGCCAGATGCCGTTGTCGACGAGGTATTGGCTACGCCCCAAGAACCCTCGATCACCGAGCATGCCTGAGTCGAGAGCTGCATACGCGGTAATCAGCTTGAAGGTCGACCCAGGTGCATAGCTGCCGTTGGTCGCCCGGTTCAAAAGCGGAGCTCCCGAAGCCGGGTCGTTGAGCAGGTCGATCTGCCGTTGCGGAATGCGCTCCTGCAGGTAGATGCGTTGGTCATAGGTCGGGTACGACGCCATGGCCAAGATTCGTGCCCCATCGGGATCGAGCAGAACCATTGCGCCACCCGGCGCCTTGAAGAAATCAAGCTCCTCGGCAACGCCGGAGCTGTTGATGCCCTGCTCGCGTTGGGTGCGGGCGAAGCGAATTCCCTCAGCCAACTCCCGCTCAGCGAGCGCCTGTAGGTTGATGTCGAGCGTTAGCTGGACATCGTTTCCTGGTGTCGGCTCCGTCGCGCTCACCGTTTGTACCGGGTTTCCCGCAGCATCGACCTCGATTACTTCAATACCCGGAGTTCCCCGTAGCACCTCTTCGAGACCGCGCTCGACACCTGAGCGGCCGATCTCATCAGTCGCCCGATACAGCTTGGGGTGCCCCTCAAGCAGATCAAGGTCCTCAGCAAAGACGGGCCCCACATACCCGAGAAGGTGCGCGGCCAGATTTCCATACGGGTAGAACCGGACCGTCGTTTTTCGCACACCGACGCCCGGGAACTCGTCTTCGCGTTCACCGATCAAGATGCTGAACCGCTCGGGCACGTCTGTGGCGATCGGCACCTCGTCAAAGAGGCCGTATTTCTGGTCGGTGATGGCGGCCTCCACATCGGCCGCTTTGATCAAATAGCCGGCAGCGCTGACTTCGCGAGCCAGCTTGATTGCGAATTGTTTGCGCTGTGACTCCCGCGGAAGCGCCTCGGTGAGCGCAAATCGGTTGAGTGTGACTTCGTTGACCAGGCGGTTGTCGATCAATACGTTGCCCGTGCGGTCAAGCACGCGACCGCGCGGTGCTGGAACAAAGACGGTTCGCAGCAGGTTTGCCTCGGCTTGGGCCTGCGCTTCGGCCTCGGTAACGACCTGCAGGTACCACAATCGGGCAAAAAGCGATGCGAACAAGCCTAAGACGAGCATGCCCAGCATTGCGAGCCGGAACGGCGACTGATCGTTCATCGCGTCATCCGTAGGTTCCCTGGTGCAGCGGATCGGCTGTCCACATCCAGTGAGCTGCCGCTACGAGCGGCACGGCAAGGGCAGCGTTGATCATTGGGGCAACGAGCAGAATCGTGCCTATCGGCGCTTCGAGCAGCGAAGATTCGCCGAGCATCAGACCCAGGGCGATAAAGACCCCGATAGACGCAGCGGTCCCCAACGCAATCGTGACTGTGGATACGAGTGGCGACTCTTCGAGACGATCAAGATACACGTGACCCGAGAGCCAGCCGATAACTGCAAACACCAACGCACTCAATCCCACCGGAGTGAACAGGAACATGTCGACAATAAGCCCGTAGATCAATCCATGTACCGCGCCCCGCTCGACACCCCCGGCAAGACCTGAGGCAATTGTCAATCCCAGTGGCAGCTCGGCTGCGACGCCGACGATCCGCAGATCAGGCGCAAGGCCGATATGTATCACCAACACGACAAACCCGACGATGAACACCCTGCCGATGAACAGGCCCTTCACGGCGTCGGCGGCCCGTCAACGGTCCACAGCAGCACCGTGACGAATCGCAGGTCATCAAGATCGGCAAGGAGTTCGATGCTGATCGTCTGCTGGAGCAGGTTCGTATTGACTTCCACGCTGCTGACCGTGCCGATGACGACATCAGGCGGGTACGAGCTTCCCTCGATGCCGCTGGTGACGACAAACGCGCCCTCTTCGATTCCTGACTCCTGGTCGAGACCCTGCTTGACGATCAGATCGTTGCCGATGCCGTCGCCGCTGGCCAAGGCCACCGCTCCGGTGCCAACAACGCGGATCCCGACGCGAAAGTCGGGTTGATGCAACAACCTCACCTCGCTGAAGTCCTGTTGCACGTCGGTAACTCGTCCGACCAAACCGTCGTTGCTGACAACGGGCATACCAGCACGCAGGCCGTCGCTCGCGCCTCGGTTGATTTCAATCGAGTAATTCTGAAAGTTGCCCGGCCGATCAATGACCTGGCCAACGATCGATTCGGCACCGCCGATGTAGTCAATGTCGACCTCGTCGAGCAACGCCCGCAGAGATTCTTCAGCCGCTGCTTCCTTGATGATTCCGCTACGAGCTGCCGCAAGCTCTGAGCGGAGACGCTCGTTCTCGTCGAGAACGTCGTCATACTCGGTGATCGAAGTCCAGCCGTTGGTGAACGGCGATGCAACCGAGCCGACCGAAGACGCGATCGGATCAACGAAGCCTCGCACCACTCCTTGCACCGCTTCGAGGGGTTTAAAGCCCTGATAGTCAAGCGACAAAATGGTGATCGACGTGAGCACAAGCAATATCAGCGTCGTTCTGCGTCGACGATCGGGATCAAGCAGCGACATGGTCACACTGGAGTCGGTCGGTCAGGAGCGACTCGTAGACGGTTCGGTTAGTCGTGGTCAGACGAGAAGAGTACGTCTTTGAGCGCCTCGAATGCTTCGAGGGTTTCGCCAGAGCCCAGAGCGACGGCGTACAGCGGGTCGGGCGCCACAATGACTGGCATACCCGTTTCGTTGTAAATCCGTTCGGGAAGCCCCGCGAGCAATGCACCACCACCGGCGAGCATGATGCCGCGTTCCATGATGTCTGCGGCAAGTTCAGGTGGGGTGTTGTCGAGTGTGATCTTCACTGCGTCAACAATCGCCGCGACGGGTTCCGCTATGGCCTCGCGCACCTCGACAGTCGATGTAACCACAGTCTTCGGCAGGCCAGTGACAAGATCTCGACCACGAACCTCCGCGTACATTTCTTCTTGCAGTGGCCAGGCTGAGGCAAGTGCCAATTTGACGTCTTCGCTCGTACGTTCGCCGAGCACAAGACCATGCTCCTTTTTGGCGTACTGCACGATTGCAGCATCGAGTTCGTCGCCGCCGACCCGAACCGACTGGCTAACGACGACTCCGCCGAGCGAAATCACCGCGACCTCAGTGGTTCCGCCACCAATATCAACGATCATGTTTCCGGCAGGATCTTGCACCGGCAACCCGGCACCTATCGCGGCAGCCATTGGTTCTTCAATGATGTACGCCGGCCGCCGAGCGCCAGCGAATTCGGCGGCTTCTTGCACGGCTCGCTTTTCAACGCCGGTGATGCCGGATGGCACACAGATCACCATGCGAGGTTTTGCGAATCGGCTCGGGTGAACCTTTTGGATGAAGTGTCGAAGCATGCGTTCGCACACATCGAAGTCAGCGATCACGCCGTCTTTAAGGGGACGAATAGCCTGAATGTGATTCGGGGTTCGCCCAATCATGCGCTTTGCGTCAGACCCGACGGCAAGCACCTTGCCATCGTGCACATTGACAGCAACAACCGACGGCTCGTCGAGAACGATGCCTTCTCCGCGCACATACACCAGCGTGTTCGCGGTCCCAAGGTCGACCGCCATATCGCGGCTAACCAGCCCCGCCATTGCATTCAAGATGCTCGCCATTAGCCGCTCGCAAACCGGTCGACGGTGTAGTCCGTTGTCATGTCAGTCGCCTGTGGTGAATAAATCCTGTGCTGAAAAAACACCATTCTGAAAAAACACCTGCCCCATTGTGCGCGTGCTCAACGCAGGCAAAAGGGACATCAGCGTAGTTTAGACACGCTTTGTAAAGAAACTGCAAAGAACAGGGCCCCCAACAGGCACCCGTAGCACACAAGCAGCACCCTCAACAACGAGGTTGGCCGACGCTACGAGTAACTATCTCGACTAGGTGACGCTGAGGAACCAATCAGCGGAGGTTTGCTACGCGAGTTCGGGAAAGAACAATGCGATCTCTCGAGCGGCGGATTCAGCGCTGTCGCTGCCGTGCACGAGATTCTCCGTGAACAGCGTGCCGAGATCGCCTCGGATCGTGCCTGGTTCTGCTTCAGCCGGGTTTGTCGCGCCCATCATCTTGCGCACCATCGACCATGTGTCGTCAGTGCCTTCGAGCACCATGGCGACCGCAGGTGACCGGCCGATGAATTCAACCAGGCCGTCATAGAACGGCTTGCCCTGGTGCTCTTCATAGTGACGCCCGGCGAGATCGGCATCGATCACGAGCTGGCGCATGGCCACGAGCGACAGGCCTTTGCGCTCGAAGCGGCCAAGAATTTCACCGACGAGGGAACGCTCAACAGCGTCAGGCTTACAAAGAACAAGAGTGCGTTGCATGAGCGAGAAGTCTACGGACATGCGCGCCCGAGCAGCGTCTGACCGACCGGCAATATCGGCCCAGCTGGCAATCAGAGATTGTTGATCAGACGGTTGCGCACGGCCCCGGCGACATACAAGGATCCGGCAACCAGAATTGCGTCTCCTTCAGAGGCCAGCGACAACGCCCGTTCAATCGCATCTGCCGGGCTCGCCGTGACCTCAGGATCAGCACCTATCGAGCGGGCCGCAGCGGCAAGGTCCTCGGCAGGCATGGCCCGTGCCCAGTTCGGGGCACAACACACCAAGACGTCAACATGGGCCGCCCCGAGCGCTTCCAGCATGGCAACAGGGTCCTTGTCGCGCATCATGCCGGTGACCAACATTGTTCTTCCGTAGTGATGGAAGTCTTCGTTGAACGACTGCACAGCGACGCGAGCTCCGTGGACGTTGTGTCCCCCATCAATGACAACTAGCGGGTCAGTCGAGACGACCTCAAGTCGCGCTGGAATCGCTGCCTGCCCCAATGCGGAGCGCAACTGTTCTTCATCAAGCACGCCGTCAAGAAAGGACTCGGCAGCGGCGATGGCCACCGCGGCATTGATGCCCTGGTGGGTGCCGTGCAACGACACAAGTACATCTTCGTAGATTCCTCGGGGCGTTCGCACAGTGATGGCACGGCCGCCGACACCAAGCAGATTCGACTCGACAAAAAACTGTTCACCAAGACGAACGACGCTCTTTGGGCCTTCATCAACGAAGTGGTGAGCAACATCGGCTTCTACGTCGCCCATGACCAGTGCACTATCAGACTTGATGATCCCGGCCTTTTCCCTGGCGACGCGATCGCGCCAGCCCGGCTCGCCATCGGTGTGGTCCTTCGCAACGTTCGTGACGACGGCGACCCGACCGTTGGCCACGTTGGTGGCGTCGTAACGCCCCAACATGCCGACCTCGATTACCTGCACATCGACAGCTGCGTCGCTGAATATGCGAAAAGCCGTCGCCGTCATGATCTCGAACCACGACGCGTTGGACCCGGTCTGCTCGCAAACGAGACGCACGACGCCCAGAGCGTCGGCCAGGTCATCGTCAGACACCGGTTCAGCATCGATCGCAATTCGCTCGTTGATCGCAGACACATGAGGGCTGCCATAGGTACCAACGCGCAGTCCGTGCTCACGCAGAATCAGCGAGACAAGATGTGATGTTGACCCCTTGCCGTTCGTGCCGGTGAGGTGAATTGTTGGAGCGTCGTGCTGCGGGTCGCCGAGCATGGTCATGAGGTCGACCATGACGCCGAGACTCAACCCGTCGACGTCTCCGGCGTTAGGCAGACCCGTTGCTGACAGGCTGATGCGGCTGTTCAACCACTTCAGGTGCGCTTCCAGAGACATGCTTGAACTTCCAGTCATCGAAGCCTGATGGGATCACGTGCAGCAAGACGCTACAGGTACCTCGCGAGGAGCTGACAGCAACCGTTGGTTGTATTCAGCTGGCGGCGCGCTCTGCCAGTTGCTTGGCGCTCAAAAGTCTCGGCGACGACTCGCCTCGCACCGATGCCGCGTCGACTTCGACGCGCGCGATGTCGTCATTGCTTGGCAACTCGAACATCACGTCAAGAAGTGTTTCTTCAAGAATCGAGCGAAGACCGCGGGCACCGGTACCGCGAATCAGAGCGGCGTCAGCGATGGCGTTGAGCGCATCGGGGGTGAACACGAGCTCGGCATCTTCAAAGGCGAAGTAGCGCTTGTACTGCTTGACGAGTGCGTTCTTTGGCTCGGTGAGAATCTGAACAAGTGCTTCCTGATCAAGGCTGGCCACCGCACCAATGACGGGCAAGCGACCAATAAATTCGGGAATCAGCCCGAACTTGGACAGATCTTCGGGCTGAACTTGGTCGAACAGCTCACCGAGATCTTTGCGTTGCGGGTCTTTGATGTCGGCCCCAAAGCCCACACCACCGCGCCCAATGCGCTGCTCGATGATGTCTTCGAGCCCGGCGAAAGCTCCGCCACAGATAAACAAGATGTTTGTCGTGTCAATCTGAATGAACTCTTGATGCGGGTGCTTGCGGCCACCTTGGGGCGGAACCGACGCAGTGGTGCCTTCGAGAATTTTAAGAAGCGCCTGCTGCACGCCCTCGCCTGACACGTCGCGAGTGATCGAAGGGTTCTCGCTTTTGCGTGCGATCTTGTCGATCTCATCGATGTAGATGATGCCGGTCTCGGCACGCTTGGCGTCGTACTCTGCCGCCTGCACGAGCTTGAGCAGAATGTTCTCGACATCTTCACCGACGTAGCCAGCTTCGGTGAGAGCGGTGGCATCGGCGATCGCAAATGGAACGTTGAGCATGCGGGCCAGCGTCTGGGCCATGAGCGTCTTGCCGCAACCGGTGGGACCGATCAGCATGATGTTCGACTTCTGCAGCTCGACATCGTCGACTGCGCCGGCCAGTTCAACGCGCTTGTAGTGGTTGTAGACGGCGACCGACATGATGCGCTTGGCGCGCTCCTGGCCGATGATGTACTCGTTGAGGAAGGCGTTTATTTCGGCCGGTCGAGGGAGCTCTTCAAAGCCAACCTCTGCTGGCTCGGCAAGTTCTTCTTCGATGATCTCGTTGCACAGGTCAATGCACTCATCGCAGATGTAGACGCCGGGTCCGGCGATCAGTTTCTTGACCTGTTTCTGAGACTTGCCGCAGAAGGAACACTTCAGCAGCTCGCCACTGTCTCCGAACTTCGCCACCCCGGCTCGCTTCCCTGTCAGTTGATGCCCGTCGCCGCGCCGAACGCTGCCGTCGGCGCCGCGTAGGGGTAACCGTAGGCGAAATGCCCGCCCGTGTGGCGCTCTAAACAGTCAAGCGCCCGTGAACTCAGCTGATCGCAGTGATCGGGCCCGAGTTATCGACGGCATTTCGAGTGTCGATCACTTCGTCGATGATGCCGTATGCCTTAGCTTCTTCCGCGGTCATTACGAAGTCGCGGTCAGTGTCGATGCCAATCTTCTCCGCGGTTTGACCGGTGTGGTGAGCGAGCAACTGTTCAAGTTGACCCTTGAGCCGTTGGATTTCAGCCGAGGCGATTTGAAGATCGGAAACCTGACCTTGAGCACCGGCGTACGGCTGGTGAATCAGCACCCGTGAGTGTGGAAGCGCAAGACGCTTACCTGGGGCGCCAGCGGCGAGAAGAACAGCGGCAGCTGATGCAGCCTGACCGAAGCAGATGGTCGCGATGTCGGGCTTGATGTACGACATGGTGTCATAGATTGCGAATAGGGCGTTGATGTCGCCACCAGGGCTGTTGATGTACAGGCTGATGTCGCGATCAGGGTTCTCGCTCTCAAGGTGCAACAGCTGCGCACACACGAGGTTGGCAATGGTGTCGTCGATCGGGGTGCCAAGAAAGATGATGTTCTCTTTGAGCAGACGGCTGTAGAGATCGAAGGCTCGTTCGCCTCGGTTTGTTTGTTCAACAACGGTGGGTACGAGGTAGTTGCGGGGTGAGAGATCCATGGTGCGGGTTATTCCTCTTCGCCGGCGGCATCGTCGGCATGGTCGTGGTCGGCATGGTCGAGGTCGGCATGGTCGTGGTCGGCATGGTCGTGGTCGGCATGGTCGTGATCATGGTCGGCATGGTCGGCATGGTCGGCATGGTCGGCATGGTCATGGTCGTGGTCGGCATGGTCATGGTCATGGTCGTGGTCATGGTCGTGAGACTCTGATGCTGCCTCCAACGCTTCTTTGTCGACGGGATTCCCGTCTTCGTCAACAACCTTGACTCGTTCGAGTAACCAGTCGGCAGCCTTGCGCTTGGAAATGTCTGACCGAAACATCATTCGTTGGTTCGGTGTGGAGATCTGCGTCTTGAGCATTTCAACGGTCGACCCGGTGCCCTCAGCAAGTGTTTCGAACTCGGCTTCGAGGTCTTCGTCGGTTGCTTCGAGCCCTTCGGCAACCGCAAGTGCTCGCAACGCCATGTCGACCTTGACAGACTCAATCGCGGGCTCGCGCATCTGGCTGAGCAGATCTTCGACGCTCTGACCCATCATCTGCAGATACGCCTCAAAGCCAATTCCACTTTGGGACAGGCGTTGAGCCATATCTTCGACACGGTTACGCACTTCGGTATCGACCAGCGCTTCTGGAGGGTCCTCGGCGATCAGGCCGCCGAGCGCCTCGGCTGCTTTTTCACGCCATTGGTTGTTCGCGTTTTGGGCCTTGGATTGGGCCATGCGTTCGACAAGATCAGAACGGAAGTCGACCGCCGACTCGAATTCGGTGGCGTTGCTGACGATCTCGTCACTCAACTCGGGAAGCACCCGCTCTTGAATCTGCTTTACCACGATCGTGAAGCTGAGCTTGCCGTCTTCGTCTGGGTCGGGGTGCTCGGCGTCGAACGAAAGTTCGTCGCCGATTTTTGCGCCCGTCAGATGTTCGTCGAGTTCGGCGACCGGAGCACCAGTACCGACTCGATAGGAGTAGTCATCAGCGGTGAGCCCTTCGATCACTTCGCCGTCGTGCTGCGTGGCGATGTCCATCGTGATCGTGTCTTCGAGCGCCGCTGGACGATCGACATCGGCCAATTCTGCAAACTGACCGAGGAAGCCTTCGATCTGCGAGTCGATCTCTTCACTGGTTGGAGTTGGTGCGGCGATCTCAACCGTGAGCGCCTCGTAGCCGGACACTTCAACGGCGGGGCGAACCGAAACGGTGGCCTCAAACGCCAACGGTCCCTCTTGCTCACCAGACGTGATTTCGTAGTCTGGCGGACCAATCATGTCGACTTCGGTCTCGGACAGCGCAGCCAAGAAGTAGTCAGGAATGCCGTCTTCGAGCGCCTGGCCTCGAGCCATAGCGGTACCGAAGCGGGCTTCGAGAACCCGCCGTGGCACTTTGCCCTTTCGGAAGCCGGGTAAACGGACCTCCCGGGCGATTTTGCGAAACGCCTTGTCGACTTCGACGTCGAACTCGTCGGCATCTACTTCTATCAACAGCTTTACGCGGTTGTCTTCAAGGCTCTCGACCGTGCTCTTCACGCCCGAGAGTGTACGGGTTGCAGCGACTCGAATGTTCATGCAGATTGCCGGTCGCTGCCATCAGCTTTCCGCTATGCTGTGGACTTCTCGCGGGTGTAGTTCAATGGCTAGAACCTCAGCCTTCCAAGCTGATGATGAGGGTTCGACTCCCTTCACCCGCTCAAACCGACAAGTACCGCCCCAGACGTTCTGTCGCGACAAGTTCCCCTCCGGTTGCGACTGAACGTATAGGCTCGGCCACTGACGGCTCCCGCTCGGCTCGCAGCGAGCCTCGACCGCACCCTGCACGGAGATTCAATGACTCTGCTTGATCCCGACCTTCTTCGCTCGAAGACGTTCGACACTGCCCTACGAGGTTTCGAAGAGCACGACGTATCGGCCTATCTCGGCCGCATCGCGCTCGCTGTCGAAGTTTTGGGCGAAGACAGCGGGCCGGCCCTGGCGCTACCTGCTGATTTCCAGCCCGCGTCGATTCGAACGCACGAGTTCGACACCGTTTGGCGCGGGCTCGACAAAGACGAAGTTTCTTCGTTTTTGAATCGCGTCGCCGATGAACTTGAGCATCGCCTGGCAGACACCGACGGAGCAGCAGCCGGTGCAAGCGCAACCGCAACGACGACCGGTGCTACTCAAGCTCCGGCAGCGCCTGATAGCGGCGCAGCAATCGACGCGACCGCAGTATCGGGGGCCGACACGAACCCTGGAACAGCTGGCACTATTGCGGCTGGCGCGGGACTTGCTGCCGCGGCTGGTGCTGCAGTAGCTAGCACGGCTGGTGGCAGCGTCGGTGATTCGGCTCAGTCGATGAGCGAGCGCATGCGCACCGCGGCACCCGACATCGATGTTGCACCCCCGGCAACGCCCGGTGTCACGCCAATGACGTCGCCGGCAATGGAAACCCCATCGTTTGCGGCACCTTCAATCCAGCCCCCGTCGATTGACTTGCCATCGATCGACACCCCGTCACTCGACACCCCGTCACTCGAGGTACCGCCGATCGCTCCTCCATCATTCGATGCTGCGTCGATCGGTTCTGCTGAGCTGCCAACAGGGCAGATCCCTGCAATCACGCCACCAGCGATGCCGACGGCAGACATCAACGTGCCAAACATCGACCTTCCCCATGTTGATGAGCCACAAGTCGAGGCACCAACGATCGACGTCGACAGCGGCACGCTTCCTACAGGTGAAGTGCCACTCGTACCGGCCCCTTCCATCGAAGTGCCGAGCTTCGAACAGCCGGGTCTCAGTGTTCCAGACGTACCTATGCCTACCATTGACGTGCCAGACGTGCCGATGCCAAGCATCGACGTGCCTGACTTGCCAGCGGTTGAAGTTCCAAGCATCGAGCTTCCGAGCATCGACGTGCCAAAAATCGACGCACCGGGAATCGACATTCCCGAGGTCGAGGCTCCAAGCGTCGACGTTGCGGGTACTGAAACACCAACAATCAGCGTGCCGAGCATCGACACCCCAAGCATCGACATGCCGACCATCGATACACCGAGCATCGACACACCGACCATCGACACGCCGAGCATCGACCCGCCGGACGTTACGCCAGTGGTGACAGTGCCTCGAGTCGAGACACCCGCGGTGCACGTTCCTGCAGCTAGTGCGCCGGTAGCAGATGTGCACGAAACCACGCAGACGAACTCGGCAGAAAATGTGGCATCGCAATCATTGGCCGCCGCAAGCGCTGGTTCGGCCAGCCTGGCTGAGTCTTCGATGCACTCCCCATATATCGACAACGACTTCACCGTCGTAGGCGACAGCATCGAAGACATCCTCAAAAAGGCACACGAAAGCGCCTTGTCGATACGCCACGATGCGCAGCGCCGGGCCGATGAACTGCTGACCGAATCCCGAACGATGGTCGCTTCCGAGACCGAGGCTGCTCACGCTCAAATTCGCGAAGACCGCGAAGAAGCGCGTGTCTATGTCGAAGGCGTTCGCACCGAGGCCGACGACTATTCACGTCGAGTTCGCGCCGAAACCGACGAGTATGCGAGCACCACTCGCAGTCGCTCTGAAGAATTCGCCAACGACATTCGTGCCGAAGTCGATACCTATGCCCGCACTACCCGCGCCGAGGCCGACACCTACGCAGCCACGACGCGTGAACGGGCCGAGACCGAATCATCGGCTGTCAGGTCCGAAGCTGATCAATACAGCGTGCGCACTCGCGAACAAGCCGACCAAGACGCTGCCAGCATCGAACGGGAGATCACCGATCGTCGCACGCAGGTCGAGTCAGAGCTCAGCGACGCACGGGCCGAGTCCGAGCGACAGGTTGCGGCGGCGCAAGCGCAGCTCGCCGACATGTCCGGCCAGGTTGACGATGCCAAGGCAGAAGCTGACAACATCATTGCCAAGGCACGCGAAGAAGCCCAAGCACTCGTTGCGGGGGGACAGAGCACTGCCGACAACACCGTGAGCGCGGCCCGAGACGAAGCCGAACGGATCGCATCCGAGGCTGAAGCATCAGCTCGCGACCGTGTCGAACGCATCGTCAGCGACGGCCGCTCGCAGATTTCGCGACTCGTCGAAGCCGAGAAACTGGCCCGCGACCGCCTGTTCAGCACCCGTGCGGTTCTGCAGGGCGTGCTTGCCGACAGCGAACTCGAGACCATTCCTGAGATTCAAGACCTGCATCTCGACGACTAGTAGCCCTGAGCCGACGGTTCCGTCGGCGATACGGCCACTCGCAACCTTGAACCGATTTGTTCCCATGATGCTGGCGGCGTTTGTCGCCTGCATCTTGATCGTGTCGTGCGCTGAACTTGTTGACCTCGAAAACGGCCAGATTGGCGACACTGGGGTCGCGGGGGTCACCGAAGACCTTGCCGGCGCCGACAGCGGCTCGAAACAGCTTGACCCCGGCGCCGAGCAGGTCGCAGCGCGCAAACCAGCCACCGATGCATCAGATAACGCTTCTGAACTAGCTCGTTCTGCATGGCCAAGTCCGCCGCCAACGGCGCGGCCAGCCTCGATTTATCGGCTAGCTGATGGCGACAGCTTCGAGTTGACCTGGACTGACACAGGCGACCGAGACGACGTGCGTCTTGTCGGCATCAATGCGCCTGAGAGCGACGCTTGTCACGGAGCTGCTTCCAAGACGGAACTAAGCGACCTCACCGAAGGTTCCGAACTCATGGTGCAAGAAGAAGGCTTTGACGAGTTCGGTCGGGTGTTGGCCAATGTGTGGGTTGACGGTGTTTGGCTCAACGGATCCCTCGTGCGTGCGGGCGCTGTCCTTGCGTCCGCCGGAGCGGAACGATTCCGTACCGAACTCGCTGGCGCTCAGCGGGCAGCCCGCACCGAGGAGTTAGGCCTATGGTCCACCGACACCTGCGCCCGTCGCGATGTCAATCTGGTCATCACGTGGATCGAGAGCGACCCAAGCGGTCGCGACAGCGAGGCCCTCGAAGAAGAATGGATCGCCATCGAAAATACTGGCGTTACCGAAATCGATCTCTCGGGCTGGTCAGTGCGCGATGAATCCACTCGCAACCGATACTTTTTCGGCAGCGGTTACACGTTGAGCGCAGGCGGCTCGGTCAAGCTCCGTTCCGGTTTCGGTACCGACTCAGCAACCGATCTGTATTGGCAGTCGACTGTGCCGATCTGGAACAACGCCGGCGACACGGGCTTTGTGCTCGATCCTGATGGTCGGTTTGTCACCTACCGAAGCTATTCAACTTCCGAATAAGCACGAGGGTGCCGCGAACCGCGATACTTACACCGTGTCAAAGCCCGTACTTCCGTCTGGCCTGGTTGCGTTCGTCAAACAGGACTGCCCCACCTGCGAACTGATCGAGCCAGCGCTCGAAACTCTGATGCGGGGCGACGAGGCACTGACGGTCTACACCCAGGACGACCCGAGGTTCCCCGAGGGTCTGTCCCCAATAGACGACACCGATCTCACAGTGTCCTGGCATCATGACATCGAGACTGTCCCCACGCTCATGAGGGTCTCGAGCGATGGCACCGAAGAAGAACGAATCGTCGGCTGGAGCCGCGATGCATGGCAGGCGTTTTGCGGGATTCCTGAGCTCGGCATGACGCTTCCTGAACATCGCCCAGGATGCGGCTCGCTCAGCGTCGATCCAAACCGAGTCGACGACTTGACAGCACGCTCCAGCGCCACCGGCCTGGCCACCCGCCGGGTCAAGTTCGCCGAACTCGAAGATGACTTCGAAGCAATGTATGACAGGGGCTGGTCCGACGGATTGCCGCTGGTGCCACCTACTGAGGCTCGTGTTGTCCGCATGCTTGCAGGCACTAGCCGAGCCCCGACAGATGTCGTCGCTGTTGCACCGCCAGACCTCATCGATGTCACCGTTGAGAAGGTTGCTGTAAACGCAGTGATGGCCGGGTGTAAGCCCGAGTATCTACCGGTCGTCATCGCGGCCCTCGAAGCCGTGTGCACCGACGAGTTCAATATGCACGGTCTGTTGGCGACGACTATGGGCGTAGGGCCCGTGTTCATCGTGAATGGGCCAATCGCGAAGCGCATTGGCATGAACAGTGGCATGAACGTGTTCGGCCAAGGCAACCGGGCAAATTCGACAATCGGCCGAGCAGTGCAGCTGATTATTCGAAATGTGGGAGGCGGCCGACCAGGCGAAGTTGACCGAGCGGCCCAAGGCGGACCCCACAAGCTCGGTTTGGCCTTTGCCGAAGACGAGGCGGGATCGCCCTGGATCTCACTAGCCCAAGAGCGAGGCATCGCTGTAGGCGCCGATGCGATTACTGCGGTCTGTGTCGAGAGCCCACGCATCATTGTCGATCAGATGTCGAGAACGCCCGAGTCACTGACCAACCTTTTGGCCGAGGCCCTGCTCGCGACGTTGAGCCCACGCATGGTCGTCGGCATTGATGCCCTACTTGTGCTGTCGCCCGAGCATATGGCCCGCTACCGAGACGCTGGCTGGGACCGCTCTCGTTTCCGACAAGAACTTGAGAATCGTCTGATGATCAACAGCGACGACATCGTGCGCGGTCACAATGGCATCGACGAGGGCGTGCCCGTTGACTTTGCAGGCCTGCAGTTGCCCAAGTTCCGACCAGGTGGGCTTCTTATTGCCCACGCGGGAGGGCCAGCGGGCCTGTTCTCATCGGTGTTCGGCGGCTGGGTGAGCGGCTCGAAGGGAAGCGTGCCAGTGACCAGAGAGATCATCCCATAGAGCGAACCAACGGCTATGGCTCCGCCCCCTACAGTGCCGCTAATGGCCAACCATCGTTATCGCTCCGTTAGATCTCTGCTTCTTGCGACACTCGCATGCGTGTTCGCCGTATCTGCATGCAGCTTCGCAGGCGAGTCCGGTGAGAGTTCAGGCAAGTCGAAATCCGTCAGCGACGTTGAGCAGTCCTCTCCGATCAGTGAGGCCTTAGGAATATCGGTGTGGTCGGGAGCTGGCGATCGAGTGGCCGAGGTCGAACAAGCTCGGTTATTGGCTGAGGACATGGTGGTGTTGTGCATGCGGAACCTGGGCTTTGACGGCCACCAGCCCGTCTCGTTTGTGCGCCGGTTTCAAACGGTCGCGCATGACTTCGAATATGGCAGCGACGAGTGGGTCCGCAAGTATGGCTTCGGCCTCTCGACTCTCGAGTACCCCGAAGGACTCGTCGGCAACGATCTGGTTGGCTATATCGAAGACGGCGACGGCGAAGAGCCTGACGACCCAAATGAGCCGTACGTCGAGAGCCTGACCGATGCCGAACGCGCTGCCTATTCGCTCGCGTTGCACGGCGAGCAACCCGACCCTGACACCCCACTCGATCAGGCCGGCGAGTTCTTATCGAACCGGGCCAACAAAGGTTGTCGTCAGCAAAGCTATGACGACGCTTCAAATGGTCGAGTCGATGCCTTTTACGCAGCCTTTGAAGACCAGCTTGCACAAATCGTCGAACGAGTCGAGGCCGATCCTGAGGTCCTTGCATTCCGAGCCCGAGTATCGACCTGCGTGTCCGAGTCCGGGTTGTCTTTCGACACGCCGGCTGCGGCCCAGGCCAAGATTCTGGCGGCGCTCGCGGAGTTCAACCTGCGTGCAGATCAAGCTGACGAAACAAGGGAGCGCCTCGGAAAAGTCCAGTCAGACGAGGTAGCTCTTGCGGTCGCTGTGCTCGAGTGCGGCGGCGGACCCGTCGCCAGCGCCGAATTCATGAATCGGGTGCGCCCCAAGTACGAAGACCAGTTCCTCGCCGAAAACGCCGACGAGATCAGCTCGTTCGACTGAGCCCACCGGTTCGGCTACCCCTATTGGCGACCGATTCCGCTCCGTGAAGCTGAGCGCAGTAGCTTTGGGAGCAACTAAGGAGATCACGGAATGACGACTGTTCTTGACCCGACCAACGAGGCCACGCCGACGCGTATCGAACCATCGATGCGCCCCGAGTCGCTTTCAGGTCTCACGGTTGGCCTGCTCGATATTTCAAAACCGCGCGGCGATGTCTTCCTCGATCAAATTGAGTCAAAGCTCACCGAGCTTGGCTCCACCGTCAAGCGTTATGCGAAACCAACGTTCGCAAAACCAGCTCCGGTTGATCTGCGCCACCAGATCGCCATCGAGTGTGACGCGGTGATCGAAGCGCTCGCCGATTGAGGTAGCTGCACGTCATGCAGTGTGCATGACATCACCGACCTTGAACGCCGTGGTCTACCGGGAGTGTTCGTGGCATCAAGACCTTTTGTTGACGCGGCTGAAACCCAGGCACGGCAGCTCGGCTTCGATGCCAGCAGGGTCTTTGTTGAGCATCCGATTCAGGATCGCGCCGATGACGAGATGCGGGCGATTGCCGACCAGGCCGTGACCCAACTCATCGCTGCGATCAGCGGACCCTAGGCGCCGGCCGCCAAACGCGCAGCCGGTCGGCCAAAAAGTAGAAACCCCCGGCCGGAGGGGGAAAGGCCGAGGGTTTCTGTCGAGGAGCAGCCGCCCCTTGGAGGGGGGGGACGAGGCAACTGTTCTCGGATTTGTCGAGCGGTTCGGTGGGATGTTCCTTGCCGCCTTTATCTATCGACCTTGGCTACCCCAACTTGAGGATTTCGCCGAGATACTTCGGGGTTATGTTCTTGGATTGGCAGTTCTTGGATTGGCAGTTCTTGGTTGGCAAGCTCAGCCGTTGAGCGCTCGATCGACGAGGGTCATCGGGTGCACGGTCTCGACCCCTGCTTGGGCGAGATGCATTGAGCAACCGGGATTGGCGCTGGCCACGACATCGGGCGTAGCTCGTTCGATAGCGCCCACTTTGCGATCTCGGATCTGTCCCGCGAGCTCGGGCTGCAGCACCGAATAGGCACCCCCTGCCCCGCAGCACAGACCGTCGTCGTCGAGTTCTACTAGCTCACGTACGAATGGCTCGAGAACCGTGCGGGTCGCCGTATGAACCCGTTGCACGTGGCGCAGATGGCACGGGTCTTGCACTGCGACTCGCAGATCAAGCGGTTCGACCGCAGGAAGCGAGTCAACATGCTCGGCAAGGAATTCGCTGATGTCGAATACTCGCTTCGAAAATGCTGCGGCGGAGTCGGTTCCGAGCATGTGGCCGTAGTCCTTCATCGCTGCGCCACAGCCTGCTGAATTCACAAGTACCGGTGCGTCAGCGAGTGCGCTGATCGCCTTGGCCGCAAGGTTTCGGGCGTCGTTACCCATGCCGGCGTGTGACTGAAGCGCACCGCAACATGGAGCGAGGTCGTTGGTGGGCTGCACGCCAAAGCCGGCAGCTTCGAGAACTCGCTTGGTTGCCGCGTGAACCTCGCGCTGCCAAGCATCCATGACACAACCAGTAAACAGCCACACGTCATCGCCCGAGGCAACCAGCGGCTTCTGGCGGACCGGAAGCTCGTCTGGCAGCCCCAACCTTTTGGGCAACAGACCAGATTTGTTCGCCACGGCCAATGCTGCGGTCCCTGCCTTGAGCAGCTTGGGGTGGGCCAACGGTTTCAGCGCGAGCTGTTGCCACTTTGGGGTCATGTGGCCGTTGTCGACAAGCGTTTCGCGTGTCTGTTCCATGAGATGTCCAAAGGGCA
This sequence comes from uncultured Acidimicrobiales bacterium, assembly GCA_937991435.1. Taxonomy (GTDB): domain Bacteria; phylum Actinomycetota; class Acidimicrobiia; order Acidimicrobiales; family UBA10347; genus UBA10347. The sequence goes on from CALKPY010000020.1 coordinate 38,093, forward strand.
CGTTGCTCGGGCAAGCAGGTTCGCAGCCGCGACATTGCACACACGTGGCAAAGGCGTCGACGACTTCTGACGTCACGGGCGCGTCATTGTCTTGCACCTCGCGCATGAGCTGAATGCGCCCGCGCGGTGACATGGTCTCATCACCGGTGACCCGAAACGTCGGGCAGTGCGGCAGGCAGAGGCCGCATTGCACGCAGGTGTTGAGATCGTCGGCATCGAGTTTGAGGTCCATCAGTGCGCTCCTGGCACTCGCCCAGGGTTGAGCCGCCCGGTCGGGTCGAACTGTTGCTTGACCCGCCTGCTCAGCGCGGCGACAACTGGGTTTGTGGGCGTGGCTGGTTGCGGGATCGAAGCCCACACGGTGCCGACGCCAATCGATGCCACCCAGGTGGCACCATTCCAGCGGCTGGGATCACCAAGTTCAGACGGAACCAGCGACCAACGATGTGCAGGCAGTTCTGGGGCTTGTGCGACTTCGGCCCAGGTTCCGATCGCGGCGAGTCGAGCTGTTTCGGCGGCAACCGCTGGGCCGTGACCTTCGATCTGCACGGTCGTGATGATGCCGTTCCACAGCACTGCGCTTGGCCGCAGGATCGTGTCAAGCACCGCAAACGGGTCAGCGTCGCTCGACTCAAGCCACACCGTCGTGGCCGGAAGCGGGTTGGTGCGCAAGATCACTTCGGCAAAGAGCCCGAGGGTGCCCAGCGAACCGGTCATGAGCCGCGGCAGGTCGAAGCCGGTGACGTTCTTGACAGTAGGACCGCCGCCGGTCACCAGCTTGGCGTCGTCGGCGACATAGCGAATCTGCAGAACCGCCTCGCGAACCCGGCCACGCCCAAGCACGTGCACATCATTTTCACCGACAGCGATAGCGCCACCAACGGTGCCGCCCCGCTCGGGCAGGCCGGTTCGTTGGCCCTGCTCAGCCAACGCGGCGTGCAGATCAGCGACGCTCGTTCCAGCGCGCACACAGACCGTCATCTCGTCGGGCACATATTCGACGATTCCAGTCGGGGCTTTGACCAGGCGGGTTTGCGGGTCTGCCGCTCCCCCGATGTGCCAGCGGGTTCGGCTTCCTTCGACCGCGACTGGGCCCTCGACGCCGACCTCTTCGGCGAGGCGGTGCAGAACCGGGTCGGTGACAGTTAGACGGGCGCTCATGCCCACACCTCGCGTGGCACCCGTTTAAGCGCCGCAATATCGGCGCAGCTATGGCCGCTGGGAATCACCTTGCCTGGGTTGGTGCGACAGCCCGGGTCAAAGGCTTGACGCAGCCGGTTCTGGTGCGCCAGATCGTCGTCGGTGAAGAACAGGTCCATGAACTTCTGTTTCTCGACGCCTACGCCATGTTCGCCAGAGAGCACGCCACCGGCATTGAGCGACGCTGTCAGAATCTCGTCGCCCGCCGCGTGGACCCGTTCGATCACGCCCGGTTCACGCTTATCAAAGACCAACAGCGGGTGCAAGTTCCCGTCGCCTGCGTGGAACACGTTCATCACGATCAGGTCATGACGCTCGGCGATTGCGGAGACCTCGTCGAGCACGTCGGCGAGTCGTGATCGGGGCACGACGGTGTCGTGCAGGTAGTAGTCGGGAGCAATCTGGGCAACGGCCCCAAAGGCAGTCTTGCGGCCCTTCCATAACAGCGCCCGCTCGGTTTCATCGGCCGCGAAGCGCACTTCGATAGCGCCTTGTTCGCGTCCGATCTCCGCGATGCGGTTGGCGTCGATCTCGATCGATTCGGCCAGGCCATCGACTTCGGCAAGCAATACCGCGCCGGCGTCGGTCGGGTAGCCAGCGCCGACATAGGTTTCGACCGCTTGGGTGATGCGCTGATCCATGACTTCGAGGGCAGCCGGCACGATGCCCGCAGCGATAATGGCGCTGACCGTGTGTGCAGCATTTCGCACGGTGTCGAATGACAACAGCATGGTTTTGACTGCAGGCGCATTGGGGGTGATGCGCACCGCAACTTTGGTCGCGATGCCGAGTGTGCCTTCGCTGCCGATGAACACGCCGCGCAGATCAAGGCCTGCCGGTTCTGCGTCGAGTCCGCCGAGCATCGCAACTTCGCCAGACGGAAGCACGACTTCGATAGCCAACACGTGCGCGTTGGTTACGCCATAGGCAAGACAATGCGGCCCGCCGGAATTGTTGGCGACATTGCCGCCGATCGTGCACACCTGTTGGCTCGATGGGTCTGGCGCAAAGTGGAACCCGAGCGGCATCAGATGGCGTGTCAGGTCAAGGTTGACCACACCAGGCTCGACCCACGCGATTCGGTTGTCGACGTCGACCTCGATGATGTTGTTCATGCGGGTGACGGCAACAACGATCGGGGCGCCGAGAGGAATAGCGCCACCGGCCAGACCGGTACCTGCGCCGCGGGGCACGATGTTGCGTGTGTGTTTCTCAGCGATTCGCATGACCGACTGGACTTCGGCGGTCGTCAGTGGGTAGCAGACCGGCCCAGCGACGCCGCCGTCGAAGATCGAGGCGTCGTGGCTGAGCAGGGTGCGCTCAGCACCGTCGTAGCGAACCCGGCTGGGGTCGAGCGCGGCACGTAGTGCTTCGACGACAGGGTCGCCGTCGCCCGCAGTGGGTTGGTTGAGATTAAGTCGACGGCGAACCGAACTGAGGAAACCCGCCATATGACTCTCCGGACTAGCGCCGTAGCGCCTTGAGTTCACGCCGGCGGGCGTGAAGGATTGGTTCGGTGTAGCCAGATGGCTGCTCTGTCCCCGACAGCACAAGGTCACACGCCGCTGTAAATGCCGGACCGTCGAACCCGGGCGCCATCGGCGAGTAGTTGGGGTCGTCAGCGTTTTGTCGGTCGACGACCGCAGCCATTTTTTGCATGGTCGCCGTCACGGCGTCGCTGTCAACAATTCCGTGATGGAGCCAGTTGGCCATGTGTTGCGATGAGATGCGGCAGGTGGCGCGGTCTTCCATGAGACCAACGTCATTGATGTCGGGGACTTTGGAACAGCCAACGCCGTGGTCGACCCAGCGCACCACGTAACCAAGGATGCCTTGAGCGTTGTTGTCGAGTTCGGCCTGGATCTCTTCGGCGGTCCAGTTGGTGTCGCCTGCGAGCGGAATCGTCAAGATGTCGTCGAGTCTCGCCCGAGGTCCAGCGGCCAGCAGCTCACGCTGGCGAGCCAGCACATCGACCTGGTGATAGTGCGTGGCGTGCAAGGTGGCTGCGGTCGGCGACGGCACCCAAGCGCAATTGGCGCCTGATTGTGGGTGGCCGATTTTTTGCTCAAGCATGTTGGCCATCAGGTCTGGTGTCGCCCACATGCCTTTGCCGATCTGTGCTTTGCCGTGCAGTCCGCAGGCCAAGCCAACGTCGACGTTCCAGTCTTCGTAGGCGCCGATCCAGGCTTGCGCTTTCATGTCGCTCTTGCGCACGAATGGGCCGGCTTCCATCGACGTGTGCATCTCGTCGCCGGTGCGATCAAGGAAGCCGGTGTTGATAAACACCACTCGGTTGGCAACGGCTCTGATGCACTCGGCG
>CALKPY010000021.1 GCA_937991435.1 uncultured Acidimicrobiales bacterium
GATGCAGCCAAAGGCATCGAGCCGCAAACACGGCGATTGTTCGAAGTTTGTCGCGAACGCGATGTGCCAATCGTGACGTTCATTAACAAGTGGGATCGGCCCGGCCGCGATCCGTTCGACCTGCTCGATGAGATCGAGCGAGACCTAATTCTCGAGCCGACCCCGATGACCTGGCCGGTTGGCGAGTCCGCGAACTTCGAAGGCGTCATTGACCGCGCCAAAAACGAATACGTGCGGTTCACAAGAACTGCTCACGGTGCGACCATGGCTCCCGAGCAGATCGTGCCGCTCGACAACGATCTGCTCCTCAGTCATGAAGGAGCAGCCGATGCCCTCGAGGGGGTTGAACTGCTCGAGGCTGTTGGAAGAAACTTCGAACGCCAGTCATTCGAAGCCGGCGAGCTCACCCCCGTTTTCTTCGGGTCGGCAATGACGAACTTCGGCGTCGGCCGATTACTCAACGCCATTGTTGACCTCGTGCCATCACCGCCACCTCGTCCTGACATCAACGGTGACGAGCGGGCAATCGACGCGCCATTCAGTGGCCACGTGTTCAAGGTGCAGGCCAACACCGACAAGAACCACCGAGACCGCATTGCCTTCTTACGAGTGGCATCGGGTCGTTTCGAACGGGGCATGACGGTGACCCACGGACCAACCGGCCGGTCAGTAACCACCAAGTACGTGCACTCGGTGCAAGGCCAAGACCGCGAAACCGTCGACGAAGCCTTTCCCGGTGACGTCATTGGTCTCATCAACGCCAACGGATTTCGGCCTGGCGATGCGGTGTATTTCGACGAACCCGTCGAATGGCGACCCATGCCCGCATTTGCTCCAACGCTGTTCCAGGTCGCCCGTGTACGCGACACCGGCAAATTCAAGCAGTTCCGTTCCGGCATAGCTCAGCTCGACGAAGAGGGCGTTGTACAAGTACTTCGCGTTCCCGACGTTGGCGATCAAGCCCCGATCTTCGCCGCGGTTGGCGCCTTGCAGTTTGAGGTCGCTCGATCACGACTAGAAAACGAATTCAACGCGCCAGTCGAACTTCTGCCCACCAGCTGGTCGGTCGCGAGAGCAACCGACGAGGCATCGATTCCTGCGCTGCGAGGATTGCGCGGCGTCGAAGTCGTAGCTCGTAGCGACGGCAGCCATTGGGCTCTGTTCGAGTCCGCGTTTCGTGTTCGTCAGGTGACCCAGGACAACCCCGAGGTCGTACTCGAACGGTTGATGGCAGACGAAGCAATGGACAGCTTCGGTCGACGCGTCTGAGTTATCAGCCCGGCAGAGGCTAGAGAAGTCGAGCCCGTCGATCGACGATGGCGCCACCCACGACCATTGCTGCGCCCAGATAGAGCAACAACTGCGCGAGTACAGTCGGCGAGTTCGAGTTTGAGCCGGTTACTGCCAGCGCATCTTCTGATGCACCAGATTCAGAAGCGCCAGACTCAGAGGCGCTGGCCGCGACGGCACTGGCCGCATCAGCGTCACCACCAGCGGTACCGTCACCGGACTCATCATCATCGTCGCTCGCCGCTTCAGCGTTTTCGCTGCCGTATGCAAGTTCATAGTCGCAGCTCGAAGTGGCTACTGGACCGTCACCAGGTGTCGCATCACCAGCTTCGATCAGTCCATAGGTGTCGTCGTCGATCACACCAAAGGCCTCGTCGTCGTCAAGCTCGGGGTAACCACTGATCGAGGCAGCGATACCGCCGTCACTGTCGGTCACGGTGATTGGTTCGCCTCCACCACCAAGCTTGAAATTGGTGTGTAGTTCAGAGTCGGCATCACCGGTATCGGTCTCATCGGCCCAGATCACGAGGAACCCGCCCGCTTCAATTTCAACATCGTCGGGGATGACCCATGTGGTCTCTTCGTCAGCGATTTCCCATCCCGACAGGTCGATCGTGTCGTCGCCGAGGTTCGCCAGCTCGATCCAGTCGCCGAACTCGCCGTCTCCGTCTTCGAGAGTTGAATCGTTTTTGGCCATCACCTCATTGATCGAGATGCAGGTGGCGACGATGTCGATGCTCGTCGCGGAATCGTTGTCATCGCCGCTGTCGTTCTTTGATTCTTGCTTCGGTGCCGTAGCGCCGCGCACCGAGTACAAGCCGTCATCGTCAAGCACCAGAATCTGGTCGTCGTCGAGCACGGGATAGCTAACCGCATCAACCGGGCATCCCGACGATGAACCAATGGTGACCCGTTCGCCGTCACCACTCAACTTGAAGTTGCTGTGCAACGCTTCGCTTGCCGATCCACGATCTTTCTCGTCGGCCCAAATCAACAGTTCGCTGTCAGCCGGCAAGGTCACGCCATCAGGGAACACCCACTCGGTCTCGCTGTCCGCGAGGACCCAACCCGATAGATCGACAACTTCGTCGAGCGTGCTCGAAATCTCGATCCAGTCACCAAAGTCGCCGTCTTCGTCGGCGCGAGTTGTGTCGTTCTTGGCTTGTATCGCGACGAGGCGGACGATGCCCGGTGTGGCACATGGTGCTGTCGGCGCAATGCCAGACAGCACGACTCGCTGACCATCGGCCGCGAGTGTCCAGGCGTCATTGTCGCCAAGAGCGGGATAGCTGGTGCGATCGGCTACACAGCTGCTGGGCTCAGCCAACGTGACGGTCTCACCGTCGCTACTCAACTTGAAGTCGGTGTGCACTTCTCCGGGCGGACCCGGATAGTCGACGTCATCAGGGTCACCCTTGCCGCTCGCCCAGATCGTAAACGGCTCACCCGGAACCAAAACGATGCCGACCGGAAGAATGAATGTGTCGTTGTCGTCGCTGATCATCCAGGCGTCAAGATCAGTCGAACCGAAACCGACGTACTCGACCTCGATGAAGTCACTGTCATCGCCGTCGCCGTCAAGCAGTACTCCATCATTCTTGGCAACGATGCGGCTGATGCGAACACCAGCGTCAGGAGCGAAACACTCGCCGACAGGTGCCACGATCGCGTTTGGTGCGCCAGGCGTCCACTCACTCCACAAGAACACGCCGTACCGGCTTTGGTCAACGAGTAGTCCCCAACTCTGATTCTGTTCCATGGCCGGATAGGTGACCCGGTCAATCTCACAAACCGAGGCATCGAACAGAACTACGAACTCACCCGAGCCGCTCAGCTTGAAGTTGGTGTGGAGCTCGCCTGAAGGACCGGGGTAGTCGGGGTTCGACGGGTCACCCTTATCGCTGGCGAACACGAGCAGGAATCCCTCAGCCGGGACCGTCGTGCCGCTCGGGAAACTCCAAATCGTGGTTGAGTCGCTGACCGCCCAGTTGGTGAGATCTTGCGCGGTGGTCGCCGGGTTGTAGAGCTCAATCCAGTCGCTGTTGTCGCCATCGCCATCGAGGATCGTTGCGTTGTTGCGCGGCATGAGTTCATTGATCAAGATCGGCGACACACACGCAGCAGTCGGCGTAGCAGTCGCTGGACCAGCTGTTGATGACGGAAGCGGGGTCGACGTACTCAACGGGGTTGGCGATGACGACGGTGTCGCCGTCGACGAAGGCGTCACCGATGGGGTTGGCGTGGGTGTCGGCGTCAGCGTTGGGCCACCGGGTGTAACCGTCGGCGGCGCAGTGGGTGTGACCGTGGGCGTAGCCGGAGTCGGCGTGACCGACGGCGTGGCTGTTGGTGTCGGCGTCGGGCAAAACGGCACCGTTTGACCGGGGTTCAAGGCGTCGGGCGTGATTTGTCCACCAAACCAGCTTTGATAGACGTCGGATCCATTGAGACCGTAGGACTCATCGATGTTCGCAGCTGGGGTCGTGACTTGGTCGATCAACAGTCCAGCTGGGTCGATCAACGAAAGCGTCTCACCAAGGCTCGACACCTTAAAGGTCGTGTGAAACATCGACGGCGGCGGTACGAGGTTGCCTTTGTCTGAGGCCCAGAAGAATACGGTCTCGCCGGGTGCGAGCACGGTGCCAGCGGGAATCGGCCAGCCTTGAATTGAGTCGGCGAGAATCCAGCCACTCAGGTCGATCGAGCCGCAGGTGGGGTTGTACAGCTCGATCCAGTCGCTCGGCTCAGCATCTTCGTCGAAGATCGTGGTCTCATTGTTGGCCATGACCTCGTTGAACACAATGCTCGCAGGGCCTTGTTGCGGTGGCGGAGTTGACGTAGGAGTCGGAGCAACCGCTGTGTTCTGAGCCCCCGGTGTGGTGTCTGCAAACGCAAAGACCACGTAGCCGCCAAAGCCGTCGGTGCCATAGGTCGTATCGCTGACGATCGACGGATACGTGACCGAGTCAACAACACCGACCCCTGGTTGGGTCAAGGTGACAGTCTCGCCAATCGAACTGATCTTGAAATCAGTGTGGATTTCGCCAGCTGGTCCCGGAAAGGTCGGATCGAGCGGGTTGTTCTTATCTGATGCCCAGATGATCAGATAGCCGCCTGCAGGAATTGTGGTGACCGCTGGCTGACCCGAAGGAATTGTGTAGGTAGCAAGATCATCGCTGATCTGCCATCCGCCGATATCAATTGCCGCCCCGGTCGGGTTGTACAACTCGATCCAGTCGCTGTTGTCGCCATCGCCGTCGGCAATCGAGGACAGATTGCTCGCCATGATCTCGTTGATAATGACGTTCTGACCCTGCGCATGTGAGGATCCTGTCGTCAGTCCAACACCCAGCGCGATCAACACGATCAGCGCGCAAAAAGCGCCAACGGATCGTGCACGGAAGCTGGACTTGTTCATTGTGGACACGAGTCTCTCCGGATAGGAGTGGACCTTAAGCGTAGACGCTGTAGTTCGTCGTCGACCCGTTTCGCGACATGGCGGGTACTTCTGCCCGGTATCACTGCGGGTCACTCGGTGTGGTCGCAACGCGCTTCCTCAGCTAGTTTCCCAAACGGAGGTTTTCCCATGAGCGAACCAGCGACCACCGAAGCAGCAGACCTCGAGGCGTTCCGCGCCCGATGTCGCGCCTTTCTCGACGAACACGGCCGGCCAACGCCACCCGAAGGGCCCGACCCGCGCGACGACAAGTACGTCGCTCATTCGCGAGCCTTTATGCAAACGCTGGCCGAAGCAGACCTTGCTGGTCTCATGTACCCCACCGAATTTGGTGGGCAGGGCTTGACCCGCGACCACGAACGCATTTGGCGCGAAGAGTACGGCAACTTTCCTGACTCAACCGGGTCGCTCACAATCAGCCATGGCATGTGCCTGCCCGTGATGAATCAGTTCGGAAGCGACGAACAAAAACGCACCTACATGCCGCGAATGATCACCGCCGAAGACATCTGGTGCCAGATGTTCTCCGAACCAGGCGCCGGCAGCGACGTGGCAAGTTTGCAGACCAAGGCCGAACGTGACGGCGACCAGTGGATCATCAACGGTCAAAAGGTGTGGACAACGCTCGCCCACCAAAGCGAGTACGGCATTCTCGTCGCCCGCACCGATCCCCATGTGGTCAAGCACGCGGGCATTTCCATGTTCATGGTCGACATGCGCGATCCCTCGATCGAGATTCGTCCGATTCATCAGATCGACGGTGGCCAACACTTCAACGAAGTGTTCTTCACCGATACCGCAATTCCTGCTGACTGGCTCATTGGCGAGCTCAACAATGGCTGGAATCAGGCAACCGCAATGCTCATGTACGAGCGGGTCGCGATTGGCACCGGCACCACCAGCGGCGTGAACACGCCGTACTTCAACCGGCTGCGCAAGACAGCCACCAAGATTGGCACCACGCAGGATCCTCGCGTGCGCCAGGACCTCATGCACATCTACACCGCAGAGTTCACCAAGTCTCTGGTTTCGATGCGTACGCGCGCCGAAATGCAGGCCGGTAAGGCGCCAGGTCCAGGTGGATCGCTCGGCAAGTTGCATGGCGCCGAAATCATGCGCATGGTCAGGGCCAAGATGGGGCCGATCGTCGGGGAATCGATGACAGCCTGGACCGAAGGCGATCCGGGCAAAGACTGGAACCAGTTTTTGCTGTCGAGCTTCATGTCAAACATCGCAGGCGGCACCGACGAAATTCAACGCAACATCATTGGCGACCGGGTGCTCGGGCTTCCTCGAGATATCTCGGTCGACAAGGGTGTCCCGTTCAATGAACTTAAAGTCGGCACCCAGAAAGAGTGACTTGACATGATCGACCGCAACATGAAGCGGTCCATTGGCCAAATGGTCAAAGGCGTGCAGCTGGTCGGAGCGACCCACGATGGTGTTAGCCGTGCCTATTGCTCGCATTGGGTCAGCCAAATCTCGTTCGAAGAACCAATCATGTTGTGCTCGATCTCACCGAAGCACGACACGTTTGCATTGATCGAAGCCAGCCAGCGTTTCTCGGTGTCGGTGTTGGCTGGTGATCAGGTCGCATTGGCTCAGTACTTTTCGTATCCGGGCCGCAAGTTCAAGTACATGGCACCTGAGTATTTGGAAATGATCGATGGTCTGCCGGTCGCGGTCGACTGCATTTCGTGGTTTCAATGCGAGGTCTTTGACCGCATTGATCGCTTTGATCACGTGCTGTTTTTCGCTCGCGTCGTATCGAGCGGCGACGGCCGACTAGGTGAACCGCCCCTCGTGTATTCATCACGTCACGGCTGGCGTATCGCCGACACCGCCGCTCGTGCTCCTGGAACCTCAGTGCGAGACGGCCTGCTACAGCGACTCGACGAGTTCAACGCAACGCAGTCGAAGGGCCTTGGCGAGTGAGCGATCCTTCGCTTTCGATGTCTTCTCGCCGAACGCCGAGCATGAACAACACCGCGTCGAGATAGGGCAGGTTGAGCCGCGCATCGGCCGCGTCTCCAACCATCGATTTCGCATTAAACGCAATGCCGAGTCCAGCCGCTTCAAGCATCGCGATGTCGTTTGCGCCATCACCGACCGCTACCACCTGGCGCGTTCCGACACCTTCTGTCCTCGCAATCTCCCGCAGCAAGACCGCTTTGCGTTCACGATCAACAATCGGCCCCACGACGTGACCGGTCAAAAGCCCATCAACCACTTCGAGGGTGTTCGCAAACGCATAGTCCAGGCCCAACTCAGCGCTCAACCGATCTGTGATGGTCGTGAACCCGCCGCTGAGAATTGCAATCTTGAAGCCGAGGTGCCGCAGTGTGGCAATAAACGTGCGCGCTCCGGGCGTCAACTCGAGTCTCTGCCATGCCGCGTCGAGAATAGATTCGGGTTGGCCAGCCAGCAGCTTGACTCTCGCCCGTAGCGCCGATTCAAAGTCGAGCTCACCTGCCATTGCCTGCTCGGTGATAGCGGCCACCGCGGCTCCGCAGTCTGCGAGGTCGGCAATCTCATCAATCATTTCGTTCTGCACGAGGGTGCGATCAACGTCGAGCACCATCAGACGCAGTGCCCGTCGCGGCAGGCCATGGGGTTGAATCGCAACGTCGACCTTTGGGAAGTACCACCGCAGCCCGACCAGGGCCGTGCGCAACTCGGCTGTGTCGCCACCACTAATTGTGAACTGATAGCTCCAGGCGGGATATTTCGATAACCGCTCTATCCGATCGATGTTCATTCCTGACGACGTCATAGTCTCGGCAACTGCGGCCAGTTCCGGCGCATCAAGTTGGGGTCCGAGCACGGTGACGATCGTTCCCGTTGGTTTGCGCGTCGGCGCCGACTCGATCAGCTCGTATTCGACGGTCAGACCGCGGTCCCGACAGATTGTTCCGAGACCTGACAGCAGATCCGTCAAGGCTGGCACCGCAGCAACGATGTTCAACGAGATATGCCCGCGAATAACAATCTGCTCAACATCTTGAATCGTCGCCGCTGCAGTTGCAATCGTCCTTAGAACCCTGGCAGTGATACCCGTCTGGTCGGGTCCGTCGATCTGAATCAGAACGATCTGCTCGCCGTCATCAACGTCATCACGACTCTCAGCATTCGGCACCACCACACAATGCCACCAGTCAGAACACGACACCGCCGATACTGTCTGCATCGTGCAGGCAGATTTCGACATTTTGTCAACGACCACCCGTGCGGGTCGCACGATCGATGAGATCGAGTTTGCAACCAGCGGTGGGGCGTCGATGACTGGCTATCTCGTCAGTCTCGGCGGTTCCGAGCTGCGGCCAGGTGTACTCGCTGTTCACGATGGCAGAGGCAATCGTTGTGACTTGCTCGGCGATCTGCGTCTGCTCGCGGACAAAGGATTTGTGGGGTTGGCAGTCGACTGCCCCGAGGCCCGCCAATCAGCACGGAACCGCGACCCGCTCGGTTCATCGCTACACCTGCGAGCCGCGGTGGAAGCCGGCTGGCATGTGCTCGCAGCTCATCCAGTCATAAAACCGTTATCAATCGCGGCCATCGGCGTTGGCCTAGGCGGATCTGCCGCCGCATCATTTGCGGCACAGACCGATCAATTGTCTCTAGTTATCGGCATCTCGACGCTTTCGTCAGTGAGCAGGTTCATCGCGGATAGTGACCATGCCCTCGCTGCTGGTATTCGGTTGCACACCGCACCGGTCGATGTGACAACCATGACTCAAGGTCTGCGCTCGTTTGACCTGAGCACAACCATGTCAGCGGCGTCGGCTCAGTGGCTGGTGCAATTCGCCGAAGACGACGATCTGTTTGATTGCGACACGATTGCAAGCCTTCGTGGCGAGCTTCCTGTGACCGCTCGAATTTCGGCACACCCAACGCGCCTTGAACTCGTTTCCGGTTCAGGTCTTGAAGAACGCGTTGCGTTGTTGACCCGACTCTGTCGCTAAGCGATGACGAACCAGCCGAATTAGCAATCAGCTCGTGAAGTATCCGCCAGCCGGATGCAGGATCTCGCCAGTGAAGTACTTGGCATCGGCACTACACAAAAACGCAGCAGTCGCAGCAATGTCGCCTGCCTCGCCCCTCTTTGCCATGGGAATGTTGGTCAGCAGCTGCTCCATACGGTCGGCCGGCAACTCATCGAGCATCGATGTCATGTTGGTTTCAATGAATCCCGGGCCGATCGAATTGACCCGAATATTGGCCGATGCAAGCATGCGACCGAGTTTTTTGGTCAGCATCCACACTGCTGATTTCGATGCCGTATATGCAATCGGTCCAGCATCAGGATGTTTTGCCGCGATCGACGCGATTGTCACGATGCTGCCACCGTTGCCTGCGTCGACCATGCGGGCCCCACACGCCTGCACCGCAAGAAAGGTGCCGACAAGATTCACATCGATGACCTTGCGGAACTCTTCGACGTCATAGTCAAAAACCTCGAGATGGGGCTTCTCTGCATACGCCAGCCGATCGGCCATCCACTTCATCTCGTTCTCCGCGTCGCCTGAAACATAGTTGGCATGGCTGATCCCGGCCGCGGTCACCAGATGATCCAGGCGGCCAAACTTTTCAATCGCTGCGCTCGCCACTTCGTCGTTATCGAGACGGCTCGAAGCGTCAAGACGAACAAAAGTGGCCGAGGCTCCGAGAGCTTCAACCATTGCAACGGTTTCATTGCCCCCAACAGCGTCGACATCGGCCACCACAATCGATGCACCTTCAGACGCAAAACGCGTGCAGCATGCTCGACCGATGCCGTTCGCACCACCCGTTACCACGACCACCCGGTCCGAGAATCGCTGCAAGCCTGTCTCCGTCATGGAGCCAATCTAGATCAACGCGAGTCGTGCCGCCGTGCCAAGCCCACCCATTTGACACTAGGGTTTCGACACCAGCTAGACCCCGTGTCGTTCGGCCTCCCGTCGAGCAGGGGCACAATTTGGAGGGAAAATATGACCAAACAGAGCAAGCTCGCGAAGCTTCTCGCTGTTGTACTCGCGTTCGCAATGTTGGCCGTCGCCTGTGGTGGCGACGACGACACGACGACCGCGGACAGCAACGACACCAGCGCGACAACAGCAGACGATTCGGCTGATGCCGAAATGTCTGACGAAGAA
>CALKPY010000022.1 GCA_937991435.1 uncultured Acidimicrobiales bacterium
GCGAGGTCGCGACCTCGCAACTCCCGCTCGGCGGCCTCTGTCCATTCGCTATTACTCAATACGCTTCCTTTCGCTGCTCCCCAAAGTACCTGCCCTCGCCACGGCTGCGAATTTCGGCGGTAGCAGCGATGAACAGTTGCGTGAACGGCGTGTGAACTCGATGCAAATGTCAGAGCCCGAGCCCATGCGGTCCGTAGGCTCAGAGTTGTGAGAGTGCGATCGTTTGAGCTGGGTCAGGTTGCCGAAAGCGACCTGCGGAAGCTTCACGACTATCTGCTTGAAGTAGGCGGGTTCGAGTTCCGAGCCGGTGGTTCAGGCTTCTTTGTGCTCGTCGGTGAACGGTTTACGGCACCGATAGGCAGCTCGCACGCTCAAATGATTATGGCAGCGCGCGAAGCCGACACGATAAGTGTCGATGTCGTCGCAGCTGGGGGGCGCGAGTCCGATGGTTCGTCGCATCAGACGGTCATGCACAGGTTGAGCGAGCTGTTGCGCGGTTTCGCCGAGCGCGAACAACTGCCAATCACCGACATCTAGCAAACGAGTACCAGCAGCGACGCGGCAGGAGCCGCAGTCGATGGCCACGGCCCCTACCTGACGAAATTGCGTCGCCTCGGAGCGACAGCTGGGTTTGTTGTTACAGGCGACCGATCACTGCATCACAGCTCGAGACCTCTACGCCGCCACCTTCTTCGACGTCGAGACTTGTCACGACACCATTTTCGATGATCGCGGCGTATCGGCGTGATCGAGTGCCTAGACCAAAGCCGGAGCCATCCATGACCAAGCCCATTGCCTCGGCAAATTCGCCGTTGCCATCAGCAAGCATCACAATGTCGGTGGCGCCCTGAGAGTCAGCCCATGCACCCATGACCCAGGCATCGTTGACCGAGATACACGCGACCTTGTCAACGCCCTTGGCGGCGAGCTCCTCTTTGTTCTGCACAAACCCGGGCATGTGCACCTGCGAGCAGCCCGGTGTGAACGCACCCGGAACAGCAAAGAGCACAACCTTGCCGGTGCCGAGTACCTCCGCCGTCTGGATCGGGGTAGGGCTTCCTTCGTCGTTGAGCACGCGTACCTCAACATCGGGGATTGTGTCGCCAACTGAAACTGCCATTGTTCATCTCTTTCGTGTCAAACGGACCGTCTACCGAGGCTACAGCTCGGTGCTGCGCAGCGCAGTCGCCTTGAACGCAACGATTCGGGTTAGCCGTTGGCGTTGCGGGGGTCGACGAGCTTCGACAATAACGTGTGCGATCCGTCTGGTTCGTTGCACCAGCTCAACGAAAGGTCACGATCGCGAAGAATGTCGGCGCTTTTCGCCATCGCGTCAACAATCTCGTCGTCGACAAAAGACGTTCCTTTGAAATCGACGACGACTCGGCCGGGGGACTGCATGGCCTCACGCATCAGCAAGTCGTCGAACCTCGCGGCGGTACCGGTCCAGAGAAGACCTTTGACTTCGACGGTGGTGACGCCATTGCGTGATGAGTCGACGGACAGCCCAAACCGTTGTGCCAGATGCACCATCAAGGTGAGTGCTACACCAACGATGACCGCCCGTTCGATTCGAGGAGCGAACACCAAAACGGCTGCGGCCGTGCCCCAGGCAAGAAGAGCTTGCGTGCGACTTCGGTTCCATAACCGCACTAGACGAATGGGCTTGATCAGCTTGGCTGCAGCTCCGCACACGATCGCCCCGAGCACCGCCGTCGGAAGCGGTTCGAGCACCGATGCAAACGGCAAAAATGCGATGACAACCAATCCGGTCACCCCGCCGCTCATCGTCGTTTCGGCGCCAGCGATTCGATTGACCGAGCTCCGCGAGAATGATCCGCCGACCGGATAGCCACCGCTGAACGCCGCAACAAGATTTGCGACACCCGACGCAAAAAGTTCACGGTTGGCTTCCCATCGCTGGCCAGTCTCATCGGCAAAAGTGCGGGCAATCGACGCTGGCTCGGCGAACCCTACGAGTGCGATCACAACAGCGCCCAGAAGCACAGTTGGGATTTGCCCCCAAGGGAGGTCAATGCTGATCGGCGGCAGTCCTTCGGGAACATCGCCGACTATTGCGCCGGAATAGTCAATCGCTTGCGACCAGACAATGGCCACGATCACAGCCACGAGGACGCCGGGAAACAGCGCGTGTAATCGCCGGCCGCCCAAAAACAGCACCAGCGTGGCGATCGACAACATCACAGCCGCTAATTCGACGGATCCGAAATGAGTGACGGCCCACCCAGCTCGCCAAAGAACCGAGCCATCTGGGGCATCGGAGCCGATGGCCTTGGGCAGTTGCGAACAGACAATGACAAACGCCGCCCCCGACGTGAACCCCATGACGACAGGCGCACTCATCAAACGTACGAGCCGACCTAGCCGGGCGACACCCAGAATGATTCGGCAGAGGCCGACGAGCACAGCCATCAACGCAGCGAGTCCGGGGAGCTGTTCGGGGGCCACATCAGGAAGCGCAGAAATCGTCAACAGGCTGGTCACGGCGACTGGACCTGTCTGCAAAAATGGCGACGACGCGAGAAGAGCGAAGGCCAACAATGGAAAAGCCGCGGCATACAAACCGAGGTACGGCGGAAGCCCAGCCAGTTCCGCATACGCCAACGATTGCGGAATCAGAATCAGCGCAACGCTGGCTCCAGCGATGAGATCCGACGACGTCGGAACACGCGACGCGATGCGATCCACCATGGCACCGTAGGCCCCGTGGCTGCGAACCCACACCTCTTGTGTCAGTGCCGTTGATGATCCAATTCAGCCTCTCCGATAGCGTCAGACAATGCGCCAACGGCCGAGACGTAACCGATCAACACACGCCATTCGGGGAGCAGTTCGCGAAACAACGCTCGGCCCAGAACACCTCGTGCTTCCGGCATTCGTGCAAGAAGGCACCGCCAACTCGACGCCGATTGCCTCTATGCCTGGCCATTCTCGGCTATCGATCGACCTCATGGTTGAACTCTGCGGCCGGGCCGCCGACGCCGGTATTGCCGGCGTTGCGCTGTTCCCGGTGATCCCAGACCTTGACAAAGGCCCCCGCGGCTTGTCGGCCATCGACCCCGAAAATGTCAACTTGAGGGCGGTGCGTGCGATCAAACAGGCACTTCCAGGTTTCATGGTCATCTGCGACGTCGCCCTTGATCCATATAGCTCCGATGGGCACGATGGGGTTCTCGTGAACGGTGTAATCGACAACGATGAGACCGTTCCATTGCTTGCAGCCATGGCGGTGGCCCAGGCCAAGGCAGGCGCGGACATGGTGGCACCGAGCGACATGATGGATGGTCGCATCGGAGCGATTCGTGACGCCCTGGACCTAGCAGGCTACTCCCACGTGCTGATCAACAGCTATTGCGCCAAGTACGCATCGGCCTTCTATGGGCCGTTTCGTGAGGCTCTTGACTCAAGTCCACGAGGCGGCAGCAAGAAGACGTACCAGATGGATCCAACAAACCGTCGAGAAGCGCTGCGGGAGCTTCGCCTTGACGAAGCCGAAGGCGCCGACTGGGTCATGGTCAAGCCCGGGCTTCCATATCTCGACGTCATCCGGCTGTTTCGCGAACATTCCTCCCTACCGGTATCGGCCTACCAGGTCAGCGGCGAGTACGCGATGCTCAAGGCCGCTGGTCAGAACGGTTGGATCGACTACGACGCGTGCCTGCTTGAGTCACTCACATCGCTGCGGCGGGCAGGCGCCGACGCAATCTTTACCTACGGAGCACTCGAAGCTGCTGCGCTGCTGACCTGATGACATGGTGACGTCGGCGGGTTCGCGCAACCTTGACACCGAAATCGCTATTCATGAATCAGCTGCTCGCCAGGTCGACGAGCTTTGGGATCGCTTTGAGGTGTTCGAAGCTCTGCATCATGACGTCTCCATTTGTAACCCGATGTCATCTTCGGAAGTCGACGAAATGCTCGACTGGGTCGATCCGCAAAGCGGCGACCGGGTGCTTGACCTCGGCTGCGGCAACGGCACATCGCTGGTGGAACTGGCCCAGCGAGGGGGCTTCAGCGGCACCGGCGTTGACCTCTCTCCTTGGATGCTCAACGCTGCGACCCGGTCGCACCGTGCCCGCGCCGCAACTGTAGACATTTCGTGGGTGCTCGGTGACGGTGCCCGCTATACACCGCGCCAGCCGCCTGAGGTCGCATTGTGTCTTGGAGCCGAGTGGATCTGGCACGACTTCAACGGCACCGCTCGCGCCTTGACTGAACTCGCGGCACCGGGCGGGAAGATCGCGATCGGAGCAATGCGGCTTCATCTCGAAGCCGACCAGTCCAGTGTTCTCGCGAACCACGGTGCGATTCCCGCCGTGGCAGACCAACGGTCGCGCCTCGAATCGCTCGGATTGCAGGTCGACCGTGTCGTGCATGCCAACGACGCTGGTTGGGACCGCTACATCGCGAATACCGGTGCTGCGGTCGCTGTGTGGCTTACCGCCAACCCTGGCCTGCGCTCTGAGGACTATGCCAACACACAACGCGAATGGGCCGAGTTGCGCGAACGTGATCGTGGAATCATTGGCTGGTCGCTGTGGCTGTGCCGAACGCCGGGCTGAGCACTCACGCTGCCAGGTAGACAGCGCCACGTATCGTCACTGAGGCGGTCCTGCGACGACTAACTTACGGGCATGCGTGAACCGGCCTACATCGTTGATCTTCCTCATGTGTATTCGGGCAAAGTACGAGACATCTACGACGTTGGCGACAACCGGTACCTGATGATCACATCAGATCGTTTGTCGGCCTTTGATGTCGTGATGGCCGAGCCGGTGCTTCACAAAGGCCGGGTGCTGACAGCGATGTCAGCATATTGGTCCGAGCAGCTGAGCGATGTGGCGCCGAGCCATCTGATCTCGACCGACGTTCGCGATGTGCCGCAAGCGGCGGCCATCGACGACCTTGCCGGGCGCATCATGGTCACCCACAAGGCTGACATGTTGCCTGTCGAATGCATCGTGCGTGGCTACCTCACGGGTTCGGCCTGGAAGGAGTATCAGCGCAGCGGCACGATGCATGGCACCCGCTTACCTGAGAACCTGCTCGAAGCATCACAGCTACCAGAGCCGGTCTTCACACCGTCGACAAAGGCTGCTGATGGGCTACACGACGAGAACATCACCTTTGATCAGGCCGTCGATCTTCTCGGCGCAGATCTCGCGGAACAGGCCCGGTCAATCTCCCTTGAGCTGTACCGGCGGGGCTCGGCACTCGCTCGCGATCGCGGCATCATCATCGCCGACACCAAGTTCGAGCTGGGCCACGTCGATGGGCAACTCGTCGTGGCTGATGAGATTTTGACACCCGATTCTTCGCGGTTCTGGGCGGCCGATCACTGGTCCCCGGGTTCAACGCCACCGTCATTTGACAAGCAACCCATTCGAGATCACCTCGACACGCTGGATTGGGACAAGACCTACCCACCACCGCCGTTGCCTCGCGATGCATTGGCCGCAACGACGAACCGCTACATCGAGGCTTACGAGCAGATCACCGGTCTGTCGTTTTCTGATTGGCCCGGCGTAAGTACCTGATCAGCCGGCGGCGGCTTCGCGAAGAGCTTTGAGACCATCAACGGGATCATCGCCAATCGGCGGCGCACTGTTGCCAACCGCATCGATTATCTCAACGAACCGATGATCGCCAGAGCAGATCGCCGGGAAACCGAGATCGGCATAGGTACAAGCCCAGCCGAACCCGCCGTTGATGGCGCCTCGTTTGGTGCCATCGTCTGCGGTTGCGAAGATCGCATCGGCGTCGTTGAGGTTTTCATAGCCCGTCGACACGAGCAGACGTTGCACGTCGAGCACCGTGCCTACGCCGAGGGCGATGAAGTCGCTATAGGGCGTGTCGCCTGCATAGGCCTCGATCGTCGCGGTTGAGTCGGCCAACCCGTCGAGTACTTCGTCGCCGAGCCACGCATCGCGCACTGTTGGCCCACCACGCTGCACCCAACTTCCGATCATCGACTCACCCACCAAGCTGTGGGTCTGCTCGCCCGAACATGCCGTGGTGTAGATCATCGATGAGCGGTCGATTCCGAACGTGTCGACGAAGGGGATGACATTGGCACATTCTGCGTCACTGGCGAGAACCATCACAGCATCGGCGCCAGCGGCTGCTACTTCGGCCATCGACGACGATGGGTCGGGGGATCCCGGAGGAATCGTCACGCTGGTGAGCTCAACGCCGTAGAACTCAACCATTGGAGCAATAGCCAACTCGATGGCAACGTCGGTCGCCGGGTTGAAGCCCTTAAGCACCAGTATTTTCTCGGCGCCAAGATCCTCTACAGCAAAGCGGGTCATCGCCGCGAACACGGCGAGGCTTCCGCCGTTGAAATAGCGGGCGGTGGGGGCGGTGAAGTCCGCCTCAAAGAGCGGGATCCCGCCGAGCACTGGTGTATCGCCCAAGGTGCCGTAAAGATCAAAGGCAAGTGTCCAGATATTCAGTCCGTTAATCACCGCAACCAGATCCTGTGTAGCCAGGTCTTGGGCGCACGCCAGCGCATCTTCGGGGCTGGCCTGTAGACACACGACAACTTCAAGAGGGTGCCCGTCGATACCGCCGAGATCGGTGTTGACCCATTCGACACCCGCCTCTACGCCGACCCGAAGGTCAGGAAAAGATGCCACCGGGTCGTTCTCCTGATTTATCAGGCCGATACGCACGGGTTCGAGCGAAAAGTCAGCGGGGCCCGATCCGACCATGTCGTCGAACGGCACCGAAGACTCCAACTCGGGGTCGCTCGTATCATCTTCGGGTTGGGCATCGCCCTCGGTCGCTTCATCGAGTTGCGTTCTGGTTGTGTCGTCTTCGAGCTCTGATTCGGGTGCGTCCTGGCCATCAGCATCGCCCGCCTCTTCGGCGACCGCTGAAGTTGTCGTCGCCTGCGGTACCTCGCTGGCGCCTTGGCTGTCGGTTGCTCCATCACCACAACTCGCGACGGCGAGGAAGAACGCCACGAAAACAACCAACAAGGGGCGAGGACTGTGCATGCACCCATTGTGTCAGATCTGTTGTGCGCGAAACATTGTCGGACGATTCGCGACCGGCCAATCGCCTCGAGGGATCACTGGGTTGGACTTGAGGTTGCGCCCCGGGCTCGCCGCGGTATGCGGCCGTCGACTCCGTGCGGCGCCAAGAGCACCACCGCAATCAGACCTACACCGCCGATCAGGACCGCGTTCTTGCCCGGGTCGCCGCCGCCAAGGTGTTCAATCGCACCAAACGCAAGACCGCCCGGAGCAAGACAGGCGCCAAGAATCGCACCGCTAATCGACGTGATTCCACCAAGGTAGGCAAATGCGACCAACACCAGGCTGACAAAGACACTGAATGACACCACCGAGATCGCCCCGCGCAGATGCGCCAACATCGCTCCACCGATACCCACGAAAAAGCTCGACAGAGCGAACATGACGACTTTGGTTGTGACTACGTTGATCCCCGCCGCCGCAGCCGCCCGCTCGTTGGAACGAACGGCGAGACAGGTGCGGCCGAAACTGCCGGTGCGAATCAGGTACGCGCCGGTGCAGACACCAATCGTCACGATCAGTGCTGTCAAACCGAACTGCCAACGGTTGAAGTCTTCGCCCCGGCTGGCTGCCAGGTCGAGACCAAAGAGCGTTGGCTGCGGCACAAGGCGGGCGCCCGATGCGCCGGTAACGGCCGCGTTCCGAAACAGGGCCTCTTCGAGAAGTACGCCCGTGGCCATCGTGACGATCGCCAGCTGTGGGCCGCGCACACGCAACGAAGGCAGACCAATCACGAGGCCAAGCGCAGCAGCAGCAACGCCGCCTGCGAGTTGGGCAAATGGGAACCCCAAACCTGACTCCATAAGGCGAGCGGTAGCAAATCCGGCAGCACCGGCAGCCACGGCTGGGGCGAGCGACAGTTGACCGAGCCATCCGGTCAACATCACTAGCGACACAAGTAGAACCGCCGTGATGATGGTGACGATCAAGGCGAGACGCAAAGCGTCTTCGAAGACAAACAAACCGACTGCGGCAAGTACCGCAACGGCAAGCAGGGTTACCGGCGACCGAGGCGCAGGAGCGACCAGATGGCGGGCGCCGGTGCGGCTGCCGCGTTCGGGCAGCACGTCGCCGGCTCGCAACACAGCCGCGATGATCAGCAGCAGCGGGAGCCCCTTCTGCAGAGCCGACGCAGGAAGCTGTTCGGGCCACCACGACTGCCCTGCAATTCTTGGGGCGACACTTTCGAACATGCCAAGGCACAGACCGGCAACGGCCGCTAGTGAATACGACCGGAACCGGGCCAACAGGGCACACGCCAGTCCCGGAACTACGAACAGAATGAAGTTTGTCGTATTCAGGCTGGTGATTGGCGCCGCCAACGCACCGACCAACCCGGCAACTGCGCCAGCCAAGACCCAGTTGCTTCGGGCGATGGCCACGGGGGAGTAGCCCAGCAACTGGGCTGCATCGCGATTGCTCTCGGCTGCTCTTGTCACTAGCCCCCAGCGCGTGAACCGTGACACCGCGACCATCATTAGTGCGACTGCAACGGTGATGGCTGCAATCCACATGCGGTCCTTTGGCATGATCAATGTCGACACACCCAGATCAATCGCCCCGACCGGCAGGTTCGCTGGCGCCGAAACGGTGCCGCTTCCGAAGTGCACGAACACGATGCCTTGCAACACGAGTAACAACCCCACGCTCGCCACGATTCGAGCGAGTTGCGGTGCGTGGTGCAATCGAGCGAACACGACAATGTCGACGATCGCTCCAATGAGGGCACACACAATGACGGCAAGAGCCACAGCAATCCACGGCGCGACCGAATCCCCGAGGCTGACGCGATGAGGGAGCCCCACCATTGGAAGCAGTAGATCACCGTCGACGGCAGCAGTGCGGTACACAAAGCCACCGAACATTGCAATTGCGCCGTGCGCGAAATTGATCACGCCCGCCCCCTGCCATGTAATAACGAGGCCTACCGCGAACAGCGCGTACACCGCGCCAGCACCGACACCTAGCAAAAGCAGTTGCAGCCAAATAGTCAACGTTTTGCGCCCCCTCGACCGGAGGCTAGCTCACGAGCAATCGCTCGCTGGCGAGCATCGCTGCGCCCACGACTGCGGAGCGGTCGCCGTAAAGGCCGATCACCACCTGTACGGCTGGCCGATGCTGTCGGCCCAGCAGCGTCGCATTTACAGCCTGTTCGACCGTGCGACGAAGCGGTTCACCAATCGACGCAACCCCTCCGCCGAGCACGATGATCTGCGGGTCCAACATATAAATCAGGTTCTGCGCTCCGACCGCTACCTCTGCTGCATAGGTTTCGAGGGCGACGAGTGCGTCAGCGTCGCCCTGCACCACACAGGCAGTGAGATGCTCTCCGCGAACCGATTCGACATCGCCAGCGAGTTGCACCGCCGAAGGAAGGGCGCCGCGCCGTGCCGCGTCGCGTGCCAATTGACCCAAACCGGAACCGCTGGCAGTCATCTCCCAAGGACCGCGCACCCCAGTCACATGCATTGCGCCTGCGCGGTCAATCACCATGTGTCCGGCTTCACCTGCTAGTCCGTGAGCACCCCGGATAAGAACCTTTTCCGCCACTATTCCCACGCCGATACCGGTGCCCAGAGCGATGTAGACCATGTTCGACTTGCCAACCGCTGCACCCGACCGGTGTTCAGCCCAGGTGGCTGCCGTTGCATCGTTTTCGACGACGACTGGTATCAGCAGCGCCTCCTCGAGCATCGCCTGAAGCGGTACCCGTTGCATTTCGGGCAGATGCGGAGAGAACAGCAGCATTCCTGACCGATCGACCGCGCCAGCGATACCCAAGCCGAGCGCCTCGATCGCTTGTCCTTGTGCCTCGCTGAGCTCGAGAACGACCGCTTGGAGCTGGCGGACAAGGTCGGCGGGTGAGTCGGGGCGATCCAGCCGAAGTGTCTCATCGCCGACCGATCCGCCGACAAGTGAGAGTGCCATTGTCTTGGTACCGCCGATATCGATGCCGGCGACGTGGCGGCCACTGTCTTTCATCGACAGAGTCTCACCTCGTGTTGGCGACAGACGCAACGTGACGCCGCAATCTCAAGACCCGATCCCACCCGGCCCCGCAGGGTCGATACGATCGCACCCGTGAGTGCAACCCCTACGCAGGCCTGTCGATTGCACCCTGATCGACCTGGCGGCGTTGCCTGCCAACGGTGCGGTTCTGCAATGTGCCCGGCGTGTATGCATCAGGCATCGGTTGGGGCCCACTGCCCGCAGTGCGTCCGGAGCCACGCCGTGGCAGCACGACCAGCGCAACGGGCCGTCAAAAAGGCCACAGGCGACTACCGGCCTCCCGTCACGGTCGCTCTAATCGCGTCGTGTGTGGCAGTGTTCGCGTGGGATGTCTTCGCTGGCGGCGCAAACGTCGGACGTTCCGGGTCGATCGCTAACGACTTCGCCCTATGGGCGCCTGCCGTCAAGTTCGACAACGAGTGGTATCGAGTTATCAGCGCCGGATTCGCCCACTCAGGGTTGATCCACCTGGGCTTCAACATGTGGCTGCTCTGGGTTCTCGGCGGCACGCTCGAGAAGCGCTTTGGTGCTCTCGCATTTGGAACCATGTACGTGACCGGTCTACTCGGCGGATCGCTCGGAGCCATGCTTGTCGAACCGACGTCGTCGGTCGTTGGCGCATCTGGAGCTGTCTTTGGCCTGATGGGTGTCACCCTGATTCTGCAGCGAATGGGCGGCATAGGAGTATTTCAATCAGGCATCGGCATGCTCGTCGTGTTCAACGTCGTTCTGAGCTTCCGCAGTGGCGTGTCATTGGGCGGCCACCTCGGTGGCTTGGCCGTAGGGCTCGCCATGGGCGCGGCTCTGGGCTGGGCCAAAGCGCGTGGAAAACAGTCGGAAACCTTGGCGCCTATTGCCTTTGCGAGTATTGGTTTCGTCGCCCTGGTCTTGCTTATTCCGGTTATCGATCGAGCCATCGAACAGTTCTGACAGGCGAGCCGGTAGGCGCATCCCCGCTATCGTTTAGTCACTACGAGGATCGACCAGAACCTTGAGCCAACCGTGCGTACCGTCGCTGAGTCCGGCCAGCGCGTCGCTGAGACCTTCGAGTCTCACAGTGGCAGAATGCATCTCCTCGACTCGCAACCGACCATCAGCCATCATCGCCATGGCCATCGCGAACTCTTCGTGCGTATAGGCCAGCGCAGACTGAACTGAGATCTCTTTACCCAACCAGATGCGTGGATCAATGGTTGCAAGGCCGCTGGCCAGCCCGATCAGGCACATCGTTCCGCCGCGTCGAGCCAAATCGACGGCCGACTGCACGGTTGCGGCAAGTCCTGCGCATTCGTACACGATGTCTGCGCCGAGTCCGTTCGTGGCGTCGGCGATTACTTGCCTCGCGTCGTCGGGGTGCACAGCAACATTGGCGCCAAGCACCCGCGCCATCTCGCGGCGCTCGCTGTGCGGTTCGACCACGATCACTTGGCCAGCGCCGCCGTTGTTGGCAATCTGAAGCGTGAGTAGCCCAATTGGACCAGCACCCTGAATTACCGCAACATCGCCAAGCCGCAACGAGCTGCGTCGCACGGCGTGCAGTGCCACCGTCGCAGGTTCGACCTGCGCTGCTTGCACGTCAGACAGATCGCCCGCAACAGCAAGCACTCGCTTCTGATCAACTGCAATCGAAGGCGCGAACCCGCCGTGTGCCGGAGCGGTTGGGTGTCGACCCGTTGCATGAGCAAGCGTGGTGGTACACATCGTTGCGTGCCCGGCGGTGCAGGCCGTGCACACACCGCACGCCGGTGGGACAGCCACGACGACTCGATCGCCTTCGGCCACTGACCGCACGTCGGCGCCAGCGGCTGAAACAACACCCATCCATTCGTGACCACACACAGCAGCGGGGTAGGGATCCCCACTCTGCCAAGCGTGAATGTCTGTGCCACAGATCCCACACAGCGCTACGTCAACGACGACGCCAGAGAGGGCTGGGGTCGGGTCGGGGAACTCCCTTAGCTCGACTGATTGCTTGCCAGTGATAAGCGCCGCATGCATGTGTGTCAACCTAGGCGACACACCAGCACTCGCTCGTAGCAGGCTGCTGACATTACGGAGAAGAATCATGATCATTGTCGCTGGCACGATCGAGTTCGCAGACCAAACCGCTCGCGACGCCGTGTGCGTCGCGAGCATCAACCTGCAGCAGGCGACTCGTGACAACGAGCCCGGTTGCCTTGCCTATACCTTCGCCGCCGACCCGTGTCGAGCGACCTTCGTGCAGGTCTACGAACTCTGGGACACCGAAGCATCTCTCGCTGCCCACTTTCATCACGACAACTACTTCAACATGGGTGCCCTGCTTCGCGACGCAGGAATTGTCGCGGCAGACAATCGCAAGTATCGATGTGACCTCAGCGAGCCGGTGTACGACGAAACGCACACGGCCCGAGCAGATTTCTTTACTGCTACCGAATAGCGCACACCGCGCCGGTCCTAGACGGGCAGTGTCATTCGGCCGACTGCTCACCGGCCTTCGCTAGTGGCTGGACAGCACAACCAATCGGTCGTCTGGGTCCAACGTGACGCTATTCAACTCCGCTGGCGATAGACGTCTGCCGTCACGCATGACGGCAACGACGGTGCTTCCGTCTGGAGCGTCGAGACGGCCGTTGATCATCACTGGCGCGCACTCGATCAATTGCAGACCAGAGCTCGCGTTTAGAACGTCGTCGAGTACGGCGACAGCTTCCGGAGCATCTGTGGCGAGACCGAGCATGCGACCAACGGCGCTGGTGGCATCGACAACTTCGTCGGCACCACCCTGGCGCAGAAGATGCAGGTTCTCTTGCTCACGTCCGCCGGCAACAATATGAAGATCAGGGTTCATCTCGCGGGCGGTAAGCGTGATCAGTACTGCCGTATCGTCGCGATTCGGAGCTACGACGGCCGCTCGAGCGGTCGCGATGCTCGCCTGCTCAAGCACTGCTCGCTGGGATGCGTCGCCCACGATGGCAACGAGTCCTTGATCGAGTGCCTGTTGAATTGCGCTCAGATCTGAATCAACTGCCACGAGGTCTGATGGCGCAGTGCCACGGTTGATCAGCTCGCGAGCAGCACTCTGCCCGGTGGCGCCGTAGCCGCAAATGACGACGTGGTTATGCACGTTGTGCCTCCATTTTCGGGTTGCAAAGAACTCGCGAGTTTGGTCGGTCAGCACTTCAACGGTCGTGCCAACCACAAGAATCAGGAAGAGGATTCGTGCGGGAGTGATCAGCAAAATCGCGGCCAGGCGAGCGCTGGAACTGATTGCCGTAATGTCGCCGTAGCCAGTCGTCGTCACCGTGACCGATGCGTAATACAACGCATCTATTGGCCCAATGTCGTCATTGGTTGCACCGTCGACATAGCCGCCGCGGCTCGCCAAAACCACAGCCGCCACGAAAAGGACGAGACCAAGAGCGAGGCCGACACGTCGCGCGATGGCTTGCAGCGGCGGCCGGTTAGGGCGAGGGACACGAACCAGTTCATGCGAATGTGTCAATCTCACAGGGCGGGCCACGCTTCAGTCGACGCCGTGCGCAGTGGACCACAGATTGGTCTCACTGCACACAGAGTCGTTCCCAATCAGATTTCGGTTGGCGTCGTGCCTGGCGCTGGCCAGCATTCGAGGTTTGTCAGTAGTTCGTAACCGTCGCGGCACGGAGCGGTTCCGTACCGGCCATAGGTCGATACTGCTGTCGCGAGCGGAGTTGGCGTAGCGGTAGCTGCGCCACTTGGCGTCGCTGTGGGCCCGGGTATTGGATAACAAATCCCATCGTTCCACAGGAAATAGCCGGTTGGACAGTCTTCGATGTCGGGGTTAAGCGTGGCCGTCGGAATCGGCGTGGTCGTTGTTTCGCCAAACGGGTTCGCGTAACACGTGCCCAGGTGGTGGTAGGGGAAGACCTCGTTGATTGCTCGGCAATCTTCGTCGCTTGTTGGAATGGTTACGCCAGCAGTCGCGACCGGGTCTGTGCCGGTCGTATCTGTGTCGGTTGTGGTCGTGGTCGTGGTCGTGGTCGTGTTGCTAGCAGCCGGCCCGCCTGGAATAGTCAACAGCGATCCAATCGAGATGAGGTCTCCACTGATCGACGGGTTTGCGCTGCGCAATGCACTCACGGACACGCCGTACTCGGTCGCGATCGAAAGCAGGCTGTCACCGCTCTGCACGCAGTGACCAGTTGCTCCCGCCCCACACGAAACCGGAGCTGCAGGCGCGCTGGCCGGAGCGGGAGTTGGGGTCAGCGCAGGTGCAGCGGCAGTCTCGTCGGTCTCGCTTGTGGAGCCGTCGAGAGCAGGGATAATCAAGCTCTGGCCGACCTTGATCGTGTTGCCGTTAAGATCGTTTGCTTCGCGCAGATCAGCGATGGGGATGTCGTAGCGTTCCGCAATCAAACCCAGTACGTCGCCGCTCTTTACGACGTACGTCGATGGCTGGCTGCGGTCAGGGGTCGGCGTGGGAGGCACCTCGGTCGGCGGAATCGTGACTGCGGTCGGCAGAGGAGCGTCGGCCACGGGAACAGAAGCCGCCTGGCTCGACTGGCTCGCCTCGTCTTCGAGCGGAATGGTCTGCACGTTGTTGGTTGTCGGCTCGGGCGTCACCTGCTCTTCGGTCGATAGATCGGTCGTGCCGTCATCGCCGCCAAACAAGCTGCACGCGCTGAACACCAGCCCAGACACCAACACAGCTGCCGTCATCGTTAGTTTGATCTTCATCTTCGTGGACCTCCGTACCCGCCCGCGGGTCACGCAACAGTAATGCACGAAGGTGACCCAAAGGTGCCACCCCGACGCAACGCTGTCGGTCGCACCGAATCTGTGGCCCGTAAACCGATGCTGATCCGCTGCCCAGCGTGCCGCATTTTCGGCACGCAATGCTGCCAATGCCGCTGGCACGCACCACCCATAACCAATAGGTCACCCGAGTTCAGATGCCAGTGGCGGGCGGCCCCACCGCCGACAGGGCGCATCGAGAAGCGCCTGGAAGCTCCGAGTGAGACTAGGGCCACTGTTGAGGCCGGGTGGGCGTGCGCCACCCGGTCCGAATGCCATGCCACCGAATCGTCGCCAGACCGGTACAGGTTGAAGCCCGCCTGGGGCATCAGCGGGCCGACAGCATGCTCGACGCCTCGTCGCACAGCCGAAAAGGGGTGTTCGGGGTCGAATGAACTGCTATCGAGCATCGCCTGAAGACGAGGAACTTCGAGTACCCGGTCATACATCACGCGCAACTCGGCCTGCCACGGAACGTCTTCGGCAAGACGTTGCATGAGTTGGTCGCTTCCCTCGAGCCACTGCGGGGCGAACCAAACCCATGACCACGGATCGAGCGCGACGATTTCGCCGGCAGTTGTGGCCAACCGAAGGTCGCCAGTTGACCAAAAATCGAGCTGTTGCGGTTGGACCTGGGGCGGAGCGAGCACAGCCATGCGTGCAGTATATCGAACAAGCGTTCGACCGCTTCGATGACGAACTTCGCAGAGCCACCTACAGTCACCGCAGTGTGCACTGGCCCGACCCACAACACATCGAACTACATGCCCGCTACACCCGAAGTGCCTGCCACGCACAAGATGGTCGTGCGCTCTCTGCGTCGCCGCTGCCCAGTATGCGCCGCCAGTTCCATTAGCCGCCATATGGCCGCCGTTAAGCAGATCTGCCCGGGATGCGAACTCGACCTCGAACGGCAAGTGGGATCATTCATTGGAGGAATCGGGCTGAACACAATGGTGTCGTTCGTCGCTCTGTTCTCAACAATCATTGGGGGGTTCGTCATCACCAAAGGCGAGGCCTCGATCACGAGGATCTTGATCCCCGCTCTTATCGTTGCCTTCGGTGTACCGCTGTTCTTTTATGCCCGCAGCCGTCTGTTGTGGGTTGCCATCGAACTGCGGTTCTGGCCTTTAGAGCCCAACGAAGTCACGCACGCCGTTCAGTAGACCCCTCGAACCTACGAGCGGGTCTCGCTCCAGGTCTGCCCCTGTTCGGTATCTGGTTCACGGGGCAGACCCAGCACCTTTTCGGCGACAATGTTTCGTTGCACGGCAAAAGTTCCACCGCCCAAGGTGAGCGCGGGGGAGAACGTAAAGCCGTAGTGCCAAACGGGATCCACATCAGCGAAAGGCGGCGACGGCGAGTTGATCTCGGTCGCGCCCGTTCGTGCCGATTGTGGGAGCCTGCCACGCGGACCTGAACCAGCGAGCATTCCGTCACAGCCTGCGAGAGCCTTTGCGGCGGCCATCACGTGCTGTCCATGCTCATCGGCCATGATCTTCTGTATCGAAGCCTCGGGGCCCGGCGTTCGACCCGCTAAGCGGCTTGACAGCGTGCGCAACCGATTGAGTCGAAGCACTTCTGCGTCACACCACAGCGCCGCCAACCGTTGACGCATCACAAGGTCTGCGGTGCCACCGTTGGCCCGAACGAGGTCGAGAAGGTCGAGCGCCGATGGGCCCGCACCCCACAGCGAACCGCTTGCCGACAGTTGGACGCGCTCGTTTGCCAAGGTGACCTTGGCAAGACGCCAGCCGTCACCTTCGGCACCGACCATGTATTCCGCCGGAATGCGCACATCGTCAAAAAAGGTCTGGTTGAAAGAATGAGCGGTTGTCATGTCGATCACCGGCGTCATCGACAGGCCGGGTAGATCAGTTGGACAGATGAAGTACGAGATCCCGCGATGTTTCGAGACATCGGGGTTGGTGCGGGCCAACAAGATGCCGTAGGTCGAATGATGCCCGCCGCTGGTCCAGATTTTCGACCCGTTCACCACATATTCGTCACCGTCACGGACAGCCCTCGTGGACAATGCGGCCAGGTCGGAACCAGCGTCTGGTTCGCTGAACATCTGGCACCAGATCTCTGACCCGTCGAGCATGCCAGGAAGGAAGCGTCTCTTTTGCTCCTCAGAACCCGCGTGCAAGATTGTGGGGCCGGCCCAGCCAATGGCGATGGCATTTGACGGACGGCGCACCTCGGCTCGCTTCAATTCCTGCTCAATCACAAGTTGCTCGAGCGGGTCGGCATCAAGGCCAAATGGCCTTGGCCAGTGCGGAGCCACGTACCCCGCCGCGGCGAGCTGGCCGGGATCCGGGTTCGGATTTTCGACCAACCAAGAGCGCAGAACGTCGCGCAATGGATGCTCGAAGTCATCGAAGTTGAAGTCCATTGACCCACGGTAGGTCAAGCACTCCAGCGATTCCCGAACGCGTTGCGTCAGCACACAGCGCATGTCAGGCATACTGGACCCTCTGCCCCGTGTCCCCGCCTTCGGCCGGGCGTGGCGCTCAAAGGAGCACCAATGCAAATACTTATCGCTGACTCACTCGGCGATCGCGCCGACGCCGAGCTCTCAAGACTCGGTTGCACGACGACACACATATCAGCGGGGCAACCTCTTGCCGATGCGATTCCTGGGCACGACGTCTTGATCGTGCGAAGCACCAAAGTCGACGCCAAAACGATTGCGGCCGCTGATCGGCTGGGGCTTATCGTTCGAGCCGGCGCGGGAACCGACACGATCGATACAACAGCGGCAGCCGCCGCCGGAATATTTGTTTGCAATGTGCCTGGGCGCAATGCAATTGCGGTTGCAGAGCTCACTATGGGACTGCTTCTCAGCATCGATCGCAAGATCGTCGATGGCACCATCGACGCCCGTAATGGCCATTGGGACAAGGCTCGATACAGCAAGGCCCAAGGCCTTGCTGGTCGCACGATGGGCATCATTGGACTCGGGTCGATCGGTGTCGAGGTCGCCAGGCGGGCGGTCGCCTTTGACCTAAACGTCGTTGCCGAGCGCCGAGCCAATCGCACTGCCGAGATCGAGCGAGCCATTCGAGCGCTCGGCATTCGCCTGGTCGATGACCAAGCGTCGGTGCTTCGAGAGGCAGACATCGTGTCAGTACATGTGCCCGGCGGAGCGGCAACCAAGGGCCTCGTCAACGCTGAGTTTCTTGCCGCCATGCAACACGGCGCAGTGCTCCTCAACACGAGTCGTGGTTCAACGATGATCGAAGCAGACCTGCTTGCAGCCCTCGACAGTTGGCGAATTTCTGCTGGTCTTGACGTCTTTCCTGATGAGCCGAGCTCGTCATCGGGCCCCTTGGCCTCAACGTTGGCGGCTCACCCGTCGGTGGTCGCCACACACCACATCGGCGCCTCGACGACACAAGCCGCCAACGCCGTCGTTGACGGTGTGTGCGAAGTCGTGCTCAGCTATCAGCGGGGCGACCTTCTTAACTGTGTGAACCTGACCACCGTCGAGAAACGAGCCTCGACTCTTGTCGTGCGACACATCGACCAGGTCGGTGTGCTGGCATCGGTACTGGCAGTCTTGCGAAACGAAGGTGTCAACGTGCACGAGATGAGTAATCGAGTTTTCGACGGCGCCCTGGCCGCGGTTGCCACAATCGCGGTATCCCATGCACCGGACCAGACCGCTATTGCCGCAATCGAGGCGATTGAGCCCGTCATAGGTGTACAGGTGCAAAAATGAGCAGTACGCCAATCGACGATGCTCCTCGTGGCGGCATATCTCCGTTCTCGGGACGGCTCGTCGACCCTGCGTGGGCGGAACAAGTCGTAGCTCCGGCCTATGACTCTCTGTCGTCTGATGCCCGTGTGACCTGGCGAGCGTCGAACCCGTTGTCGTATCTCAACGTCACCCGCACCGCCGAAGACGAACCCGATGCAGACACCGTTGACAATGCGGCGCTCGTTCTTCGCGGGCGGGCTTCTCTTGAAACATTGCTCGAAGCACAGGCGTTCGCACCACAGCCGGCGCCCCGCTTTGTGGCCTACCAGATCGAGGCCCCCGAACACTCACAAACCGGCCTCGTCGCCGAGTTCGACCCGCTTGCGTTTTCTCAGCGCGCCCGACCTCATGAGGAAATCCATCTGGCAAGAGCAGCTCTACTGGCGGAACACACCCGTGGCGTCGGCGCAGTATCGAGTCCGATTGCACTGACGATTGACGACAACGGCGAGCTTGCGCGATGCCTCGCACGAGCCACAGTCGGCTCTCCAGATCTCGACCTTACGGGCAGTGACGGCGTGACGCAGCGGGTTTGGGAGCTTGACGATTCGAACGGCGAGATCGCCCGTTCCGTCGCCGATGGTTCGTGCTACATCATTGACGGACACCACCGGGCGGCAGCCAGTCGCACCCTCGTCGAGGCCGGATTGCGCTATCCGCTGCTTGTGGCGATTTTCCCCAAACAATCGCTCGCGGTCGCCGGCTTCCATCGGCTTCTGCGCATGCCTCAAGGCCAGCCCCATAGCGGGCTCGTTGACGCAATCGCTCGTCGATTCAAAATCACGCAACTTGGCGAGTTTGTTGAACCGGAGCCAAACAGCGTCTGTGTTCTCATCGACCACGCATGGCATCACGTGCAATTCGACGAGCGTCCGGTGTCAGGCAGCGGGCTCGTGCACCGCGGAGCGCTTGATCCGGTTGTGCTCGACCGGGAGATAATCAATCCGCTGGTGCTGACCGGAGGCGATGTGGGCTTCCTCCCTGCGACCGCAGGCATTGACGAGTTGGTGCGTGTTGCTGCTTCGCAGAACCGCATTCCCATCGTCGTTCCGGCTGTCGAACTCGATGATGTGATCACTACCGCAGATGCCGGGTTGACGCTGCCGGCCAAGTCCACGTACTTCACTCCCAAGGTGCGCTCGGGCCTATTCCTTCGTCTATTCGACGAGTAGTCAAGCTTGACCGAACGAGGCAGAGATCAACCCGGCGTAGGACTTGCTTCGGGTGTAGCGGTCGCGGTAACGGTTGGCACGGCCGTCGGTGAGGGCACTGGCGTCGCTGTGGGTGTAGGCACCGGAGTCGCTGTAGGCGGGGGGATCACCGATTGGCGCTGCACGAAGCCAACGTCGATCGATGCGTCGACTCCGACGACCTGACGCAGACTCGCCTCGAGCGATTCGCCGTCGGGGCGAGCGGCCCCGGCAAGGTCGACAACAAGGGCATCTGCGTCAAAGGTGACTCTGTCAACGACAAGGTCGCGTTCAGAAGCCCATTCCTGGGCGACTCGGCGAGCGTCGGCTTCGATCTCGTCGATGCTTGCCTGGCCCTGCGCTGCGGCCTCGGCTGACAGGTCGCGCCATCGCACTTCCGCGGCAGGGGCGACACCCAACTTTTCGTCGAGGCGCGACGACAGGTCAAGGCTCGACGGGGGAGCCGAGGCCGAGGCAATCTCAACAATGATTTGATCACCGGTCGCTGTGAGGTCGGTCACCTCATACACGTCGCCGGTCCCGGTGCTCGCCAGCCACTCCTGAACGGTCACTTCGACGACGTTAGTTTCTTCGATCTGGCGGCGCGCCTGAAGCGAAACTTCAATCGCTTCGGCGGTCTGCCCCTGGATCCAACTCACGCTGAGCTCTGCTGGCTCGCCCAAAATCGTGTCGAGCTCTCGTTGCAAATCTGCGGTCTCAGGTGGCCGTTCTGAGCCGATCACCTGGACCGCAACACGAGTTCCATTCACGTCGACTTCGGAATCGTTGAACGTACCTCCGAGCCATGTTTCGGTTGCCTGACGCACACTCGCTGCGGTGCGAACTTCGCGGTTCGAATCAATGCTTCGCGTGACGAGCAGTACGCCGAGGGCTCCCACAACAGCGAGACCGATGAGAGCGCCAGCCACAACCCGCGGAGCCATTGTCAATAGACGTCTACTAGGGACAAACCCGGTCACGATGAAGACCACGGTGCTGACGGTCACGATGGCTGCAAGGTTCGTGCCGTAGAGCAACAACGCGCCTCGGGCTAGATCAGCTTCACCGGCCTGCAACGTGATGCCTACCACCGCCAACGGAGGAACAAGAGCCACGGCAATCGCGACTCCGGGAAGCGAACTCGACACGTCGGGTCTAGCGGTTGCATAGGACCCCGCGAGACCGGCAGCCAGCGCCACAACAAGGTCACGGGCGTCAGGAGCGGTACGTGACAGCACTTCACCAGTGAGTAGCTCTCCAGGTAGCCAGTGCGCAATGACCCACGCCAAAAGGATTGCGCCGACTGTCGCAAGCACAACCGTGGTGATCGCTCTGGTCAATGCATCGACCAGAGCCATTGCGATCGACGCTGCAATACCAAGAACCGGAGTCATCAGCGGCGCAATCAGCATCGCTCCAATCACAAGCGCGGGCGAATTGGCAGACAGTCCCATGATCGCGACGAGCACCGACATGAGCATCATAAGTCCAAAGTGCATCACCCAGCCTTGGCCGGGAAGCACAAGGCAGGCTTCCATCACCCGCATGCGGTCTTCAGGGATCATTCCCCAACGGCGTGTCGAAGGACGCGGCAAGCGGGCGCGCGGCCCTCGTGGCGGCTTGATTAGCGGCTCTGGCGTCGCGCCACTTTCAGAGGCCGAGTTGCTGTCAGACACCGGCAGCAGGTAGTGATGCGTTGGCGATGGCCTGACGGGTGATGCGCGGCGCTTCGACCTGAACCATGTGACCAACACCCGGCACGATGGTCATCGATGCATCTGGAAACGCAGCGGCGAGGCTCTTGGCTTTACCGACGGGCGTCATGCGGTCGAGTTGCCCCAGCAGCATGTGCACCGGCACCGTGATCTCGGCCGCCGAGGCGAGCGCAGTGTCATACGCCGCGCACATTGCAAGGTCATCGTGCAGCACGCCGGGCGCGGCCTGGGCAATCATTGCTTGGGTTCCGCCGGCCATTGATGATCCGGGCGACGGGTGCGGGCCGCCTCGGCTCAGGGGCGCGAATGCCCACCCGCTCATGAGCTGGGCGGCCAGAGGGTCGTTGTTCGCTGCAGCTTCGAGAAGCGCTGGGTGAACGGGCATCGCCTCGGCGGTACCAATCAGCATCACCGACGCGAGGTCACGCCGCTTCGCCGTTTCGATCGCGATAAACGAGCCCATCGAGTGCCCAACAACATGCACCGGCCGTTCAATGCCATCGAGCGCAGCAACTAACCACTCAGCGTAGGTGGCGATCGAATCGAGCGGAGGTTGCGGGCTCGCTCCGTGACCGGGCAGGTCGACGGCGAGCACGGAGCAACCATGGTGGGCTAACCAACGGGTCTGCATGGCCCAGACTGTGCGGTCCATCGCGGCTCCATGCACGAGGACCACGAGTGGAGCGGCGTCATCGAGCGGCCGTCCTCCTGTCGCTGCGGTGATTTCTGTTCCGTTCGCCAAGGTGACCAGAGCCATCAGCGTGCCTTCTGTGAGCGTCGCAGTGCCTGCGACAGGTCGTCGATAATGTCATCGGCGTTTTCGAGCCCGACCGAAAGCCTGACCAGGTCCTCGCCAATGCCGGCTGCATCAAGGTCTTCGGTTGACATCTGCTGATGCGTGGTACTGCCGGGGTGAATCACGAGTGTCTTCGCGTCTCCGATGTTTGCGAGGTGTGTCGCGAGTTGCACCGACTCGATAAAGGCGCGACCGGCTTCACGGCCGCCCTTGATTCCGAAGCTCAAGATGGCCCCAGCCCCTCGCGGCAATAGCTCTTTGGCGAGGTCATGGTCGGGATGGTCCGGCACCGATGGGTGTTTGACCCATGAAACTGCCTCATTTGCCACGAGCGCTTCGATCACTCGATGGGTGTTGGCAACATGTCGTTCCATACGCACCGGCAAGGTCTCGACACCTTGAAGCAGGTGGAAGGCAGTACCAGGGGCCATGCAGGCTCCAAAGTCTCTCAGGCCCTCGCCTCGAGCACGGGTCGCGAACGCTGCCGGTCCGAACTCATCGGCGAAAGACAGGCCGTGATAGCCCGGGTAAGGCTCGGTCAGCGTCGGGAACTTGTCAGTCTTTGTCCAGTCGAAACGCCCGCCGTCGACCAGGGCGCCTCCGATAGCAATGCCGTGTCCGCCGAGAAACTTCGTTACCGAGTGCATGACAATGTCGACACCATGTTCGATCGGTTGGATCAAGTATGGCGTGGTGAAGGTGCTGTCGACCATGAGCGGAATGCCATGTGAGTGCGCCACGTCGGCCACGGCGGGCACGTTGAGAACTTCGAGCCCTGGGTTGCCGGTGATCTCGGCAAGGTAAAGGCGTGTGTCAGGGGTAGTCGCTGCATCAAATGCAGCCGGGTCACGTGGGTCAACGAATGTGGTCGTAATGCCGAAACGAGGAAGCGTGATGTTCAGCATCTGGTGGCTGCCACCGTAGATGTTGCGGCTGGCAACGATGTGACCGCCGCTGCCCATGAGCGTCGCTATGGCGAGAAACAATGCTGCCTGACCGCTCGCGGTGCACACGGCTCCGCTTCCGTTCTCGAGTGCAGCGAGACGTTCCTCGAGCACTGCCACAGTCGGGTTCGATATTCGGCTGTAGATGTGACCTGGTTGTTCAAGGTTGAACATCGCCGCAGCGTCATCAACGGTGTCAAACGCGTAAGACGTCGTTTGATAGATGGGAACCGCGCGGGCTCCGGTGGTGGGATCGGCCGTCTGGCCTGCATGCAGGCTCAGCGTCTCGATGCGGTACAGATCAGGTCGCACGGCTCGCATGATACGCACCAGTCACCCCGCTCAGTAACCGCCAGCTACGAACCAGGAAACAGCGGCACGCGTCGAGCTCGATTTAGAGCAGTGGCGCTTCGGCACCGGTTGGAATACGAGCAGCTTCGATCGCGTCAACAACTTGTTGCTCAATGTCTGCTAGTCGAACTTCGACAGTGGTGCCTGTCGCTCGATCGGTCAGCTCGGCGTTGCCTGCAGCAACGCCTTTGGGGCCCACCGTCACGCGCCACGGGATACCCGTGATCTCTGCATCGGCGAACTTCACGCCAGCACGCGCGTCGCGGTCATCAATAGCGGCGTCGATGCCCCGGGCCCGCAGGTTGCGCCACAGTTGCTCGCCAGCTTCGACTGTGGCTTCATCACGCATGGAAACAACCACGATGGTGACTTCAAACGGAGCCACCGCTACCGGCCAGATCACGCCGTTGTCGTCGTGGTGAGTCTCGGCAATTCCAGCCATGGCTCGACCGACACCTATGCCGTAGCTCCCCATGATGGGTACACGCTTTTCACCATTGTCGTCGAGCACGAACACACCCATAGCTTCGGTGTACTTGCGCCCGAGCTTAAAGATGTGGCCCGCTTCGATACATCGAATGATCTCGAGTTCAGCGCCGCACGTTGCGCAGGCTTCGCCGGCGGCTACATCTCGAAGGTCCATGAATTCGTCTACAGCGATATCGCGTTCGACCGACACACCCCGATAGTGCTTGTCGTCGATGTTTGCACCCGTGGTCATATTGGTCCGACCCTGCAGCGCGGGGTCGGCAACTATTTTGAGTCCGGCTACGGCCACAGCTCCAAGGCTGCCCGGCATTGCGCCGAGCGTGGCTTGCGCTTCATCTGGGGTCGCAGGGCGAAGGTCATTAACGCCGAGCCCATCGACGAGCTTTTGCATGTTCAACGAGTGATCGCCGCGAACCAATGCAAGCGTGATCGCACCATCGGCCATCATGACCATCGTCTTGATTTGGTTCTCGGCCGTTGCACCACCGTCGAAACCTGCCAGGGCGGCAATGGTGCGAACCCCAGGTGTGTCGAACAGTTCGGGCTCGGCAGGGCCCTCGTCGTCTGCGATTACTGCAAGCGCTGACGTTGCTCGCTCGCTGTTCGCGGCGTAATCGCATTTGGTGCACATGACCACGTCGTCTTCGCCCGCGTCAGACGGCACCATGAACTCGTTCGAACCGGATCCGCCCATCGCACCTGATGACGCTTCGACGGGGACTGCGGGCAGCGACAGGTGCTTGAAGATACGTATATAGGCCTCGCGGTACATCTCGTAGGAAGCATCGAGACCAGCTTCGTCAATATCGAAGCTGTACGCGTCTTTCATGTAGAACTCGCGCACGCGGAGAAGACCGCTCTTGGGGCGCGGCTCGTCACGGAACTTTGTTTGGATCTGGTACCACTGCTGTGGCAAGTCGCGGTACGAGGTGATTTCGAGCGCAGCCGTTGCGAAGATTTCTTCGGCTGTCATGCCGAGCGCGAGGTCAGCGCCTTTACGGTCCTGCAGGCGAAACATCTCGTCGCCCATCAAGTCCCATCGGCCCGACTGTTGCCAAATGCGCGCCGGGTGCATGGTTGGCAGATGAAATTCCTGGGCTCCGACTGCGTTCATGTGTAGCCGAATGATCGCTGCAATCTTTTCGTGCACGCGCCACCCGAGCGGCAACATGGAGTAATGCCCAGCGTGTAGCTGACGCATGAAACCGCCGCGAAGCAGCAGTTTGTGGCTCGCTGCCTCGGCGTCACCAGGGGCATCTCGCAAAGTGGGAACGAACAATTTCGACCAGCGCATTGGGTGAAGCTACTTGTCCGCCAGCGTCTTAGTCGACCAATTCTGCACCAGCGTGTTAGTCGGAGTTGGCTCGCGTGCGGCGCAAAAGCGGGTCAGCGGTCTTGAGCACCCGATCGGCAGCGCGAAATGCATGACCGGCAGCGCCCGGTGTGTCGCCATCGACAAGGTTGCCCATGACCTGCAGGGTGATACGGGCAAGTGCGTCGGTTCCGACCGCCAGGCGAAGACCGTTTCGCAATATGAACGGGTGACCAATCAAGAAGCTAAACCGCCGCCCGGTGCTCAAAAATCCGTCGAATCGTTCCGCTATGGCCTTGTCATAGGCCGGGGGAGCAGTAGCCGGGTCGTCGAGCAGCAGGTTGGCGGCGATCATGCCGCTTTCAAGGCCATAGTCGATGCCTTCGCCATTCATCGGGTTGACCAGCCCCGCCGCGTCGCCGATCGCGACCCAGCCCGGGCCGTGTCTGCGTTGCACACTCATTGGTAGCCGCCAGGCCCGCGGCCGCTCGATCCAGTCGCCGATCTGCCACGGCTCCTGCACGAGAGAGCGATATGAGTCAAGCAGCGTGTTCAGGTTGAGGCGCTTGAAACCTTTCATGGTGCTCAGCGCTCCAACGCCTACGTTGACGGTGCCATCGCCCGCAGGGAACATCCAGCCGTATCCCGGCACCGGCGTACCCGCATCGTCGGTGAGCGTCAGGCAAGCTTCGAGCATGTCATCGGCGTGTCGCGGGCTCTCCGCATAGGCACGAATCGCCAAACCGAATGGCTCGTCGGTCACTCTGCGAGCACCGAGCAGGCGTGCAGCTGCGCCAGGAGCACCGGCCGCCAGCACCGTGAGCGGCGCGGTCCATCGCTCGCCCGCTGCTTCGACACCGACCGTCGCGCCATCTTCGACAATCGGAAGAGCCTCGGTTGACCAACGGATCTCTGCGCCGGCGTTGGTGGCCGCATCAATAAGAGCCGCATCAAGCCGACGGCGTGGCCAGACAGCTCCGTGGTCGGGGAAGCGACCGCCGCTCGGCCAGTCGAGCTCGCGCTGCGTCTGATTGGCAATCATTCGCAGGCCTTCGATGCGGTGCGCTCCGTCGAGGCCGATGCCGAGCTCGTTGAGCGCGCCAATTGCTCGGGGAGTGAGCCCGTCGCCGCAGACCTTGTCGCGCCCGTAGGCCGCTTTGTCGAAGACGACGACGTTGGCCCCGCCCTCGGCAGCGACGAGCGCAGCGGCCGCGCCCGCTGGGCCAGCACCGATGATGATCATGTCCGCAGCCGGCACCGTCTCATGGTGCCCGGTCACCGACCGGAATCCATCACTTAAGTCGATCGGGCAGCGTGACCTTGATCACGTGGCCGCGCTGTCGACCGGCAAGGGCACCTGCCGTCCACCGCTGATGGCCGGCTACCGGTGATGGCTTCCGAACACGAGTTCTCATGCTGAGGGGCTAGTACCTTCGCAGTCATGTCTGACATGGCACCGACCAGCGAGACACCCCGTGGACCGACTGCGCTTCCACCTGAGGTGTGCGTCTTTGGCAGCGCGAATCTCGACATCGTTGTGCGCGTGCCCAACCACCCGGTCGCTGGCGAGACGGTGCTCGGCGGCGATCATTTGAGAATCAGCGGGGGTAAGGGAGCGAACCAGGCCGTCGCGGCAGCACTACTTGGGCGTCGGGTCACGCTCGTGGGTCGCGTCGGCGACGACCCCGCCGGTGCAGAGCTGCGCGCCGCAATCGAGCACCACGGCGTCGATACCTCGCTGCTGCAGACCGAGATCCATTGTCCGAGCGGCTTGGCACTGATCGCCGTCGGCCCCGACGGCGACAATTCGATTGTCGTGAGCCCGGGAGCGAACGACCGGGTGTCTGTCGACGACGTCGATCGCGCAGCGCATGCGTTGCAACAGGCCGCGGTCACGCTCCTACAGCTCGAAGTACCGATCGAAGCCGTCACCGAAGCCGCTGAGGCCGCCGGTGGAATTGTGATCTTGAATCCAGCGCCAGCTCAGGCATTGACCTCTCGGCTTCTCGAATCGGTCGATGTGCTCGTACCCAACGAAACCGAGCTGGCCTTGCTGAGCGGAAGCCCTGTGGCCACCACGTTCGACGAAGCGGTGGATCAGGCCCGGCTGTTACCCGCGGCACGAACCGTGGTCACACTCGGAGCGCAGGGAGCGCTTATCGTCGATGAAACCTCGGTCCACCACCAACCAGCACCTTCGGTCACGCCCGTCGACACGACCGCTGCGGGCGATGCCTTTTGTGGCGCTCTCGCCGATGTTCTCGCCGAAGGCGGGTCACTCAATGATGCCGTTGGGTGGGGAGTGATGGTCGGCTCCGCCACCACGTTGCGATTAGGAGCCCAAACATCGCTTCCCACAGCGGCAGAAGTGGCAGATAGGTTGCGTCTCCCATGAGCCTGCCAAAGATCATCCTTGACTGCGATCCAGGAATTGACGACGCGTTCGCCATCGCCGTTGCTGCCCGCCATACCAACCTCGTGGCGATCACCACCGTTGCAGGCAACGTCACCCTCGAACACACCACAAACAATGCCCTGTTGATGGCTCAGTTTTGTGACCTCGATGTGCCGGTCATCTCCGGCTCAGCCAGGCCCGTTGTCGCCGATCCGCTCTACGCCGATGATGTTCACGGAGCGTCGGGCCTTGGCGACGGTGTTATGCCGGACATCACACAGGTTGTAGCCGGAACCGACGCGGTGACCGCTCTACTTGAGATGGTCGACCATGAAACAACCGTGGTTGCTGTCGGACCGCTAACAAACATCGCGCACGCCATTCGACGAGACCCAGATTGGCAGAACCGCATTGAACGGCTCGTAATCATGGGCGGCTCGACCGGCGCGGGAAACGCGACTTCTGCGGCAGAATTCAACATCTGGGCCGACCCTGAAGCGGCCGCCGAGGTGTTCGAGAGCGGTATTTCTCTCACGATGGTCGGCCTGAACCTCACGCAACAAGTTCGCATGGGAGCGCCTCAGATTGACCTGCTACGTGAATCGGGCTCAGACGTCGCGGAGTTCCTCGCAGATGCACTCGAG
Organism: uncultured Acidimicrobiales bacterium; assembly: GCA_937991435.1. GTDB lineage: Bacteria > Actinomycetota > Acidimicrobiia > Acidimicrobiales > UBA10347 > UBA10347. Next base: position 28,425 of record CALKPY010000022.1, read on the forward strand.
TACTACGCCGACTACAGCCTGCGTGAGTACGGCGTCGCTCGGTCGGCCATGCACGACCCGTGCGCTGTCCTGTATGTGTCACACCCTGAGCTGTTTGTCGCTGAACCTATGCACTGCGTTGTCGAAGTCAATGGCGCCCACACAAGGGGCATGACGCACATCGACACACGAGCGAACAGCCAAGAGCCGAATATCGAAGCGCTCGTGCATGCCGAAGCCGATGCGGTCGTCGACCTGATCGTCGCCGCCGCAATCTCGCCGACACCGCCGCTGGGCTGAGAACCGGCCGACGCTCGTCGCTGGCACAATGTGCGGCGTCACAATCTCAACCGAAGGAAGCGCCATGGAATACGGGATCGTCTTCGCGAATACCGGACCGTTTACCGCCCCGGCAGCTGCCAGCGCGCTCGGCAAGGCGGCCGAAGCTCATGGGATCGACTCTGTCTGGACCGTCGAACATGTGCTGGTACCGACTGAGTACGAAAGCACCTACCCCTACGCTCCAACCGGCAAGATGCCCGGCACCGCGGACAACCCCATTCCTGATCCACTGATTTGGCTTACTTGGGTCGCGGCAGCAACGACGACACTCAAATTGGCGACCGGCATCGTGATCTTGCCTCAGCGCAACCCCGCGGTTCTCGCCAAAGAAGTCGCCACGCTCGACCAGCTCAGCGGCGGACGCGTGTTGCTGGGTATTGGTGTCGGCTGGCTCGAGGAAGAATTCGACGCACTCGGCGTTCCGTTCGCAGGGCGCGGCGAACGGTCAGACGAATACACCGCAGTCATGCGGGCCTTATGGGCGGGCGACGACGTGAGCTTCAAAGGCGAGCACGTTTCGTTCGCCGGCATGAGCGCCAACCCGAAGCCGGCAAATGCAACCGTTCCGATCGTGATCGGCGGACACAGCAAACGGGCGGCTCGCCGGGCAGGCGAGATCGGCGATGGGTTCTTCCCCGGCGCAGGAAATCTGCCAGAGCTACTTGACATGGCGCGCCAGAAAGCTGCCGATGCTGGGCGCGATCCGAACACGCTCGAGATGACCGCTACGCACGCGGGCCTGTTCGGTGACGATCCGGCCGCTGCGATTGAAGAAGCAGAATCTTGGGGTGTACACCGGCTCACCATTCCTGCATTTATGTTCGCCCGCGCCGGTGACGGCCTCTCCGAAGCGGTGGGCGAGTTCATGGCTCGGATCGGAAGCTGACAAATAGTCGGTCCCACAGCTCGCGAAAGCTTCGCTACCGTTAGACCATGGGTTTGTTTGACAAGGTCAAGGCATTTCTGAAGAGCGAAGCAGACGACATCGCCGACATGGCGGGCGATGCCCGCGACAAGCTCGACGACGAGTTGACGCGACGCGAGGCCGAATTGGCGATGACGCCAGCAGAGAAGATTGACGCATTGCAGCAGAAAGCGGCTGCCACCGACGACGAGTTTGATCGCATTGTCGACAAGGCACAGGACCGGGCCGCGTCGGTCAAGGCGAACGCAGAGGTCGACGACCTTGCTGACGCCGTTTCGGGCGGAACCGCTGCAGCCGACCTCGAAGACAAGATGCAGGCGTCGAGCGAGCAAACAAAGGCTAACCAACCCCAATCAGCGACTAGCGCCAACGACCGCAGGTCCAACGAAACACCTGCGGCCAAGCCCGGCGACGAGGCACAGGATCGTGCGGCGCTGACCCAGCGTTCGCAACCACCAGAGCCTTCATTTGAAAAGACCCCCGCACAGCTGAAGTACGAAGAAGCACGCGAGTCTGCAGACAAGCTGCTCGACGAATTGCGTGGCGAGCTCCGAGACTCCGACGGCTGATTCCCCAAGTCGTGCCTGTCCGCCCTCGCGGGCACACGGCTCTAGACGACTGGCCAACCTCGACGCTCGTCAGCTGATCGCCGGGAGAAGGTGGGCGATCGGGTCATCGCTCCAAAGTTGGACTTCTATGTACTGCTCGAATGGCCGACTCTGATAACCGTCGTAATCGTCGGTAGCGTCAGGCGGGACTCCATAGGACTCGATAATACGATCGAGGTCACCGAGCCGAAAGACCTGCTGATGGTAGGGCTTCGCTTCATAGGGCAGCCCGAAATCGGGGGCAAAGCCCATCGCAGTGAAACTGTCTGGATAGGTGAAGCTTGTTGAGGTCTCGGGCAAGTCACACAGATCAAGGACGACTTCTTTCATATCCTCCGCGAGATCCCTGAACCAAACTGACTCGCCGAGAACGAAGTAATGCGGTGCGGTTCGTTCAGGCTGGCCTCCCGCCTGCAGAAACAAATCCAACATCTTTGCTTCTGTCCTTCGACGTAGGTCCATGTATCGCCGTCCAAAGGCACGACGATGCAGACCGTCGCGTCGCTCTTGCATCAGGTCTTCGATAACGCCGGTAACAGCTGGGCCATCGAGATCCGAGAGACTTAATGAACCCCGCCAATAGTGACGAACCTGGCTGGGTACACCTGTCATTGGGCGAGTGTGCCAGCTCCGTCGCAATGCCGACCCGCAACGCAACACTTCGACGGTCGACCCCGCAGTAGCTCGGTCGCGCTTCGCTCCGTAGCGACCAGATAGGAGACCCACAGCGGCGAAAGCCGCTGGACAAGCGGAATCTTGATGCAATCTTGATGTTCTTTTGACCCTCGGTGAATATTTGCCGGTCAACCTTGCGGCATGACAGATGTACTCCTCAGACGACTCGCTCTCGCCGCTATTGCCGTCTGCGTTGTTTCATTCGCGACGATGACGTTGCTGTTTGTGCAGTTCCAGCAACCAGACGCTTCCTCGCAATCTTCAGATTTCGATTTTGAAACGAAGACCAAACCAGACCTGTTTGTCAAGACGCCGACGCAGCCGCAGCACTCCGCGTCACTGGCTGGTGGCTGGGATATTGACCCGACGGTGATCGACGACGCCAACACCTACCTGCTCAACGGGGGAGTCGTGGCGCCCAATGCCGACCTGGTTCAGGATCCCACCGTGATCGTCATCGATGTTGAAGAGCTTCCGAAACGGCGAGACCTCACCCCGGAGCCTGCGACTTGCGAGCTGGCGTTGACTGATCCTGGTGGAGTTCCGCAGGTTCTTGTGGCTGAACGCTTCGATGGTGAAACAGACGATTGGGTGCCTCTGGCCGGAACGTGGGAACGCACTGACCAGGGCTATTCGCAGTCGGCGACAGATGGATTCGACCACATCTCTCAGCTACTGCGAGACCTGCCAGCGGCGTACCGAATCGCAGTCGACTTCACTTTCGACGATGCGACCGCCGCAGGCGTTGTACTTGGCCAGCCAATACCCAACTCCCGAGATGGAGCGACGGTGGTTGACATCGTGCCTGGGGGCACGTTCGGTCATTTTGTGCGGTGGGGTCGTTATGACCTCGATTCAGGCCGCTACGCATATGACGGGGGAGCCGACTTGCCCGCGTCATTTGACCCAGCAGCGATGCACAACTTGACGGTCGAGGTGCGAGCTGAACAAACCATCGTGATCGTAGACGGACGGGTCACCGCCATGTTTGGGCCAACGCCGCGCGGACGAGCCGGGCTTGTCACGTCTCGTGGGGCGGTGATGTTCACGTCGGTCACGGTCGAATCATTGTGAGTTAGATTTGGTACGCCCGGGTGTCAACGTGTGCCGTGACTGTTGCAGAGCGCCACAATAGACCCAGACGATCCGAGGCCTGATGAGTACTTCTTCAAGCAGCACAACCAGGGCACGCGTACTGATTGTCGAAGACGCGCCCGAATATCAGATTGTTGTCGAAAACTCGCTGACCGACGAGGGCTACGACCTGTATTCGGTATCCACGATCGACGCCGCACGGCTCAAGATCGACGCCTGGCAGCCAGTGGTAGTCGTACTCGACGTTGGCTTGCCAGACGGCAATGGGGTTGAGTTCTGCCGCCAGATTCGATCCGATCAATCCGCGTACGTGCTGCTCTTGACGGCGCGAGACACCGAGCCAGACATGCTGGCCGGATTCGCCGCAGGCGCAGATGACTACTTGACCAAACCATTTTCACCGAACGAACTGCGAGCGCGGGTTCGCGCATTGGTTCGCCGCTCAGGTGCAACCGCCAAGGTGACAGGAAAGCCCACAACGCTGCAGGTCGGTTGCTTGTCACTGCACCCAGACAGCCGCGTCGTCGAAGCCGACGGCGCACAAGTTGATCTCACCGCCACCGAGTTTGGAGTTCTTCAACGCCTTATGACTCGACCAACAATGGTGTTCAATCGCAGCCAGCTCATCGGGTCTGACGACGAACACTGGGGATCGAGCGATCACACGGTCAATGTGCACATCGCCAACCTGCGACGGAAACTCGATCACGCCGGGCATGCCCATATCGATACCGTCCGCGGCGTTGGCTACCGGCTGTCGACTCTTGAACCCTGACGGGCCCGAACCGCCCAAAGTGCGGTGCCAAACGCGACAGCGACATTCAGCGACGTCTTCATACCCGCCATTCCAATGTGCACATGGCGATCAGCCATTTCGAGTAACTCGGGATCGACCCCAGTCACCTCGTTTCCAACAATCAGCGCAAGCGGTGTTACAGGGATCGGGGCAAGCTCGAGCAGCTCGCTCGTCGGCGTAGCTTCGAGCGCCCAGATGGCGGTGCCAGACGCTCGCAACTCGGCCACGCATTGGGTTGCGTCGCGATGAACGGTGGTCGGCACCGAACGTTCAGCGCCAAGCGCTGACTTGATCACTTTGGGATTGTCAGGGGGCGCCGTGATTCCACACATGTGCACCCGGTCAAGACCGCCCGCATCGGCGGAGCGCAACATGGTGCCAACGTTCAGCGCACTTCTGATGTTGTCGAGCACAGCCACTAACCCCGGCGGCACCGAGACCACCGGCGTCGTGTATGCGCTGGCAACCTCTCGCAGCTGCCGAGTCGGGCTCTCGCACAGAGGGCAGCTTCCGAAGCGCTCAACATCAACCGGCGATGGAAACCGCAAACCACAATCCGTGGCTTCGCACTTCATCACAACCTGAGCTGAGCGGGTCGGCAACGTCACGAAAGCCAACCGGCATCGTCGAGCGCATTGATCAGGTCAAAGCTCGCGTGGCGGGTGTAGATCGAGGTCGTACGAGGATCACGATGTCCCATGAGTTGCTGCAAGGTCGCTGGCGGAACGCCGCGCATCGCCAGCTGCAACCCAAAGTGGTGCCGCAGACCATGCACCAATGCGTCGTCAGGCATATGCGCCGCCGCCGCCTGAGCAAGCCGCTTGACCAGGTGATACAACGCGTCGGTACTGAACGGTTCGCCGTTGTTGCGCACAAAAAGTGAGTCTCGTTGGCCCGCGTCGAGACCCCGTTGTCGCCGTTCGGCTAACCAGGCGTTGACCCGTTCGAGCGTGTGCAGGGCCATTGGCACCTCACGGGCCCGGCCCGACTTCGTACCACGCTGTATGTGCAGCACCGGTCGTTCCGTGCGTGAGATATCGCCGATGCGCAGCGCGACGCACTCGCCATTGCGCGTGCCGGTTGCAGATAGCAGGTCGATCATCGCGGCGTCACGGGTCGGCCACGCAGACCTGGCGTTGGGCGACGGATCGCCAGCGGCAGCGATCATCGCGGCGACGTCGTCTGGGGTGAACGCCCGCACTGCCTGCTCAGTTCCTCCGCGTACCTGCAGCATCTCGTCGTCGAACGGATTCGCATCGAGCAGGCCCTTCGTGGCCATCCATCGACAGAACCCACGCATCGACGACAGTTGCCGCTGCAACGTTGCAGGGCTGTACTCACGCTTGAGAAGCTCGAGCGCACGAAGCAGTGTGTCTGAGGACAAATCGATCGTTGACAGACCATCGAGGTCGGCTTCAAGATCCAACAGCCCGTCGGGCGCCGTAGCCCCGCGAACTTCGTGCACAGCCCGACCCCAACGAGCCAGATCAGTGCGACGCGCCTTATCGCTGTTACCACTTGATGAAGCGGCGGTGATCGACTTCGCATGGCACCAGTCGAGTGCAGCGTCTGCGAGTGCAACCATGACGTCACGGTAGACGGGCGAACAGGGACCCGGGTGTGACCAGCGCTAGCTTGACGTTGTGATTGACCTGCGCTCTGACACTGTTTCCCGCCCATCAGAAGCGATGCGCCAAGCCATGTTTGACGCTCCGGTCGGCGACGATGTCTTTGGTGATGACCCAACGGTCAACGAACTCGAGCGGTACACGGCGGATCTGCTCGGATTCGAAGCAGGCATGTACGTCAGCAGTGGCACGCAAAGCAACTTGTGCGGGTTGCTCGCCCATTGTAGGCGCGGCGACGAGTACATCGTTGGTGACAATGCCCACACGTTTAAGTACGAAGGCGGGGGAGCAGCCGTGCTCGGCAGTATTCAGCCGCAGACCGTCGCCATGACCCAAGACGGGTCGCTCGATCTCGACCACGTTGCGCGGGTCGTCAAGCCCGACGATGCGCATTTTGCGCGATCTCGTTTGCTTTGCCTGGAAAACACCCACGACGGCAAGGTTCAGAGCGTGGCACGCATGCACGAGTCTGTCGAGGTCGCTCGGGCGCACGGGTTGGCTGCTCACCTCGATGGAGCGAGGGTCTGGAACGCCGCAGTTGATCTCGGTGTCGCCCCGCGCGTGCTCACCGAACCATTCGATTCCGTGTCGGTATGTCTGTCAAAGGGTCTCGGGGCCCCTGTGGGCTCCGTGCTCGTGGGCACTGCCGACCTTGTCAAGGAAGCACGCAAGTGGCGAAAAATGCTCGGCGGCACTATGCGACAGGTGGGGCTCATCGCCGCGGCTGGGCTGTTCGCTCTCGAGCACAACCTGGACCGACTCGCCGAGGATCACCGCAACGCGCAGGCGCTTGCCGACGGATTGGGCACGATCGCCGGAGTGACCATCGACAGCGTGCACACCAACATGGTGTTCGCCACGCTGCCTGTGCTCGATTCCAACGCATTCGTTGACGCAATGGCTGCCGAAGGAATCGAAGTCAGGCTCGTCGGCCAGCAGACGAGAATGGTGACGCACCTCGACGTATCGGCAGACGATGTCGCTGCTGTGGTGTCAGCGGCACGCTCAACGCTTCCGGCGTGACGTAAGCCACTCGTCACGCTTGGCGAAACCGCTGACTCGCTTCAGGCAACTCCTACAGTGAATGGCAGTTGAGCGACCGATCCACCCGGTCCCTGCTACGACTACAGAACAACCTGTTCCGATCCCTGCGGCTGCACCCACGACTCAGCCGCGAAAGGTGCCCCGATGACTGCTCAAACAACCATGCCACCTCCTCGCACCGCTCTTGCAGCGCAAGCAATCAACGCCAGCAAGATCTATGGCAGTGGCGATACCGAAGTCCGGGCGCTCGACAATGTCTCGGTTGACTTTCCGCGTGGGCGATTCACCGCAGTCATGGGCCCGTCAGGGTCTGGCAAGTCCACGCTCATGCACTGCCTCGCAGGTCTCGACACGTTGACCAACGGCCAGATCATCATTGGCGACACCGATCTATCAACTCTGTCTGAGAAGCAGCTCACATTGCTGCGACGCCAGCAGGTTGGCTTTATCTTTCAGGCGTTCAACCTGATTCCGACGCTAACGGCCCAAGAGAACATCATGCTTCCGAACCGGCTGGCCAAGTCCGATGCGGACCCTGCCTGGTTCGAAGAGGTAGTTAATGCTGTTGGTTTGGCCGATCGAATGACCCACAAGCCTGACGAGCTGTCAGGCGGCCAGCAACAGCGAGTTGCAGTGGCACGGGCGCTCACGAGCCGGCCCGACATCATCTTCGCCGACGAGCCAACAGGCAACCTCGACTCGGTTACCGGCGGCGAGATCCTCGACTTCATGGGCAAGGCCGTCCGGGACCTGAACCAGACGATCGTCATGGTGACCCACGATGCTGTCGGAGCCAGCTTTGCCGACAACGTGTTGTTTCTTGCCGACGGCCGCATCGTCGACGAACTTGAGAACCCGACCGCCGACACTGTCCTCGACAAAATTCGTGCGATCGGCCGCTGAACATGGTTTTCGCCACCCTCATTCGTAAGAATCTCATGCAGCGGCCGCTGCGCTACGTGCTCACAGGTCTCGCGATCGTCTTTGGTGTCGCGTCGGTTGTCGCCGTCTTCGTTTTCACTGACGGTCTGCGCACGACGTTCGATCAGCTTGGCGGCGATATCGAACAGGGCTATGACATCGCGGTTCGAAGCGACACGCCCTTCGGCGACGGTTTGACCACACCGTCGGTTCCATTGTCGCTTCTCGACACAATTTCCGAGGTCGATGGAGTTGTGGCTGCTCAGCCACGCATCATCGAGTTCGGTGTTCTCGCGATCGATGATGACGGCGAAGCGCGTATCGGCACCGGGCCTAACATCGGCATCAACTGGGAGGTTCGCACCCCCAACCCACGCCTTTTCGTTGCCGATGGCCGCCAGCCAACGGGGCCAGGTGAGTTCGTTATTGATATCGACGGATTCGAAGGCGGTAACTTCACGATCGGGAACAGCTATCAGGTTCTCGCTCCGACCGGATCCAAGACTATGGAACTCGTCGGCACGTTTCTCTTCGCCAACTCAGAACAGAATGCCGCTGTCGGCGCAGTCCTCGTTGCGTTCGAAGAAGAACAGGCGCTTACGCTGCTCAATGACGACGACGGCTACGACGACATCGTGCTGGTGGTCGACCGTGAACGCGAAGATGTAATCACCGACTTGGGACCGTTGCTGGCGGTCGAGTCCGACACTCTGGTCGCTGTCGACCAGCAAGAGCTTGTCGACGAACAACAAGACACCTTTGGCCAGATCTTGGGCATTTTCCAGACTGTGCTGCTTGTCTTTGCCGTCATCATCTTGCTCGTGAGCGCGTTCTTGATCTTCAACGTTTTCACCATCACGCTCGGCCAACGCATTAAGGAACTGGGCCTGCTCCGATCCATCGGCGCCTACGGCAATCAAGTGACTGGAATGATGTTGGGCGAAGCGCTGGTGCTCGGCATCATCGCCACAATCGTTGGCATACCGGCCGGTTGGGGTCTGGCACGGCTTTTGCGCTTTGGCCTGTCGAACCTTGGTTTCCCCGGCAATACAGGTTTGCCAATCCGAGGAACCACCATTCTCTATGCCGTGATTGTTGGCGTGGTCGTCACGCTGATTGCTGCACTCTTTCCGTCGATCCGAGCTCGACGGATCACTCCAATCAGCGCGTTGCGCGACGGTCTATCTGACTCCGATCTCGACAGTGAGCCCAATATGGCAGCTGCCGCAATCGCTACGGTGGCCGGCTTCGCTCTCATTGCGCTCGGCTTTATCTCAGGCGGGTGGCTTGCAATGCTGTTCCTGCCACTGTTCGGCGGCATCGCTCTCTATCTCGGGGTGCGATCACTTGGAGCGATGGGGCAGCAAGCGGCGAAAATCGTCATGCTCGTTACCGGCCTTGTGCTTTTGACTGCCGTTCGGTTTGGCGACTTTGGGCTCGCACCCACCTTTGGTCTGCTCGGAGCAGGCGCACTTCTCACGATCGTCGGCGCCAGTCTCGTGAGCGGCATGTTTGCCGGGCCGAGTTCGCGGATCATTGGTCTGCCGTTCCCGCTCGCGATCATTGTTGGACTGCTCGGCGTTGCGTGCGCTGTCGGAGCGGTCGCTGCGCTCGTCTACACCGTGATTCTTCTCGTCGACGGCAATATGTTGGGCATCGCTCTGCCGTTCGCGGCCGTCATCGCTGTAGTGCTTAGTTACGGATTGATACGCACGGCAATCGGGGCCTTTGGCCTGACCGGGCGTCTCGCTCGCGAAAACGCCGGACGCAACCCCGCACGCACCGCTACGACCGCAACGGCCTTGATGATCGGGCTCGCTCTCGTGACGAGCGTGACAGTCATCGGCGAGTCAATCAAAGCATCGGTGACCGACGCTCTCGACTCATCAATCACGGCCGACTGGTTGGTTCAGGGACCAACTTCTGGACCAGTAGCCACACCGTTCAGTTCCGAAGTTTTGGCGATAGCGAACGGTCTCGACGAGATCGAGCTCGCGATTCCCTACAACTTCACCTTTGAGGGACTCGTGAACGTCGTTGGAGCCGATGTCGCCGAAGTGCAACAGGCAATTCCGGCGCTGTTCCAAGCCCTCGGATCAGACGATCCAAGCGAAACGCTCAATGATGTCGTCGCCGAGTTGGGAGCGACAGACATCAATATCGATGATTTGAACAGCACCGACTTTTCTACAGTGTTGCAACACATCGACCCTGAAATTATTGAAATCGACAACTCGATTCCGCACGACCAATCCATCTGGTTGAACGACGCAGTGGCCGACGATCGCGGACTCAGCGTCGGCGACCCATTTGTTGCAGTGTTTATCGACGGCCAAGTCGAAGAACTCACAGTGGCAGCCATCTTTGGCGATGGCTTCGTCTTCAATAACCGAGTCGTCGATTCTTCAGTGTGGGATAGGCATCTACCGAGTGACACGCAATCGTTTGTTACCGCGACGACGGCCGACGGGTTCGAGCCTGAGCAGGCGCGAGAAGCGCTGGAATCGGCTCTCGCCCCGGGCTACCCGATCTTGACGGTGCTAGATCGCGAAGAATTTGCTGCAGATACCGAGGCGCAGATCAACCAGACGCTGGCTGTCATCAACGTGCTGTTGTTGCTATCTGCAGCGATTGCCGTGTTGGGTATTGCGATCGCTCTCGCGTTGTCGGTGTTCGAGCGCACACGCGAGATCGGGCTGCTTCGAGCAGTCGGAACCACCCGTCAGCAGACACGTTGGATTGTGCGCTGGGAGGGCGTGATCGTGGCCGCCTTTGGCGGCATTATCGGCGTGATCGTCGGCGTTGGCCTCGGCGTGCTTGCAACGCAAAAGATGCCTGAGTTCCTCGTGTCGACCACAGCAGTTCCGATTCCGCAATTGCTGATCTACATCATTCTGGCAGCAGTCACAGGGCTCGGAGCCGGCGCGTTCCCTGCCTGGGTCGCAGGGCGTATGAATGTGCTCGATGCCATCTCCCACGACTGAATCCCTTCGCACGAACAGGAACCCATGGCCGACAAACCCGCACCGCTCGAAGCTGGCACTGTTGCGCCAGACTTCACCGCCTCAACATTCAACGGAACGACCGTCTCCCTAGCTGCGTTGGCGGGCACAAAGGTGGCGTTGTACTTCTATCCCAAAGACGCCACACCCGGTTGCACCAAGCAAGCATGCAACCTACGAGACAACATCGATGAGCTGACTGCGGTGGGTATCACCGTGATCGGCGTGTCACCCGACGTCGACGAGAGCCACGAGAAGTTCTCGAGCGACCATGAGCTTCCGTTCGCGCTGATTGCTGACCCCGACCACGAGATCATCAGCGCCTACGGGGTGTGGGGCGAGAAACAGAATTACGGCAAGACGTATTTGGGCTTGCAACGCACGACGTTCTTGATTGACGAATCTGGCATGATCATGCACGTGTTCAAACGCCCGAAGACTGCAGATCACACAGCCGAGATTCTGTCCAAGCTGTAGCGCTCGCTAGGGCACCGCAGGTGCGCCAGCGTCGGCCAGTGCTGCGAACCGGTTCGCTACCTCACGTGGGTTCCGGTCGGCGTCGAACAACCCCACCTCAGTCACCGCGCCTGTCGGTTCGGTCAAGGCTGTTTGCCAGTCGTATTGGTCGCCGCGGCTGTACCAGCAGATCCCTCGGGCCGGAAATCCGTCGGCGCGCAAACGAGCCTGACAGGCGGCAAGAGCATCAAGCCACGGAATTTGTTCGCTCACCGGCAGGGTGAGGTTTGACGTTTCTGCAACCCAGAACGGAACCTGGTATCGGTCGTGCCAGCGACGAATCTCAGCGTCGATAAGCGCCATTCGATCGGCTACTGACCAGGTCGCCTCGCCACCGATTGACGCGAGCGACACGGGGTAGATGTCGAGCCCCGCCACAAGTTTGTCGTTGATTGCCAAGCCCGCGATTCGGGACCGAAGTTGATCATCGAGCGTGTCGAGATAGCCCACGACGAGATCGCTCGGCTCGGTGCCAAGTTGCAGATCCCATATCAGCCAAGACGCATCTCGGATTCGGTCAGCTTCCGCCGCAGCCTCAGCATCGACCGGAATTGGCATATCAAATCCCTCCGAACCAATCCACCAGGCGTCGCGGTCTGCTCGTAGACGGGCCATGGCTTCGAGGTTCGCAAGGGCTAGATTGGCAAGGGCTGCGACATAACTTGTGGTTGACGCCAACCGGTCATTCCACATACCCAATCGTGCCGAGAACCGCGCCGTCACGCCGGGTTCGTTGATCGGGGTGAACATGACCGGGTCGGGGTAGCGGGCCGCGAATGCGTCGACATAGCGCCGAAAACCGTCGACCCATGCGGGGTCGACAAAGCCGCGGTAGTGGTCCGGCAACCCGAAATGCACGAACTCGACGATCGGCGTCAGACCTGCGTGTTCGCAGGCCGCTAACGCTCGGTCCCACAGCGCCCAGTCATAGCTACCGGGGGAGGGTTCTGCCAATCGCCACGGCGTGCCGTAGCGCACTAACTCAACCCCTAGGTCAGCGATTGACACGAGGTCGGCCTCAAGATTGTCGTAGTGACCGCTTTGAGCGAATTGGTCTTGACGCCACGGTTCGCCTTGCTTCAGCACCACAGGGTCTGAGCCCTCTTCACCCACTGACCACACAAAGTCGGGAAACGGTTCAGTTCTCAAGAGGAAGCACCAATTCGGCCATGTCGTTCAACTCGCGGGTCCAGTCCGTTGGTTCCTCGATCGGCACGATGACGAACTTTGATGCTCCCACCTCGACAAATGCTTGCAAGCGCTCGACAATCGAGTCTCGGGTTGCAACCACGTCGCGCGGATCGCGATCGGGGTGACGTTGCTTCGCGAATTGCACGAGCCTGTCGGGAAGCTCACCGTCTGTGTAGCCGAGCAGCACGCCGAAGTGCTCGGGATCAATGATCCGACCGATATCGGTGGCGTGAGCATTAATCGTGGCAATTCCTGCTTCAACGTCTGATGCAGTGCAAAAGCTCGGCAGCCACCCGTCGCTGTAGCGGCCAACACGCCGCAGCTCGAGTGGCGCGGCACCGCCCATCCAGACCTCGAGCGGGTCCTGGACCGGTTTGGGATTCACCCGAGCATCGTTGAGGGTAAACCGTTCACCGCTATGGGCCACCGAGTCCTCGCTCCACAACCGGCGAAGCAACGGCATCGCTTCGTTGAACCATGCGGAACGTTCGTTGCGCTGCACGCCAAAGGCCTGATGTTCGGCGGCGTTGGCGATTCCCAGACCAAATGCAGGCAAGAGCCGACCGTTTGAAAGCCGGTCGAGACTGGCCATTGTCTTTGCGAGCAGTACCGGATTGCGGCCAGGCAAGACCATCACGCTCGCACCCACCTTGAGCCGTTCAGTACGAGCGATTGCGAAGGTCATACCAACGACGGGGTCGAGCGCCGGACCGTTCACTCGCTCGGACAACCAAAGGGAGTCGAAGCCGAGCGTTTCGAGGTTGTCGACCAGCGAACCGAAGCGAACCGGGTCAGTCGTTGAACTGGCGGTACCCAGGCCGTAGCCAATACGGATCTTCACAGTCGGTGAACCTAGCATCGTCGACGCGACCGTCTCGATGCCACAAACGGCAAATCTGTTGCCGATAAAGGCGGCCGCATCATTCACGACGGCCGTGAACTGCTCGATTGGTTCTATCCCGTGTTTGCTCGCTGGCTGCGACCAGTCGAAGAGCGCGAACCCGAAGTCGCGACGTAGTCGAATTCGCACGCTGATTGTCACCCCAAGAGCGACGCGACATGGTTGACTGCATCTATGGACATCAGCTTCGGCACAGACGAACTCCGCACCACCTTGCACCTCCTCGGTGTCATCGTCTGGCTGGGCGGCCAGATTCTTATGCTCGGGCTGCTTCCCGTGCTTCGCAGACTTGGCGGCGATGCCCCAAAGCAGGCAGCAGCCGGATTTGGTCGGGTGGCGTGGCCAGCATTTGTGCTCGTCATCGTGACGGGCATCTGGAACATAATTGCCATCGATCTCGGCGAAGTCTCGACCGGGTACAACATGGCGTTCGGAATCAAGATGCTGCTGGTCGTCATCACTGGTCTTGCAGCCGCCATGCACCAAAGCACCGACAAGGCTTCGATTCGCGGCATGACCGGAGCCGTCGGGTTTCTCGCTGCGGTCGGCGCCTTTGTCGTCGGCGTAGCGATGGGCCACTGAGCGCTGGCTCACGTTTGAGTCTCGCTTCACGATGACCGAACCCCAGTAGTGGCTCACACCGGGCGAGGCGACAGCGCGCTTCGGCGTCGCAACCGACGGCGCATTCGCCGAGGTTCGAACGATCTCGGGGTCACCGTGGACTTCGAACGATTCAGCCAGGTCGACGACGTATTCAGCCGATCGAGAACTGTTGGAGAGCTGCGAGACGACCGTAGCGACCGGTTCTACAGCACCTATCGCCGCCCGCTGGTCGAATGGCGCGCCGCGAAGGGCTACCAACAACGTGATTATGCATTTCGCAACGCAACCTGGCACGTGGCCGACATCTTCGCAGAGATGCACGAAGCCGATGACCGCCGCGATGGCTTCCTCGATCCGTTGTCGATGCTGCGAGACGGCGCCGCTGAGCGTCAAGACTGTGGGTCGCCTAAGCAGGCTGCCACCATGCTCAAGCACGCCGCCGAAGTGGCCGGTGCTGACATGTGCGGTATTGCCGCCTATGACGAGCGATGGACCTACACCGAACGTTTCTCGGCCGCCACAGAATCGGGCAAGGAGAACACAGTTCCGACCGAAGTCTCGACGGTGATCGTTATTGGCCAGGCCATGGATGAACGACTGATCGACACCGCACCGTCGGCCTTGTCAGGCGCGGCGACAGGCATGGGATACTCACAAGACGCTGTGGTCCTGCTGACAATCGCCCAGTTCATTCGGAACCTTGGCTACACCGCGATTCCGTCGATGAACGACACCGCGCTGGCGATTCCCTATGCGCTTCAGGCCGGGCTTGGAGAGTACGGTAAGCACGGTCTAGTAATCACCCCTGAGTTCGGCACAAGCGTCAGGTTCGGCAAGATCTTCACCGACCTACCAATGAGCGTCGATGAGCCGATTCGTTTCGGGGTCGCGGAGATGTGCAACATTTGCAATGCGTGCTCCAAGGCCTGCCCAAGCCGGGCGATCCCCAACGGCGATGTATCGGTGAAGATTCATAACAAGTCAAACATTCGCGGTGTGCGCAAATGGACGATCGACGGCGAGAAGTGTTTCTCGTATTGGTCCAAGATCAACAGTGACTGCTCTGTGTGCGTGCGGGTGTGTCCCTACACCCGCGACTACACCAAACGATCGAATCGCGCTTGGCTGCGACTCGCAGATTCCCCGTTACGCAAGCTCGCGCTCACGCTCGACCGTCGCGCTGGCCGAGGAGAGCGGGTCCAAGCGGCCGACTGGTGGCCTTCTGACTCGTGAGACGTGCACCTACTTTGCGAACAGGTCGTTGAGCGTCTCGTACTCGGTGAGGGCCACGAGCGATAGTCGTGTCATGGGGAAGCTGCCCGGAGCACAAAGAGCGCCGGTGACCGGCAGCGAGGTCTCACCGCTTGCGCCTGGCAACGCAAGGTCGCCTGGTTCGGGGGGTTGCGCCGGAGTTGGTTCGACTGCACCACCGGCAAGCGCAGATTGCGACGCAACTTCGATGCAATCGCCAATGGCTCCGTCGAGCACAAACTGAGAGGTGGCTCGGGCGCCGACGTACAGACTCAGCAGGTGTGCCTTCATTGCCTCGAACTCTGTTTCGTCGCGCACCGGTCGCGCTTTGTAGTCGTCGTAGTCGGCTTCTTCGATCGACGCGACAAAGCTCGCCAGGTTCGCAGTGGCATCAGCTTCGAGCGTCTCTGCGGTGTCTTCGACCACCGAACCTGATTCGGTGCAGCTCACCGCGGCCAACAGCACCACCATGACCCCAGCCGCAAACGTTGCTTGTCGATAGCGCACGCTGGCGACCGTAGAGGCAGCGAAGCCGGCGGGGGCGTCGCGCCTGTTCACGACGTCAGCCGGTGTTGCGCAGTCCAGCGGCTACACCGTTGACGCTCAGCAACAACGCACGGCGAATTTGATCGGCCGCAGGATCGTCATCGTCGACCGCGCGAGAGCGGGCGAGTAACTCAACCTGCAGCACATTGATCGGGTCGAGATAGGCGTCACGCACCTCGAGGGTGCGTTTGAGCAGTGGCAAATCAGCCAAGAGCTCGCGACCGGTGACCGCCTCGATCTCAGAAATCGTTCGGTCGTGCTCCTCGGCGATGGTGTCGAAGAAATGGTGCAGCTCAGGATCAACCAGACGATCGACATAGTGTCGGGCAATCGCAAGATCGGTCTTTGACAGCGTCATTTCGACATTCGATAGAAAGGTCGAAAAGAACTGCCAGTTCTCAAACATGGCCGACAACAGATCTCCTCGTCCGTCGGCTCGGGCAGCTGCCAACGCGCTACCCACACCAAACCATCCTGGGATGATCTGACGAGACTGGGTCCACCCGAAGACCCACGGAATCGCACGCATGTCTTCAATACCAGCAGTTGAGTTCGAACGCCTTGCAGGACGAGACCCGATGTTCATGGCGCCGAGTTCTTCAACCGGGGTAGAGGTCTGGAAGTACTCAACAAGCCCGGGTGTTTCAAGCAATGCGCGATAGGCGTCATAGGCCGTCGTCGACATTGTTTCCATGACGCCGTCCCACTCAGCAACGGTGGCAGCGCCGTGGCGAGGGCGCCTGTGTACGAGCGAAGCTTCGATCACGGCTGACAGGGCAAGGTCAAGGTTTCGCTGCGCCAGCGCGGGGAGTCCGTACTTGTCGGCAATGACCTCGCCCTGTTCGGTGATTTTCACGGAACCAGCAACGGCTCCCGCAGGTTGACCGAGAATCGCCGCGTGGGTTGGACCTCCACCGCGGCCGACAGTGCCGCCCCGCCCGTGGAACACGACGATGCGAATGCCCGTTTCCGCCGACACGGCAGCGATCGAACGAAGGGCTTTATGGATCTCCCACTGCGACGTCGTGATGCCGCCATCCTTGTTCGAATCGGAGTATCCAACCATCACCTCTTGCACGCCACCGCGAAGCTCGACGATGCGCCGGTACGGCTCGTTGTTCAGCAACGACCGCAACACTGGGCCGATGTTGCGAAGGTCCTCAATCATTTCGAACAACGGAACGAATCCCATTCGGGCAACCCCGCCAGGCAGGTCGATCAGCCCTACGTCGCGAGCCAGGACGGCAGGAGCAAGCACATCATCGACACCTTGGGTCATCGAGATTATGTAACTGTCGATGATCTGGTCACCCCAGTCATCCATCGCTGATCGCAGTGCAGCCATGAGCGACAGCGGATCAGATCCCGACTCGACGGCTGGCGGGGCCAGAGGGCGCCGACTAAGAAGCTCGCTCGTCAGCAATTCAGTACGGCCGTCACGATCGAGAGCCGCATAATCAACACCAAGCGGCTCGAACAGGTCAGCGAGCGCACCGTGATGACGCTCGGCGTGCTCTCTGATGTCGAGCGTTGCGAGGTGGAAGCCAATCAACGCCACAATTCGACGCACGCGAGCCACGCGTCCTTGGGCAAGCAATTGCCCCCCGTTGGCTTCGAGCGACTTGGACATCTCGACGAGATCCGCTTCGAGTTCAGCGGGGGAGCGATAGGCCCTGGCCCCAGCCGGCGATGCCGCAGTTTCAAGAAGTCGCTGATGGATCACCGCGCACCGCTGACGGTACGGCTCCCCGGCGCTAAGGGTCAAGAACCGAGAGGTGACGTCAGGAAACTCGTCGGCATCGGATTCAAGGGCCGCCCGCAGCTCGGCCGATATTGATGTCACCGCAGTACTCACCGAGAGCTCCGACGACAAGTCCTCGATCTCGCTGATAAGTACTCGCAGCGCCCGGCTGCGTTGAAAAATCAACACGTCACGGGTTATTCGCGGTGTCACGTTTGGGTTTCCGTCGCGGTCTCCGCCCACCCAAGACCCAAAGTGAACTGGCACTCTGTCACCAGAAAGAGAACCACCAATCGCTCGAAGCGCTGCGTCGACATCGTCGAACAGTTCCGGTACGCCATCTGTGATGATCTGGTTCAAAAAGTACAGGATCGAGCGTGCTTCGTCGACGGGTTCAGGCCGTTCGTTACGGAGTTCATCAGTCAGCCAGATTGCGTCGATCAGTTCGTCGATTCGGCGGTCGACGCGTGCTTGTTCCGCCAAGGTCGCGCCCTCGCCTCGGCGCTCGATCAGTAGGGCAAGCTCTGCGAGCTTGTCGAGGATCGAACGACGGGAGGCTTCGGTTGGGTGAGCGGTGAAAACCGGCCGCAGATCGGCATCGCGGGTCGCCGCCACGATCTCAGAATTGGACACACCGAGGCCTTGCAGCTTGGCAATTGTGTCGTTGAACCGTGAGCTCGTGGCCTGTCCGTCGACGTTCAGGTCATCGACGCGATGAACCTGTTCAGCTGTATTGGCGAGGTGAAAATACGTCGTAAAAGCGCGTACCAAATCCATGGCTCCGGCGACGTCGACGTCGCCCAAGATCTCTGTCAGCGGCGCACCTGAGTGTGCGTCGCGACGCAAATCGCGAGCGCTAGCTCGGACCCGTTCGACCGACTCGAGTAACTGCGGACCGCTCTGGCGAACCAGCGCCTCTCCAAGTTGTGTTCCGAGTCGCCTTATGTCGGTCCGTAGTGCAGCGTCGAGCTCGTCAAGATCCGAAAAAGCCATGGTCCCAGTCAACCACCGTCACTCGGAGATAGTCGGAAAATTCGTTTACAAGTCACCAACAACCCGCCAGGGCCGGACTGATACCCGGCACCACCCATAGCGAAAAGTTGATTGGTTGGGCCGCTGACGCAGCACCGATCTAGAGTGGTCACATGGCCGATCCCGAATCACCGCGACTCCTGACGGCGGCGGAGCTCGATGAGATGAGTCCCGACGAGCGGTCTCAGGCGTTTCGCGACCGAATCGTGACTAACCCGGCCACGCTGCCAGAAGACTTCCGCTCGCTGATCGAGGCGACGGCGCGCAAACTTGGGACTCAGGCCACTGAAGCCTCGTGAAACGTAGGCTCGTTGTTGTTCGGCCCGAATTCTTCAAGCGGCTCGACGAGCTGCTGCCCACAGAGCGATCGGCAACGGGGGATCCGTCTACGGCAGACTTCATTCTTCACGACCTCACGGCCATCATCGATACGCTCGCCGACGAGTACGCCGAGCGAACATTGCCGGTCGAGGACACTGACGTTCGGGTGCTGGTTTCGTCCGGACTAGTCGTTGCGTTTATCGCGATCTACGTGCGTGAGGTCGACGTCGACACGATCGAAATCCTCTGGGTTGACTTCGAGAGGTAATGCGATGACCTTCGTTTGCGCTGAGTCCTACGGAGAGAACGGGCTGATCATCAGAACTGATCTACTCGTGACCTATGGCGGCGAAGAAGGCGTGCCCCTGAGCCACTTTGCGATGCCGAAGGTGTTGGTCCTGGGGCCTGACGTGGTCGTCGGCGTTTCTGGGCGCGGCATACAGCATGGGCTCGGTGAGGTCGTTCACTACTGGAACGAAACGGGTTCCGCGATCGACTTGCGCGCCGCCCTCGTCGAAAACGGCAGCAAACACCGCGATTACTTGATGGCTCAGTCGGATCGCCGCATGTTCACGTTGCGAGATGGTGCGAACGAGTGGACAGAAGAAACCAGCGGTTTCGCGTGGATAGGCGACGCACAGGCCAGGGCCGCAGTGCTACCGCATGACGCTCTAAGCCAGCCCAGTGCGCCTGAGGCACACGGAATGGAGCGGGCCATCGATGAGACCTGGGCCATGGTGCGTTCACAGACAGCGCTGCGCCGCGAGGCTTCCAGCACCGTGGGTGGCATGCCCATCTCGGTCTACATGCAACGAGGAGAGTTCCGGTTCACGCAGCCAGAGCAGCTCACTTGGCCCAGTCAAGAAGCGCCAGTATTGCGGGGGTTTGACGACGTACACCAAGTACTGCTGTCGGGCTGGCCGACGGTGCCGAATCACATCCACCACGAGGATGGTTATCCGGCGACGCTTCGCATCTGTCTTGGTGGCAACGCAGAGGTTACTTACCGGCCGACCACCGACGGTTACGTCGGTGACGCGTACGTGCGGACCGATCAGGCGTGGGTCCACGTTGGGCCGGACTGAGCCAAACGTCATCTTGCATTAGTCGCCCATACCGTCAAACGCGGCGTCGAGAGTCTCGGCCGAGTAGGAACGAAACGCGATCAGAGTGCTCGTTGCGCGGATACCGGGAAGTCGACTTATCGACTCGGTCACGACAACTGCCACACCCTCATGGTCGTCGACTCGCACCATCGCCACAAGGTCACAGTCACCACCAGCCACAGAATGAGCCTCGGTGACTCCTGGAATTTCGGTCAGACGAGGCCCGAGATCAGCAATCGCGGACGGGTCAGCAGTGATCATCACCAGGGCATTGATTGTCATATGAGGGCCTCCACACGGAACCGGGTATGAGCGTCTGTCTATCAGATTGGGTGTCAAGGCGACTTCGCGCTCGATGATCGGTAGTAGATATTCATCGAGGTCCAAATACCGAGGGAAGTCTGTTCCTCTTGTAACGTCAGATCTAGCACCAATGGATCACCGATTCGTTCGATCAACTCCGCGGTCGCTCGCAACAATCGGGGCACATCGCGAGAGCCAGGTCCTGACGGGTTCGACAGCTTTATGTGTCGACAGCTCCACGGTTCATCGCCACCTTGGCC
Organism: uncultured Acidimicrobiales bacterium; assembly: GCA_937991435.1. GTDB lineage: Bacteria > Actinomycetota > Acidimicrobiia > Acidimicrobiales > UBA10347 > UBA10347. The sequence continues at coordinate 49,211 of CALKPY010000022.1, forward strand.
GTCAATCATCAGCGCACCGCCCGTGCAAGTCTCGTCTCACAGGAATGTTCCACCGTCGACACGAATCTCGGCCCCCGTAGTAAAGGCGCTCGCCGCCCCAGCGAGATAGAGAGCTGCACCAACAATCTCGTCTGGCTCGCCCCCGCGTGCCAACGCATATCGATCGGCCGCAACCTTTTTGAACTTCTCGAGATCCCAAGCCTTTGAGATGTCGGTCAGGAAGGGGCCCGGAACAATTGTGTTGACCCGAACCGATGGGCCAAATGCATGAGCGAACGAGCGCGACAAACTGTTCAAACCCGCCTTTGCAGCTGCGTACGGCTCAGCATGTGGTGTCGGGCGTTGCGACGCGGTGCTGCTGACGTTGATTATGCTTCCGCCGTCTCCGGCCGCCATTCGTTCTGCGATCAGCGCCATCAGGCGGTAGGGGCCTCGCAGATTCACAGCGATGACCTTGTCGAACAATTCAGGGGTCACGTCGCTGACCTTGTCATAGGTCGGCGACATTCCGGCGTTGTTGATCAAGATGTCGACTGACGAAAAGCGGCCGTAGGCAGCCTCGATCAAGCGGTCGATGTCATCCCAATCAGCCACGTGGCAGGCGAAGGGGAGCGCTTCTCGCCCCAAATCTTCGATCTCGGCGGCCGTTTCTTGGCAATTATCGATCTTGCGACTGGCGACAACAATATTTGCTCCTCGTTCGGCCAACGCCAACGCCATGGCCTTTCCGAGCCCTCGGCTACCACCTGTGATCAGCGCGGTCTTGCCGGTGAAATCGAATAGTGGGTCCAAGGGGCACTTCCTTCATCAGGCCTATCTGCGCAACCTACTATTTGATAGAGACCAACGAATCGACACAATTGTCACCTCGGTGCTGGCGATGTCTCACCGCTGCCATCTAGGGTTCGTGCATGGCGAAACAGGCCGGAACACTCGGCACGTTCGGTGGCGTGTTCACGCCCAGCATCTTGACCATTCTCGGGCTCGTGCTGTTTTTGAGGGTTCCCTACTTGGTCGGTGCCGTCGGTCTTGGCCGGGCACTGCTCATTCTTGCTTTGTCGACACTTGTTTCGATCCTCACCAGCATCTCGTTGGCCGTAGTTGCCACGAATATGCGCGTGGGGGGAGGGGGCGAGTACTACCTCGTCTCGCGCACCTTGGGCGTCGAATTCGGCGGAGCGATTGGTGTGGTTCTGTACCTTGCCATTTCGGTTTCGATCGCGTTCTACGCCATTGGCTTCGCCGAAGCGTTGGTGTTCGAACTCGGCCGCGACAGCACCGTGTTGATTCAGGTAATCGCTGCGGCACTGGTGCTGCTACTCGCAGTGATTGGTTTCGTCGGCGCCGATCTTGCTACCCGACTGCAGTACCTCGTCATGGCTTTACTCGTGGTGGCGCTGGCTTCGTTCATGCTGGGCGCGGTTGGCGAGTTCAGCGGCAGCCAACTGTCAGACAACTTTGGTCGCAGCGAAGCGGCAGCGCCCGACGTGGGCTTCTGGGAAGCATTCGCGATCTTCTTCCCTGCGGTGACCGGGTTTAGCCAGGGTGTAGCGATGTCTGGTGACCTGCGATCGCCGAGTCGCTCAATAACGCGTGGCACATTTGCCGCCGTTGCACTCTCGACCGCCGTGTATATCGCAGTGTTGGTTCTACTGGCCGGCGTTGCTCCGGCTACCGATCTCGTCGAACGCACCACCACCATCATCGGTGACTATTCAATAGCCGGTTGGACCATGATCGTTGGTGTCATAGCGGCAACTATCTCGTCGGCGCTCGCGTCAACCCTAGGCAGCCCCAGAGTGCTGCAACGGCTTGGCGAAGACCATGTGCTGCCAAAGATCGACGTCTTTGCCGCCGGAGCAGGACCGACCCAGAACCCTCGTCGAGCGCTCGGCATGTCGGTCGTGATTGCACTCGCAACGGTGGCGGTCGGCGACCTGAACACGATTGCACCGATCATCTCGATGTTCTTCTTGGCGACCTACGGGGCGATCAACTACGCCACCTTCTTCGAGATGCGGGCCGGAAGCAACGCTTTTCGCCCGAGCTTTCGGTGGGGCGACCGTCGGGCCAGCTTGCTTGGCACGGTTGCCTGTTTCGGTGCGATTCTCGCTATCAATCCGCTCGCGGGCGCTCTCGCTGCACTCGTCTTGTTGGCGATCTACAGCTATCTGCGCAACCGCAACGTGCCCGACCGCTGGGCGGACTCTGGAGGATCTCATCACTACACCCAGGCCCGACAGCAGATCGTTGCTCTGGCCGAAGAGCCGTTGCCCGCATCAGATTGGCGGCCGTGTGCACTGGCGTTCGTTCCGCGTGACCCACAAAACCGGGAACACATGCTCACGATGGCTTCGTGGATCGAAGGGGGGTCGGGCTTTCTCACGGCGGTTCGCATGCTGGAAGGAACAGGACCAGTCCGTCGCCAACATGCAATAGCTGTCGAGCGCGACCTCACGGCCGAAGTCCGTCGGATCATTCCGAGTGCTTCAGCCCGAACCGTCTTGGTCTCCGACGCCGACGTCGGAGTTCAAACCTTGATGCAGACCCACGGCATCGGCACGATCAAACCAAACTTGGCCCTGTTTGGTGTGCGCGACCTGCGTGGCTCCGAAGACGACCGGCAGGCCTATGGGCAGATGATTCAGAACTGCATTCGTTTTGGTGCAAATGTCGCGGTGCTGAATGTGCGCAGCCACGCCTGGGCCAAGTTCGAACAACAGCCTCGCGAGCAGCGAACCATCGCGTTGTGGTGGTCCGATGACCGAGCCGGACAGCTCATTACTCTGCTCGGCTGGCTGTGCACCCGTCATCCTGAGTGGCAGCGAGCAAAAATCACTACCTATGTGCCTGACCACGAGGGCACCGACCTCGAAGAAGACACCGCTCACGTCAAAGAGATCCTTGCCGAAGCTCGAATACGGACCGAGGTCGTCGGCGTCGAAGAAACGCCAGCTGCGTTCATCTCCGCACTCAGCTCGGCTACGTTGGCGCTTGCGCCGCTCAAGGTCCGGCGGGGCATGGCGATGGGCCCGTTCGACACACCCCTCGGCATGCTGATTGAAAGCCTGCCGCTCGCGGTCCTGGTCTTGGCGACGAACGAGGTGTCGCTCGACGTCGGGCACGACGAGACTGTTGTCGACAAGCTGGCTCGTGCAACCCGCCAACTCGAAGTTGCCGAGCAACGGGCAACAGAACTCGATGCCGAGGCGGCGCGCCTGCTTGTCAATGACGAACAGATACGCATGATGTGCGAGGCCGACCCTGCAGACGAAGCGCTGCAACGGCGATACGAACGAATTCACGCCGAGGCGAGCGCTGCATCTCGTGCATACGTCGACGCTCGCGTTCGATGCCAGACGCTGAGCGACAACGCCGCGGCGCTCGCCGGAGAATTAGGTGATGCGGAGTTCGATGCCGATGTGTGGCGCAGCTCGGTTGATCACTCGGCATGAAATCAACGTGCGGCTCAACATTGAGAGCCAGCTGCCGTGAATTCCGATGGGCCGATCGCTCCCTGAGCAACCTGGCGTTGAACTTCACCCTCGATCACGACGAGCAACGCCGGGACTGTGTCAGCGACGACCGGCGCGCTGGCGGGCTGACCATTCAGGCAGAAATGCACCGACCCGCTGTAGGGGATGTATCCCGTGCCTGCATCGTTGAACATGTAGTCAGCATTTCGGTTCACGATTAGACCACTTGCGTGGCGGTAGCTACGCGCGGCAGACACTGCGCTTGATCCTGCGCCGGAGCAGTAGACCCGTCCGCCTTCGAATGAAAGCACGTCGACCCCTTCGACAAAGGCCCTATAGATCTGCACCTGGGTGTCGTAGCACTCAAGTGGGGCCTCGCCGGAGACGACTGCGACAGCCGTGGGGTCTTGCGCCACGGGCGTCGAATCAGCATCGGCCCCGGCGTCAGGGCCGGAAGCATCTACCGCAGTCTCAAGCTCTTCTGCGGTGGGTGTCGGAACCGGTGTTTGCCTCGCGATCGCCTCGACCGTGGCCGAGGCGGTCGCAGAATCGGGCAAGGGCTCGGCATCAGCAGCCACAGTCGCGGTCGGTGCCGGCTCGACAGTCGGCGTTGGCTGAGTAGTCGGAGTTGCCTGAGCGGTCGAAGTTGGCTGAGTGGTCGGGGTTGGCTGAGCGGTAGGGGCGACTTCCGAAACCGGCACCAAAGTCGATGTTGGCGCCGGTGTCGGCAGCGAAAGGGGAGCAGTGGTTGCGATGGCGGTCGGCGTCGCCGGAACTACCTGTGCCGCCTCGCCAGCGTCAGAACCACAGGCGACTACAAGCAGCATCGCTACGGCCCCCAGTGTGACGATCAGCGCTTGACGATTCATCTTTGACCTTGGCCACACCAGCAACACGGCGTTGACCGTAGCAATCAGCTGAGCATCCGACTCGCAGGCCGGATACAGCGATCGGCAGAGGCGTGGCGGCGATAACCAGTCAGCCGCGGTTGCAAAGTACGATTCGTGCAGTGGCGCTCAACGGTGGGACCGGCAGGCTTCCATGGGGAGCAAAACCCAGCCCGTTGCTGCTCGCCCCCATGCAAGGTGTCACCAACCGCGGCTTGCGCGAGGTGTTCGGCTCGACGGTGCGCCCTGATGTCCTGTTCACCGAGTTCGTTCGGGTACGTCCTGGTTCCGCGACCCCGGTCAGCAACGCCGACTTCACCGAAGCCACAACGGCAGTTGCAGGAATTCCCTTGGTGGTACAGGTCATCGGCAGTGCTGACGAAGGTGTGGTGCAAGCCACTCGGGACTTGGTGTCGCGAGGCGTCGAGCACATCAACGTGAACATGGGCTGCCCATGGGGGCGGATGACGTCAGTTCTCGCCGGGGGAGGCATGTTCCGCGCTCCCGAGACCGTCGAGCCGCTATTGCGTGAGCTTCGACAGATCGTGCCCGGCTCTCTATCGGTCAAGACGCGTTCAGGAATCGATGATGAGCGCCAGATTTTTGATGTGATGTCTGCCTTCGAGGCGGCGTCCATCGACTTCCTCGTCGTGCACTCGCGCACGGTGCAGCAGAAGTACACCGGTACCGCCAATCACGACCTCACGAGAGAGATCGTCAAGCGAAGCGCTATTCCAGTCATCGCCAATGGCGACGTCACAACAGTTGCGCAGGCGAAGCAGGTCATGGAGCAGACAGGGGCAACCGGTCTCATGCTCGGCCGTGGAGCCATTGCGGACCCATGGCTGTTCGACCGAATTCGCGGCCTTGCCCCTGACAAGCCAGACGGAATCGCACGCCGTCGAGAGTTGGCTCGCCACCTGTCGCTGTTGTTGGCCTCGTACGAGACGATCTTTTATGGCGATGCTCAGATCCTGGCCAAGTTGAAGAGCGTCGTGGCATTGATCAAGGACCCCGATCAACGTCGGTGGTGTAAAGCACTCAAGAAACAGCAGCACATCGTGAGCCTCAGGAGGCTGCTAGAAGCATCGATGACCGAGGATCCCTGAAGATCTAGGTCTATGCCGTGCTCGGGCACCGGACCAACGTTACGAAATCCTGTTCGGGCAACGTTGATGCATTTATCACGATGCGAGCGTTGCGAAGACAGGACTTGCCATCTGGTTTGCCGGGTCGTAAGGCAGCGCAGCTACCAGCGCCAGCACAGCCTGGAATGAGCGATCAGCGGCTTCGGCGTCGACTGGGTTCCGGACGGTGACGCCAAGATGGACCGAGGCTCCCGTAGCAGCAACGAGCCGCATAAGCGTGTCCGTGCGCGGAATACGGTCACCAGACTCATACAGACAGATCGATGCAGCGGACGTTCCTGCGCTGCGTGCGAGTTGGCGTTGTGTCAGCCCGGCCCGCTGCCGGCACCGGCGCAACAATGAAGCGGCATCCATTCCGCCAGAGTAGGTGTTATCCAATTCGATAACATTTGGCGCGGGCGAGTTCGTGACGTTCAATCAGGCCTGAGTACCTCGAGGTTGGCATCCTCGATAGCGGGCCACTTCGCGTCTGCGGTCACGATGGTCATGTCATGGACTAAGCCGAAGGCGACCACAATTGCGTCGATGATGGGGAAGTTGCGGTTTCCGTAGGTGGCTCGCAGTAGACGCGCCCGGTCAGCGACGTCATCACTCACGGGATAGGTCACGAAGTCGAGCGCTTCGAGTGCGGTTGCTGCCTGTTCGAAAACGCCAGCGTTGGTCGGGTGGATCAACGCTTCGGCACGTGTGAGGTTGAGGATTGAAACCTCTCGAGCGCGGACGCATCGCTCCAACGCACTCTTGTGAAACGGATCGTTCGAATTGAGTACCGCTACGGCGACATTCGCGTCGACGACAATCATCGTTCTTGGGCACCATCGCGGGATTCGGCTAGTGAGAAGTCAGACCAGTCGATGCCCAGAGCCTTAGCCCGACGCGAGGCGGCGTCGATCTCGGCCTCAACGTCGAGCGGGTCCCGTTCGGCTGCCAAATCGCGAATCGCCTGCTGGACAACGTGCGACAGATTGAGCTTGAGTCGGCGGCTTGCTTCATCGAGATCATCAGGTAGGTACACAGTTCGATTAGGCATACGCATACTCTATCAAGTATGCGTATATCGAGCTGTCGATCAGCGAGCATCGCACGACAAACTTCAACGTAACCATCGCCTGATTTCTTATGCAGACGACTCCGCAGCCCACTTTTGGAGCTTACGCACGGA
>CALKPY010000023.1 GCA_937991435.1 uncultured Acidimicrobiales bacterium
CCGGCTCCGCGAGCCCACCTAGAGCGCGACGCCACCAATAGACGAGCCGACTATTCACTCCGGTGAGGGTAGACGTCGATGCCGGCATCAATTACCTAACCCGGTTCGCTTCGTTCATAAGCAGGTCCGCAACTCTGTGGATCCCGGCCGGAGCCCACCAGCGCCCGTGCTCACCCTCGATCCAGACAACATCGCGGTCCGGAAAGCAATCTAAGATGTGATCGGACTTCGCTAGAAGCGTTCGCGTTTGTTCAGAGTCGGTTCCAAAAGCGAGAGTCGTAGGACCATCCCACCCGCCGCGGTCCGGCCACTCCCACTCAATCAACACCAAGCGCTTAGGATGCCAACCTCGCTCACTGAGTCGCTCCGCAATTGGAATTGCCAACAATGTCGACTGACACTCTCCGCCGATGACAAGCTCATTCAAGGGCAACTCAGCGCTCTCAAGCTCATCGACGATGCGGGTCGCAATCGGATCAACGAGCTCACCGTTGTAGGCCTGTCCCGCAATCCCACTGAGCGACCGCACGACAATAACATCAAAGATATCGGCGGCTACCTCGTCGATCTTGCCAGCCTGTTGTGCATCAAGGGCAACCCACAGCAATGGTGGCGCTGGTCGTACTGGTCTGTCCCCAACGCGGCGGAGCAGACAACCTGAACCGACCGGTTTACCTGGCCACATTCTTGTGAGGGACTCGTGCGCACGTACTCCTCGTTCCTGGTGGTCACCATCAAGCATCTCCGCCGTGGCAAGTGCGATGTCAAGTTCCGTACGAACCACCGACAGTCTGGGGAGCTTCGCAATCGCGTCTCGCTCAAGTGTCGTGTCATACACCGACTCGATCGTGCTCAGGAGCGAATCCAGAGTGATCGAATCTCCGCCAAGTTCGTGAAATGTATTCCTATCCGCCATACGAGGGTCTTCAAGTCGCAGAGATCGCTGCCATGCAAGAGCGATATCACGTGAACGATGAGAAGGATCGGTGGGAACAGGTGGCGACGCTAATGTCGGCGCCATCGACAGTTGGCCAGTATTCACCTTGCCGAATCGCGTGCGGAGCGCGGCGCGAATGCACCTGACACCAGCAATGAGTCCCGGGTTGCTACGCGCGATGAACACAAGCTGGTTCTGCAAATCAGCCCGGAATGTTGGATAGAGAATATTCTCGCTGACGTAGGCAACAGTCCATACGTTTGCATCGCTGTCGAGATATGCCCAAAGTTGCCCCGCTGCGACTCCTTCAACCGATCTCATCTCGGCCTCAATATCAACGATTCGCCGGCGCTCCGCCAGCCCACGTGGACTACAACGCCCCACCAGCCTCAACCCCTCGGCGGTAATCACACCAAGATCACCGGTGCGAATCCATCCATCGTGACACGTCGAACTCTCATCATCAGAAGCGGCCAAGTCAAGTTCGGTCACAAGCGTCACGCTGCTCGAGATTTCGACCTCACCAATATCTCCGTTTCCGGCGGATCCTTCGGTCGCGCGAACTCGAAGCTGCCAGCCAGCCTCTGGCAGGTAAGTGACTGCGCCCCCATCTCGAACCAGTTCGCCCAAGCCGTATGTCGTCGAAGCTACGAGTCCGGTCTCACTGGTCTGGTAGGTGCATCGAAAGGAAATCGAAGATGCCCCCAATGAGGCAAAGGCAGTCCCGGCCGACTGGAGCAGCGCGTAGGTGATGACATCGGAGCCAACTGTCACCAATGCGACCGAGGACAAATCAATGTCCTTGGAACGATTAAGAAGCCTGATCAGTTGAACCAAATCCTGCTGCGTCACGACGAGTTCGGCGATGTTCGCCCGTTCGATGAGCTCCAATATCTTCGACGGTTCGCTCCGAAAAAAGTCGGAATGCAGAGCCCAATGAGTCCCACAGGCACTCAGGAGAATGCTTAAACAACCCGATGGGTCGTCGAGTGCTAGCAGCGAAGCCACCGGTTTGCGTGGTGCAACGCCAGCAACACGTTGCGCAGCTTCGTCTAATCCGCGCCACGTCAACTGCGGCCGGCCACTTGAACCAGCAGACAAGGTGAAAAACCGTTGCTTCGATGAGCGCGGCGGCCAGGATTCATCGATGCGATCACCAGCAGGCAACGCAACTTCGAACGGATCAATAACTAAACCGCCCGAGTCGACTTCGTCTGACCGACTCGAAAGAACCGAAGCTTGCTCCGCAGTGCGCACGCGATCGATGAGGCGGCGGGCACGTTCACTCCCGTCCGCAGCAATAACTCCGAAGTCGACATTCGCTTCGATGCATGCCCACACAAGGACTACGGCGTCAAGCCACGAGTTTGTTGCGACGATCCGTGGAACATTGGGAAGCCCCTGCAGTCGTATGACCTGGGCGACAGACAACGACTGTTCGTACACCGTCTGGACAGGCATTGATCTTGCGTTGCCTCGAGAATCAATCTCTCCAAATGCCGCATCCGGGGGCGCCGCCCCGAGGTTCGACCTCATCAAATCACGCACTCCGGCATGGTCGCTGGGGAAAGCCCCTCCGCTAAGCGATGCAAACGTTGCCATCTCAGAGTTGTAGCGGATGGGAGATGGTTCGGGACAGGCCGAGAAGCAACCACAACAAGACGACCAATGCATATGCACGTGGGTCCAACCGGCTTGACAAAAGGCGTATGCTTCTGGCCCGTGAGCATCATCGATCGTGTCGAAGAGATCCTGCCAGCAGACTTAGGCAAGATCCTACGATTCGGTGCGGTTTCGGCGATCTCGGTGCCGCTGAACATGACGATCTTCTGGTTACTGCTTCGCAGCGGCATGAATCCCGTGCTGGCCAACCTTTGTTCCGTTTCCATTTCTGCTGCGCCCAACTATTTACTTAACCGGTATTGGGTGTGGGCCAAGATGGGCAAGAACAGTGTGCGTCGCGAGATCGCACCCTTCTGGCTCATGACGCTTCTTGGCCTTTGCCTCTCCTTGTCGTTCGTCTGGATTGCCAGTCAGTTCACGGACTTCAAACCAGTTCTTCTCGGCGCCAGCTTCGTCGCCTTCGGCCTTATCTGGGTCCTGAAGTTTTTCGTCCTTGAGAAATATCTGTTCGGGTCCGGTAGCAACGCAGAGGCAGCCGATCAGATGTCGACCGAAACGGTCTAGCCGTCAAACCCGACGGGTCTGACCCGCCAACACAAGCAACAACTTCTAAGGTGGGCGGTCACATGCGGGATAGACAGCCAGAAGCGGGTCTCCTGCTCAAACCATGGGGCCACCGACCTGCCCTAGACGGGCTGCGCACCATCTCGGTGTATCTGGTCGTCGCATTTCATGCCGACGTCCTTGCCTTTGCTGGCGGCTTTATCGGCGTCGACTTGTTCTTCGTATTGTCGGGCTACCTCGTCACCATGGTGCTCTGGACCGACTATCAAGCCCACAACCGTCTGCGACTCGGCAGGTTCTATGCGCGGCGGGTGCGCCGTCTCGTTCCGGCAGCACTCGTCGCCATCGTTGGTGCCGCAATTCTCATGCTTCTTGTGTCGGGATTCATCGCCCGAGATGCACTCATTGACGATGCCCGGGCGGCAGCGTTGTGGTTCTCCAACTGGCACTTCATCGCTGAGTCTGCCGACTACTTCGGGGCAACAACTGCCAAGAGCCCGTACCAACACTTCTGGTCGTTGTCGATCGAAGAACAGTTCTATGTCGGGTTCCCGCTCTGTATCTGGGGCCTGGCATGGCTGGCACGTCGTGCAAAACGCGATTCCATCGTCCCGTTCGCATTGACAGCGCTTGGCGTGGTGTCGCTGATCTTGCAGTTCGCTCGGTCAGGCGATGTGTCAAGGGCCTATTACGGCACTGACACTCGCGCCTATCAATTGCTATTCGGCGCGGCGCTGGCGCTCGTATTCGACAAGCTCCGCACCGAGCGCCGCTCACTCCCCGTGGCGTTCCGCACCGCCGGGTCGGCCATCGTCGCAACGGCGATGTCAGTTTTCGTGGTGGCGTCGACCGATCTTGTCGACATGAGCGTCAGCGTTCGAGGTGTCGTCGCGTGTGTCTGCGCCCTCGCCATGCTCGCGGGCCTCGAGTTCGACGTCGACGGCCCAATAGCCAAGGCGTTGTCGGTGCGCCCTATGACCTACCTCGGAAGCATCTCCTACGGCACGTATCTTTGGCACTGGCCCATCATCGTCGCATATCGGGTGCTCTACCCCGAGACCAATCCGTGGATCATGCTCGCCATCGCAGCGATTGGGGCGACCGTGCTCGCAGCAGTGTCGAGCCTGGTGGTCGAGCTTCCGATCAGGAACGGCTGGCAGCAACTACCAAAGGTGCCGGTGATCGCAGCAGCGCTTGGTCTCAGTGTTGCCGTAGCGATCGTTGTTCCGTTGGCGCTGGGATCAACGAGCCGCCCTCCACTTCGCACCGCCGACGTCGCGGCACCGATACCAACGGCCTCGGCAACACCAGCTCCCGGTGCGCTGCCGACTCCAGGCGGCGTCTCAGAGGTTTCGACACCAAATCCAGACACTGCGAACCCTGAAACACCAACCGCAGTGCCGACAACTAGCACCCCAGATGTGCCGTTGCAGTCCCCAGATGCGCAGTTCCTGAAAGACGTCGCCGAAGATCTAAGTCCCAATGTCGATCCGTGTGCGATCAATAGAGCGCAAGAATGCATCTTGCACCAAGGCGACTCGGGCCTACATATCTTGTTGATCGGTGACAGCGAGGCTCAGGTGTTTGCGAATCCGTTCCTCGCCAAAGCACGAGAATTCGGCCACACGCTGTCCATGCAAGCCTTCCCCGGATGCCCTTGGATGCAGAACGTATTCACCGACAAGGCGCAATGGCAGCGAGGCTGCCAGCGCACCCACAACGCGCTGTACGGAGGCCTACTCGAAAGGCTCGACCCCGACATCGTGGTTGCATTCAACCTTGGTCGACTCGACCCTGAGGTTGCGCCCATCGAGCAGTTCATTGCCAGCGATGAGCGCTATGCCGGGCTCTCCACGACCGATCTTGTCGAAGCCAGCGTGCGCGACTCAGCCGAGTTCATCTTGCAGGTTGCAGACCGTCTGATCATCATGGAGCCTGCGCCTCTTCCGCCCACTGACCCCATCGAATGCATGACCGTTTTCGACGATGCTCGGCAATGCGGGTTCACGCATCACACGCCTCTACTTGACAGCGAAGTCATCTATCGGTCAATCGCTGCCGGCGACGATCGCATCGCCACGCTCGACGTCGACCTTGTGAGCTGTCCTGATTACCCCGAATGCCCGGCATTGATCGACGAAACGCCGGTATATCGCGACCCGTGGCACGTGTGGCAGGGGTTCTACCTCGAAAACGTCGACGAGCTTTGGTCGATTATCGAACCGGCGCTGCAATAGCCTCAGACCTGCCCACCCGAGCAGAGGATCCTGCAGTGTCGAAGCGTTGGCCAGACATCACCCGCGGCGCCAGAGCGTTTGACTGGCTCACCGTTATCGCAGCCAGTGTCGTCGCGCTGTTCACATCACCAGTTCGCTCGGTCTATGACCCAACCTTGATCGAAGGGCTTGACCCGTCATGGCGCATTGGCCTACACCAGGTATTTCTCGACGATCTCGTGTGGGGACAAGACGTCGTCAACACGCTTGGACCATTGGGGTTTGCCGCCTTTCCGATGCTGTCGCAAGGCCACACGGCCTGGATCTCAATCTTCACCTTCGGGCTGCTGCATTGGGCGGCTGCGTGGGTCTCGATACGCGTTCTGAAAGACCACTTTGGCTGGGCCGTATCGATTCTCGGCACGTACGTGTTGATGGTGGTTGCGTGGGTCCCGATCTTTGAAGCCAGCCTGGCAGCCGAGGCGTTCGCTGCGCTGTTCGGTGTCATGTGCATGCGCCACCTGACTCGGGCCGCAGACGGTGTTCGCGCCCACGTCGACGACCGGTTTTTGGGGTTCACCCTTGGCGCGTTGGCCTCGCTCATGTTGTTGATCAAGTTGAGCACCGGCCTTCAAGGCATCGCTGTTGGCGGCGCGACCCTTGTCGCTCTGGCATGGCTTGACCGGTCCCGTGGCCGGGCACTGCACTTGCTGGGCGGATGGGCCGCCGGCGGCGGCCTGACCTATCTCGTCGGATGGGTGCTGCTTGGACAACCGCTGTCGGCGCTGCCCCGCTATCTGTCATCTGCGCTCGAAATGGCCGGTTCGTATGGCGAAGCAATGGGAGTCGAGCGCCCCGATCCGAGCTGGGCACGCAACGGGGCATTTGCACTGATTGCCTTAGTGGCGATCGCGGCGTTTGTGCGATGGAATGAACGATCCAGGCTCGATCGCCTATTCATGGTTGCCCCGCTCGCCGGCTTCATTTTCTTCGGCTTCAAACTCGGATTCGTACGAGCCGACTGGCAACACATTGTGCCGTTCTTTTTGGGCATGGGACTCGTTGCGCTCCCTCTCCTGGGCCGTGACCGGCGGGTTGCCCTCGCTGCCGTCGCAGTTGTGGCATCGGTCGCGGTCGGGTGGGCATCTGACGAAGTCAACTTCTCGCTATCGACCGCTCTCGCACCCGGCGACAACCTGGCACAGTCTTGGGAAAACACGGAACTGCTAATACGTCCAGGTCTGCGCGACCAGGCAGTCGATGAATACACCGAGACCGCTCGACAACGGGCTGGCTTCTCGGCCGAAACGCTCAACCTGCTGCGCGGTAAGCGGGTGCACATCGACCCGGTAGAAACCTCGCTGCTGTTTACGTACCGCGACGATTTCGAGTGGGGTGCCGTACCCGTATTCCAGTCATATCTGGCGTATACGCAGCACTTCGACGACATAAACGCCGAATGGCTCCGTAACGACGACAACGCCCCTGAAATCATCTTGCGTAGTTCCTGGGCCATCGATCGACGCAGCCCCGCCTACGAAAGCCCCGAATACCTGATCGAGATGTATTGCAGATACCGACAAGTCGGCGAACAGATCCACGGCAAGGGCAAGCGTGCGGTCACCTATGCGATCTTGCAACGAGCGCCGAGTCGATGTGGCGAGATCGAGGAGCTGTCTCGGACCGAGACCGCCGTAGGGTCACGCATCACGTTCCCGCCTAAACCATGCGACGGCCGATATGTGTGGGCGATCGAAGGCTTTGAGAGCCTCGGCCAGCAGATACGCACCGCTGCCTTCAAAGACGCCACGTATACGGTTCGACATGCACAAGGTCGCGGCTGGCGACTCGTGCCCGGAACCGCTGCCCAGTGGCATCTGTTTCCCGGCGGGCAGTTCCCGCCCTGGATCGCCCCCGCCACCGCACCGGGCTGGGTGCAAGTGCAATCAGATTCAACACGTCTGACCCCGAGCTCAATCGAAGTGATCTACGGCTGTCTACCCGTGCCATCGTGACGCGGGTAACCGCAGTAATTCCGGTTTGGGGCGATGGGCGCTTCCTGCCCGAGTTACTCGCATCGCTTCACGCGCAACGTGAGCCGATCACGATTTTGGCCGTATCATCGAACTGCACCGACAACGCCCGAGCGACTCTCGCCGAAGCTGGCGTGCCACTCACCGAGCACCCAGGCGGATCCATCGGAGCGGACTGGAACGCGGGAGTTAGCGCAGCCGACACAGAGTGCTTCTTCATCGCCCATCAAGACGACACCTACGCGCCCGATTACGCGGCGACCCTCGCCGACCTGCTCACCGCGGGCACAACGCTCGCCTGGTGCAGCTACAACGTGACCGGCGACGGAGCGACAGCGCAGAGCGACCGTCTACCCGTCGCCAAACGCGCCATGAATGAACTGTTTGCCGGCGGCCGCACGCGGCTGCGCACCACTCGCGCCAAACAGTGGCTCAATGCATTTGGACCGGTCATTGCCTGCCCCACGGTCATGTTTCGCACCGCAGCCCTCGCCGACTTTGACTTCAGCACGACCCACCGGGTGAACCTTGACTGGGACGCCTGGTGGCGCCTGGCTGAGCAATCGGGCAGTTTCGCCCGCAGCCGTGACCAACTCGTCACCATCAGGTTGCACGCGGAATCCGAGTCAACGGCAGGAAAGGCCGCTGGCGTGCGTAAGAATGAAGACTTGGAGCTGCTGAACCGATACTGGCCTGCGCCAGTTGCCCGGATCGTGCAGCGAACGATGGAGCTGGCATATTGAACTTCGCAAAACTTGCAGCTGTTGCTCTGCTTCCGTCAATCACGATGGTCGCCCAGTTGCTGTTCCGCTCTGCGCTCGATGATCGCGAAATGAAGTTCGAGCCTGGCGCCCTGTTTCGTCTGGCTACGCACCCTCATCTCATCATGGGTGTCGCCATGCAAGGTCTTGGCTTTGTGTTCTGGCTCTGGATCATCAGCAAACTCAAGCTGGCCGAGGCCTTTGGCATGGTCGGCGGCGTGTTCTACATCGTCGTAGCCGTCGTGTCATATTTCGCTCTCGACGAGTCGCTACGACCGCTCCAAATCATTGGCCTGATCACCATTTCGCTCGGCGTCACTGCGCTGGCACTGGGCTGACCCATGAGCACCAAAGCACGGATCGCCGTCGTCATTCCGACGTACCGATCACGCGATCAGATTATGGGTGTACTCAACGACATTCCTGAAGGTGTTGAAGCCGTCTATGTCGTCGACGATGGGTGCCCTGACCGCACCGGCCACTGGGCTGTTAATGAGACCGACGACCCACGGGTACAGCTGATTGCACTAGCTGAAAATCAAGGCGTAGGGGGGGCAACGCTCGCTGGCTTCGATCAGGCCTTTGCCGACGGTCACGACGTCGCGGTCAAGGTCGACAGCGACGGTCAGCTCGATCCGGCTCTCGTTCCTGACATCGCCGAACCGTTGCTTGAGTCCAACGCTGGCTACGCCAAAGGTTCACGATTCACAACACCCAAAAATCTCGTTGGCATGCCGCGCCACCGGGTATTCCTCAACGCGGTGCTGTCGATCACAAACAAATTCGCCTCGGGCTACTACTCACTATCAGATCCAACCAACGGTCTTATCGGCTTGCACCGTGACGCCTACGCACTCCTCGACACCAAACCGATAAGTCGACGATTCTTCTTTGAGTCAGACCTCATGCACCACCTGAACCTTGCGCGGGTCCCGGCAGTGCAGGTACCCATGGCGGCCACCTATGCCGACGAGGAAAGCAACCTGAGCTTTCGCTCCGAAGCATTGCCCTTCATGTGGGGCACAACCCGAAACTTCTTCAAGCGCATCTTCATGCGACATTTCGTGCTCAGCTTTTCGCTCGCCGGTATCTACCTGACCGTCGGCATGTTGTTCAGCTTGTTCTCATTGGGGTTTGGTCTTGCCACGTGGATTCGCAGTGCCACGACCGAGGTTCCCTCAAATTCCGGCGCAGTCGCCATCGTGTTGCTGAGTGCACTGGTAGGCATCAACTTCATCTCGACATTCTTTGTTTTCGACGTCAACGACGAACCCAGCTAGTCGGCTTTCAGCTCCGACGTGTCCAGACATCGCAGCGCGAGTTCTCAAAACGCAGTGAGTAGTCAGCTTGGACCGCTTGGCCAAGCTCAGTCGGGCGTAATGACGCTGGCAGACAGACCGTGTCGACCTCAACGATCGCCAACAACTCCGCAGGGTCGCCAGCAGCGCGCGGGTCGCCCCCGATCCACAAACGCAACTCGCTACGTGCCTCGTACTCAAATTCCGCAGGCGGGTCCCACAGCGGCACCTCGTCGAGGTACAGGCGACGGCCATACGTCGGGTGCACATCGGGGCTCATGACCGCGACCGCCAGCTCACCTGGCTGAGGGGCCAGGTACCTGCCGCCGTCTGGCGTGAGTGCAATTACCTGTTCCGCCGAAGCAAGCCAGTTGGCGTTGACATCGTGTGTCGGGCGACCCCAGCGGATCGGTAGCGGCGTCGCTGCGAGTAAAAGCACTGCCAGCCCAACGCCGGTCAAGGTGCGACCGGCCATGCCGTATCGATCGATTAACGCATCGGCAACGATCCCGATAGCCAATCCTGTCGGCAACATCCAGCCAAAACGCCACGCCAGCCAGTTCAGACCCAGCAGATCGGTGATCACCGCACCATAAAAGACCGGATTGAACACGACCCCAAACACGATCAGACCGAGGAAGCCGAAGAACAGGCGCGCTCGACGATTCGGTGCAAGAAACATCGCCGCGGCGAGCGCACCAGGAATCAACGCATTGAGCACGCCACGCGACAACGTGACGTCGCGACCGGCGGCAATGACCCGGCGAATCCATCCGTCTTCGGCCAGCGCGAACTCGGCTGACTCAGCTTTGGAGAAATCCGTGTGCGGTTCAATCAGGAAGCCGACCGCGCCAAATGCCAGCAACACAAGCGCGGCCCCGCCCATGAGTAGTCCCGCGCGGCCTAGCGCGAATCGCTGAACTACAAACCATGCGAGCAGGCAGGCGCCGATCATGCCGATCGCCGCAGCGGCCGCGCTGCCGGTAAGCCCAAACACACCAATCGTGGTCGCGAACAGCACAAGAATTCGGCGAGCGGTCACCTTGTCCGCGAGCCGGAAACAGGCACCGATCAAGGCGGGAATCGAGATCAAGGCGACAATGCCTTTGCCCTGCGCGATCTTGTCGATCAGAAGCAACGAGTCCCCGTTCACCCGATACAGCAGCAACGGCATCGTCGCGACGACTGCGACGAGGTCTGGCCGGTGAGATCCGAGGGCTCGAGACGCGTAGCCGAAGGCGATTGGAATCGCGAAGGCAGCGACCGGAGCGACGACAACAGCCCGGAACAACGATGCGCTTGTGCCTGTCAGCCCGGCTCCGACGCCGATGAGCGCCTCGTACGACGAGAAGAAGTCAGATGTTGACAGGTGACGCACCCCCTCAACCCCAAACAGGTGATCCTCAAAGTAGAAACGCCAAGGGCTCTGGGCGTAGTGCGCAGCCTTGTTTACGTAGTAGATGTCATCTGGATTCGGATCTGAAGTCACCGCCACATATATGGCCAGCAGCGCACCGGTAGCGAGCGTGGCAACCGTGGTCGGGGCAATCGATCTGCGCGTGCGGGTTGACTCGCCGTGAACGCTGCCCGACATGGTCAGCGCAATCGCCGCTACCGCGACACCGATCGCCGCAAGCACGAACCAGGTCCACGACAGCACATAGGTAACCGCCATCGCCACGGCGGCTACTGACGCCATCGCAATCACCGCCGTGGAACCGTCAGCATTGGACCGACGCCCGAGCCACGCGATGAGCCCTATGCCAACGGCTACGAGAGAGCGGTTCACCCACGTCGATTCATCACCTTGGGCGACAAACCACCAGAACAAGGCCGCTGCAATAATCGCCTCGTTCGATCCGCCAGAAATTTCGCCGAACCTTTTGACTATCGGACGGGGCCGGTCAAGAAGCTGCCAGGCACCGGCACACAAGACCGCAAAGATGACTACGGCCGGAACCCAACCGAGGCTGAAGATCAGCGAGAGCCAAAAGGCGACCGTCCAGATACCGAAGCCGACGAGCGCCAACTCAAGGATCGTCAGACGATCCGCCGAGTTGCCGTTCGGTGGGGCCACCGTTGATTCAGCAGTATCGACTCGCGAGGCAACCCTCACCTGGTTGGTTGCCACGTCAACAAATTCAGGTCGAGCGCTTCCATGAGCGCCATGCCTCGATCAGCATGTCGGAATCTTTGAACTTCGGCTCCCAGCCCAGTTCATCTTTCGCCTTGTGCATGGTCAGCACGCACTGCTCATCAGCAATCAGATACTGCTCAGGGTCGAGCAACGGCTTGTTCATGCGGTCAAGCACGTCAAGCGTTGCCTTGACAGCGCCAGCCGGCGTAGGAATCAGGAACGACCGGCTTGAGGCCTCGTTAATGAGGTCCTTGAGTAACTCCCGAACCGTCGGAGGATTGATGGATCCAACATTGAACACCGTGTTCGGGCATCCTTTGTCGACCGCAGCCAGACTGATGTCGACACAGTCCTGCACCGCGATGAACTGATAGTGATTGCGGCCGTTGCCGATCAACGGCACTGGCAGATTCATGTCGATCAGTTTGAAAAGCGTGCCGAGAATTCCGACTCGCCCTTCGCCGATGATTAGACGAGGACGGAACAACGTGATGTTGAACCCAAGATCGCGATACCGCTCGCACAACAACTCAGTCTCGTACTTCGCCTGGCCATATGGTCCCAGCGGCGCACGGGGGTGATCCTCGGTGCGCGGGTTCTCGAGCGTATGGCCGTAGACCATGTCGGTCGTGAAGTAGATCATGCGACGACATTGTGTGTTCTGGTGCAAATGCTCGAGCACCGTCTCGGTTCCGACGAACAAATGACTGTGGAAGTGATCATGGCGCTCAGCTCGCGGCAAGATCGGCATGAGCAACTTCGCAGCCATGTGATACACGATGTCGTCAGCGCCGAAATCAACGGCCGCCAACGCAGCTGCGTCGCGAATATCGATTTGATGAAACTCGACCCCAGGGTTCGGGTCGGTTGACTCAGGGTTGATGTCGAGAACAACAACCTGCTCCCCTCGATCCGTCAACGTGCGCGCCAAACGGGTCCCCAAGAAACCGTTCCCGCCGGTAATGATGTGCTTCACCTTTGCGCCCCGATCAAGATTCGCTTTGCAACCCGCCGAATATACAAGTGCCCGGCTCGATCACAGGTGTCAATCAGTAGCATTGGCACTATGGCGCTCAGCGATCCGGTATCTGAGCTGCGACCAGTTGGGGTCTATCCCAGTCTCGGTGCGTACCTGAGAAACACCTGGTCACGGCGAGTGTTCATCTTGCGCTTGGCTCAGTCGCGAATCAAGGCGGGGCAAGCTCACACCTACCTCGGACGCCTCTGGCTATTCATCGAGCCTGCCGTGTTTATTGCCATATTCACCCTGTTCATCGGGTTTGGCCTGCGCGGTGATCGCGGGGTCGACGGTTTCGTCAGCTTCCTCGCCATAGGCCAGGCAATATTCAGCCACAGTTCCCGAGCCATCCAAGACGGCTCGACAGCCACGATCACCCATCGCGGTCTTATGGAATCGCTCAGTTTTCCAAGATTCAGCCTTGTTATTGCTGACGTTCTCGGTTCGATGATTGCACTCGGCCCGGGTCTCCTCGTTGCTGTCGGTGCCATGCTGATCGACGGACACTTTCCCGCCTGGCGTTGGCTCGTGTTCGTGCCAGTACTGATCTTGCAGATCGTGTTTAACGTAGGCACGGCGTCAATCGCCGCTCGGCTCGGGTCGATGTACCCCGACTTCCCTGCCGCACTCGCTCAAGTGTTCCGGTTTCTCATGTTTGCGTCGATGGTGTTGTTTACGCCCGACATGTTTCTCGGCCGTGGTCGCGTCGGCGACCTCATTCTCGAGATCTTGATCTACAACCCGCTGTACTGCTTGATCTATCTGGCCCGTTGGTCGCTGACGGGCATCGAGCTCATTGACCCTGGTGAAATGGTAATATCAGCGTTGGTTTGGTCCTTCGGCACGTTCCTACTTGGCATCATCTGGTTCTACAAGGGCGAACACACCTACGGACCCGTCGCACGGCAGCGCCACGGATCGTGACCGACTCCATGCAGCCAATCGAGGTAACCAACGAAGTCGCCATTGCGCTACGCAATGTCAACCTCGACTTCGAGGTCGTGGCCCGCGATCACGGCACCAACCGCGCTCAGACGCTAATTGTGACCGGGCTAAAAGATATCAACCTCACGATCCAGACCGGCGAGATCGTTGGAGTCGTAGGTTTCAACGGAGCCGGCAAGACGACCCTGGTGCGAACCATGGCCGGCATCTACAGTCCGACGAGCGGCACCGTGCTCGTGCGTGCCGAACCCCGGGTTCTGGGTGCCCGCGGAGCGCTCAAACCGCGGCTGACGGGGCGAGAGAACATTGCGCTCGGCTGTCTGGCGCTGGGCGCCACCCGTGACGAACTCGAAGCGTACGAATCAGAGATCGTCGAGTTCGCTGAACTCGGCGAATTCATCGACCTGCCAATGGAGACCTATTCCTCGGGCATGACGGCCCGACTGCTGTTCGGTATTCACACGACTGCGGAGCCCGAAATTCTGTTGCTCGACGAAGCGCTCGCAGTTGGCGACCACAAGTTCGTGGAACGCAGCCACGCTCGAATGGCACGAATGCGCGAACACACGGGCGCTGTCGTCATGGTCAGCCACGCGCTGCCAATGATTCGCAATACCTGCTCGCGAGTCGTCTGGGTCGACAACGCCATGATTCGTGCCGACGGCGACCCAGACGCGGTCCTCGACGCTTTTCGAGCCGCTCGGGAGCAACGACAAAGGCGTGTTCGCTCAGGACAAGGCCTTGACGACCAACAGACCATCCGCCACGCGGGCGAACGCGGTCGCCGCGAAAACGGCAAGCCGACATTCTGGTCAAGACGGCGCCGAAGCTAGAGCCGAGCTAGTAGCCGCAGCTTGACTACGGAATCGCAATCAAGGTTTCGCACGATCCGTCGGTCGTATCAAAACCGCCTATGCCGTCGCACACGTCGGTGCCCGCATCGCCGTTGACGACATCGTTGTCGGGACCGCCCCACAACGAATCGTCATCGGGGCCGCCCCAGACCTGATCGGTACCCGCTGCTGCATAGATGTTGTCATTGCCGAAGCTGCCAAACAGCTGATCAGCTCCAAGTCCACCGTAAATGAGATCGTCACCGGCACCACCATCGACATTGTCGTCGCCGGTCCCGGCATAAAGTTGGTCGTCTCCGCCATCACCAATGATTGCGTCGTTGCCGTCAAGGCCATGAATGACATCGTTCTCGCTTCCGCCATTCAACGTGTCGTTGCCAGGCCCACCGAACAGCACATCGCTGCCTGATTCGCCCCACGCCATGTCATCGCCGTCCATCGCGTAGATTTCATCATCGCCGAAACCACCGCTTATCGTGTCGTTTCCCGTGCCGCCCCAGAGTTTGTCGTTGTCTTCGAGACCAGCGACAACGTCGTTGCCAGATCCTCCATAGAGACGATCGTCTCCAAAGCCACCGAACAGTTGGTCGTCGCCATCAAGCCCGAAGATCCGGTCGTTGCCGGCATCGCCTTGCACACTGTCATTGCCGGGACCAGACCACATCACATCGTCGCCGGAGCCGAGTGTGACAATATCGTCGCCTCCCGCGGCGCAGACCGTGTCATCACCATCGCCTGAGTTGATGATGTCGTTGTACGGCGTGCCAACAATTCGATCGTTGCCCACGGTAGGGATTTCACCGAGTCCAAAATCGACCGTGGCTGCTGCTCCGCCGCAAAACAAAGGACCGGCGGCGTTGATGATCATCTGTCTGAAGAATCGCACATCGAGAAACTTGCTCGGCGTGCCGTCAAGACACATGTTGTTGAACACCTCGGCGGTGATGGCCGCCTGCTTCAGCCGCCCGTCAGCGCCCACAATCATCAGAGGCCCACCGCTGTCGCCATGACAAATGTCTGACGTAATGCCGCCCCCGCAGAAATGTCGATCCGGGTAGTACGCCGAACCCCAAACAGAGTTGCAGTACGAATCGCTCTCAACAACGATCGTTGTCTGTTGCAGTGTGGCGGCTGGAGGCGCCGAGTCGCTGGTTTTGCCCCAACCGAGAAGAAGCGTCTGGCTCGCACTCGCAATTTCCGCGTCGGTAGCCAGCTGCACGAGCCCTACGTTCGCATCGAGCGTGACATTGGCATCGAGATGCAAAATCACGGCATCACGAATGCGGTCCACATTGGATCCTGGCAGGTGGGTATAGCCGGTGAATCCCACCGTATTGCCACCGAACTGGCCGGTAGTTCCGTAGCGGATCACCCAGTTCGCAAGGCCCGGCATTTCAGTGCCATTGAGCATCATGATGCAATGACGGGCGGTCATCACCTTGTTCGGGCGAATGAGGGTGCCCGAACATTCGTGGGTGCCATCTGCATGTTCGAGTTGCACCATGAACGGATACGCCGTTGGGTCGGTGACAGACACGCCATTGACAACCGCATCGGCAGGCCCGCCCTCGAACCCAGTTTGGGCGCCAACAGGTGCAGCGGCAAGCAGGGAGCTCACCAGAGCCACGACTACAAACAACACACGACTCGACGATCGAAACATGACGTACTCCCTCAACTGTGAGCGCGATGTTGCGCGCCTCACCATCTGCACAGACGATACTCAGCTGTCCAATGGTATGTCATGGTTGCGACCATTGGTCGTCAGGCGTCACTCATTCCCTAGCGTCACCAGGGCGTCACGGAGACCGCTCAGACCCCAGAGCCCACCGCATCAATCTTCGAACAGGTGCTGCCAGAACGTGCGCCATCCAATGGTTTGCTGGCGCTGCTCGATATAGCTGTCAATCGGACCAACACGCTGCAACAGTGGCCGGAACTGGGACCAGAGCTTGCGTTCGATCTCGCGGTCGCGTTCGTGCAACCACGCAATCGCGTTGTGTTCTTCAACAACGGTGTAGCGATCGGCAGCCGCAGCTCGATGCGGTTGTATGTCTGCGGCGCGAAACACGGGTCCGCCGATTCGGTCGCCTGACGGCTGCAGCTGCCTGCGAGCGACGTGGGCCCCGAGAGCGAACTTCCCCAACCGTCGTTCACCTTCGTCGAGCACCTTGTAGCCGACGCGTCGAATGTCACCGGCCTTGGCTAGGCGCTCGGCCTTCGAGGCAATAATGCCGGGAACTTCGACCTGTGTCGGACCGAGTTCAGTTACGACTTTCCGAGCGCGCTGTAGCGCTTCGTTGTCGGTCTGCAGGCAGACTTCTGGCCCGGCCAAATAGTCGCTGATCGCGTCGATCATGAGTTGAGCCGAGTGATACCGCGACATTGAAATATCTCGGGTGAAAACGGCGAGCAGGTCGCGACGAATCGCTGACCAGGAACCAGCGTCATGCAGGGTGGCCGCTGCGAGTCTGTTGCGCACTTCGAAAAACAACTGCCAGCTGCCGAGCTTGAGATAGAACGGTTCGTGCCAGACCGCAATACCGGGCACAGGTATCGTGCGCCAGCCGTTGCGCTTGAGGCGCATACCGAACTCGATGTCGTCACCCCGAATAAAGCACGGCATCGGGAAGCCGACCTCGTCGAGCACGCGCTTGGGCGCTCCAAAGAACCACCAACCGTTGTACTCCACCGAACCTGGGCGCAAAAGCGCCGACAACCCAGCTTCGTCTCCGATGAACTCGTCGTTGATCAGCGGTTGAGGTTGCAATGTCTCGGCGTCGAGTTCTGCGCCCGCTTCGAACAGGAAGTTCGGTCGATGCAGGTTGAGCATGTGTCCACCGACGACGACATCGTCGTACGCGTAGGACAAAAAGGTCGAGGTACGAAGGAGCGAGTCGGGGTGCACACGACTGTCGTCGTCTAGCAGAACGAAGTGCGTGAGGTCATCGTCACGCCACGTTTCATACATGCCTCGCGTGAAACCGCCACAGCCACCCATATTTGGTTGCTCGATCAAGTGCACAATCGACTCGAGGTTTGAGCCTGGGCCGCCGAGAATCTCCTCGGATGTAAACGAGTCTCCCTGGTTGACAATGAACAGCTTCGACAAGCTCGCTACTGCGCCAGGGTGTGCTGCGAGCGCTTTGAGAATGCGTTGCAAGTACTGCTGACGGTTAAACGTGCAGAACACCGCGGCAAGCGAGACGGCGCGTGCAGGCTCTTCGTTTGTGAACCAGCCGCCGTCGCTCAGCTCCACGTCAGTGGTCGCGAGAATCGTGAACCAGACCCGTCCAGCCTCTACCCGGAGCTCGTCTTCGTCGTCGAGCTCGAACTCGACGATTCCATCAACCGGGCTCAGACGATCGAGCAAATATACGTCGCGGTGCGGCGTCTGCCTGTGGATCGACACGACGCAATCGCCTTCGAGACGTAGCCGCAGATGTGCTGAGCTCAGGTGCGTGTACTGAAACCAGTAGTTCTCAAAGAAGGAATTGAAATAGCTGTCGAATGAAACCGACGTGCCTGCTGGAATGTGCAACCGGTCGCCATCCCGGCTCGGGAATCGATCGATCGACGTCTCATCGGCCTTGATTACATTGAAGTAGAGCCGTTCGACTTCTGGTCGACAGTCAAGGTCGAGGGTCTGAAGCAGGTTCATCAGTTGTCACCGTGTAGTCATCGTGCGCAGCCCAGCAACGCTATCGAGCGCCACGGCGACCCCGGCCGACCGGCGTCACGGACAATCGAAGAGCTGGTCGCCGATCTGGCCACCGCCGACACAAACGTCGACTCCGGCGCGACCGTCGAGCCGATCGTTGCCGAGATCACCATTGAGCTGGTCCGCGCCGTCTCCGCCGAACAGGACGTCATCGCCATCTCCACCCGACAACACGTCAGGGCCACCGAAACCGTAGAGGAAGTCGTTGCCCGGGCCGCCTGAGAGCTGATCGCCCCCGCTGCCGCCCCACAACCGGTCGAGACCGAACGAACCAGCAACGACGTCGTTGCCTGCGCCGCCGAACAACCAATCGTCACCCGCGCCGCCATCGAGCATGTCATCGCCGTCGATTCCGAACAGCCGATCTGACCCAGCGGAACCAGTCAGAACATCGTTGCCGGGGCCGCCGAAGACGGTGTCATCACCAGCACCACCATCGATCGTGTCAAGTTGATTCATGCCGTACAAGAAATCATCGCCATCCCCACCGAAGATGAGATCGAGGCCGTCTCCGCCCCAGATTTTGTCGATACCCAATCCTCCGGAAACGGTGTCGGAACCGGGGCCGGCGAACAGACTGTCGTCTCCGGCGCCGCCATTGAGAACGTCATTGCCCGGACCTCCACACACCAGGTCATCGCCAGGGCTCGCCGGCACCAGGTCGCTGTTCGGAGTTCCAGAAATCACATCGTTCCCCGGGGTCGGCGACATTCCAAGCCCAATGTCGACGGTGGCGACTTGGCCAACACACGACTTCTTGGGCAGCGCGTCGAAGTACCACTGGCGAAAGCGGGGCGCTTCGGCATAGACCGCCGGGACAACACCGCACGTGTAGGCCCAGCTTGTTACCCCAGCTATTCGCTGGCCGTTCGGGGTGTTAATCACGAGCGCTCCGCCGCTGTCGCCGCTGCAGGCACCAATTGGCGTTCCGTAGCTAGGCACTGTGTTGATAGCTGGGCCCGCACACACCTCTCGATCTGGACGGTGGAGCTGCCCAGCGCCACCACTCACGAACAGATTCGTACAAGCTGTGTCGCTATAGATGCTCACAGGGACTTGCTTGAGGCCCACAGTCGACAGACCCTGATTGGGACCGGTGACTCCCCATCCCGTGGTAAATCCATTCGTCGCCGCGGCAACTTCGGCTGGGGTGGCGATACCGATCGTGCGCACGCTGTTCGAAAGCGGAACAGGTGACCCAAGGAACAGCAATGCAACATCCCATGCGCCGCCACCGGGCGGCGATGCGGTGTCGTAGGCCGGGTGCAACTTGGCGTTGACTACGACGCGGGTATGTCCGCCGGGTTGATTCAGTGGGTCGCGGTTGCCCGCAAACACGACAAAATCGGCGATGTTCTTTCCGTCAACACAGTGTCCTGCGGTGAGAACAACATCGGGTCTGATGAGCGAACCGCCGCACAACGTGCCCTGAGCACCAGGGGGAAGATGGGCGACCATGACTTGATACGGCGCTGCGTTGATTGCAATCGCTGATCCGCCCGCAATGTTGTTGGTCGGCCCCTCTACTGGGGCGAAAGGGTCGCCCGCCTGAGCAACCGCTGTACCGGGAGATGCAATACACATCCCTAGCGCGATTACAGCAACTGCCAGCCTTCTCATCATCTTTGGGGTGCCTCTCAAGCGCGTGTGACCTGCACCGTAGTCACCGGTCGTCGCACGGGCACTTCACCAAACCGAATTAGGCATCGAAAGAGGTCACCGGCGCCGTCGACGTGTCTTGTGGCTGTTCATCTGCAGGCTGCGAATCTAAAGCTCTGAGCTGACGCCGCAACCGGCGCACTTTGGCTTGCTGTGCGGTGAAATCGAGCCATAGCGATGCCAGAGCCTCCGCGGACAAATCAAGTGCTTGTTCGTGTAGCTCGGCCGAGGTCTGCAACGGCATTCGTTTCGATTGTGAGGTATTCAGCGTCACCCCGTACTCGACGCGCAGACGCTTGTTCGAAGCCTCAAAGTGACTCAGCAAATTCGCGCGCACAGCCGAGCTGCATACTGATGAGGTTCGTCCTATATCAGTCGGTTCCAACCGGTTGATGAAGAACTGCATGCGCCGAAAATCAGGATCGGCCCGGCCGGCCCGGCGAAGCAGCTCACCGCCTGCGGGGCTGATCGTTGGGTTCGTGGTCGAATCAGGCGTTAGCAGTGGGGGAAGACCGACTGCTTCGCAGAAATTTTCGACGAGATCACCTTTGCGAAGTTGGTCAAAGTCAAGAACGGTGATTGCTCCTGTACCAAGGACATCGCTCCATCGATCGAGGATCACCGAGAAGTCTCCGCGAGCGAGAAACGAGCTGTCTTCACACATTTGCTCAAATGTGCCGGTTATCCCTCGTGGGCCTTCTTTAAGCCACTGCAGATAGAGCGATTCCAAAAAGTCCGGCTGATCACGAACCACCATGACGACTTCGATATTCGCGAGGTCTTGGAACTGCCCAAAAAACTCGGGGATAACGCTCGATGGATAGCTGAGCTCCTCCTCGGACAACACCACCATCTGGGTGTTTGGATCGATCAGCTCGGAACGCAGTTGTGCCGCCAGCCTCGTGCGGCGATGCTTGGCATGTCTTGGGGTGTTTGTGCCATCGTCGACGAGGTGATCGAACAGATGGAGATGCTTTTGGAACTTCGGGTTGAGCCCGACCTGCGAATATCGTATGGCCCGGTCCTCAAGCACATCGGCGGCTTGACTCAACGCCACCTGAATGCTCGTCGTGCCGGTCTTATACGTTCCTATGTGAACCTGCAGCCGCATACGTGGATCGCACGGTAGAACGGTTCAGAGCCGATTCAAAGCAGCATCATTTGGGTTCGGTACCGTTAGCACGGTGAAAGGCATCATTCTCGCCGGAGGTACAGGAAGCCGGCTGCATCCGATCACCATCGGTGCATCGAAGCAGCTGCTCCCCGTGTACGACAAGCCAATGATCTATTACCCGATCTCGGTGCAGATGTTGGCAGGCATCCGCGAGATTCTGATCATCACCACTCCGCACGATCAGAGCGCGTTCCAACGCCTGCTCGGCGACGGCTCCCAATGGGGTGTGTCGATCGACTATGCCGTACAGGCCTCGCCTGACGGCCTTGCTCAAGCGTTCCTGATCGGGGCCGACTTCCTCGACGGGCAAGGGGCGTCGCTCGTACTTGGCGACAACCTGTTCTATGGGGCTGGCCTATCAGATCTCGTAGCCGGCGCGGCAGCCAAACAAGTCGGGGCAACGGTGTTTGGCTATCACGTCAAGGATCCGGAGCGATACGGCATCGTCGAACTTGACGCACAAGATCGCCCCGTCTCCATCGAGGAGAAACCAGACAATCCACGAAGCAGCTGGGCTGTGACCGGGTTGTACTTCTTTGACAACAACGTCGTCGAAGCTGCCCAACAGGTCAAACCGTCGCCCCGCGGAGAACTCGAAATCACATCGGTCATCGACTGGTACCTGCAACAAGGAACACTTGAAGTAGCCCAGCTCAACCGCGGCTACGCGTGGCTCGATACCGGCACGTTCGACTCCATGGTCGAAGCCGCAGAGTTTGTGCGGGTGATTCAACATCGGCAAAACAGCCAGATCGCGTGCCTCGAAGAGATCGCGTGGGAACAAGGGTGGATCAGCGACGATGACGTCGCCACTATGGGAGCAGCGATGTCCAAAAACAGCTATGGCCAGTATTTACTCAATCTCGTGAGCGACCAATGAAGATCCTCGTCACCGGCGGCCGCGGATTCATTGGTTCCGCAGTTGTTCGCCATCTCATTGGCACGACCGATCACGAAGTCGTCGTGCTCGACAAACTCACCTATGCGGCGACCGAGGGCAGTGTCGCTGCGGTGGCCGACAACCCTCGATACCGGTTTGAGCAAGCTGACATTTGTGACCTTGGCGCACTGCACACCGTTTTTGAAAAGCATGCGCCCGATGCCGTAATGCATCTGGCCGCCGAGTCTCACGTGGACCGTTCAATCGATGGACCAGCCGACTTCATAGCGACGAACGTCGTCGGAACCTGCAACATGCTCGAAGCCGCGCGCAAGGCCAGCGTGCAGCGCTTCCACCACGTCAGCACCGATGAGGTCTACGGATCGCTCAGCCACAATGATCCTGCCTTTGTTGAAACAACGCCCTATGACCCTCGTTCGCCGTATTCCGCAAGCAAAGCAGCGAGTGATCACCTGGTCCGAGCCTGGGGCGAGACCTACGACCTGCCTGTAGTCATCACCAACTGCTCGAACAACTATGGCCCATTTCATTTTCCCGAGAAGCTGATTCCGCTCGTGACAATTCGAGCGCTGGCGGGCGATCGCCTTCCGGTATACGGCCGCGGCGACAACATTCGCGATTGGTTGTACGTCGACGATCACGCATCGGCGCTTGTAGCAGTGCTCGAGCGCGGGACTGTTGGCGAGACCTACAACATCGGCGGCAACGAAGAGCGCACGAACCTTCAAGTCGTGGAACAACTTTGCGATCTCGTCGATGAACTGGCCGGACCGCTCGATGGGGTCGCATCGCGCCGTGAACTCATCGACTTTGTTGCCGACCGTCCCGGGCACGACCTGCGCTATGCGATCGATCAAACCAAGATTGCGTCAGAACTCAAGTGGCAACCATCGTTGAGTTTTGACCAGGGGCTTCGTCAGACCGTGCAGTGGTACCTCGACAACGAGTCGTGGTGGCGCCCGCTCGTCGACGGCACCGCTACCGAGCGGCGGGGCCTCCGCGACAACGACGCCTGATGCAGGTCAAGCCAACCCAACTCGCCGAGGTCATCGAGCTGACCCCTACACGTCACGGCGATCACCGTGGCTGGTTCGCCGAAACCTGGAACACTCGCCGGGGTCTCGAAGCTGGCATTGATATCACGTGGGTACAAGACAACGAGTCCTTGTCTGCTGAGCAAGGCACGGTTCGCGGTCTTCACTTCCAGATGGCGCCCTCAGCGCAGGACAAGCTCATCCGGGTTCTCGATGGGCGTATCGCTGACGTTGCCGTCGACCTGCGTCGCAGCTCAGCCACATTCGGTCACCATGTACTCGTCGAGCTCAACGCCGAACTCGGAAACCAGCTGTTCGTTCCCAAAGGCTTCGCTCACGGGTTCTGCACCCTCGAACCGAACACCCGCGTCGCGTACAAGACCAGCGGTTACTACGACCCAGAACGAGACGTTGGCCTTAGGTGGAACGATCCCGATCTTGGCATTACGTGGCCAGTCGGCGAGGGGCACGCAGTCGTGTCAGCCAAAGATGGCGAAACACCGCTGTTAGCCGACGCCCAGCACCTGCTGTTCGACTAACGCAACCGAGCCGCAACAGCCTCGGCGAGCGGTTCACGGAAATCTCGCAACGGGGTATACGCCAGATCGAATCGCGTGTTCGCCAACTCCGAATTTGCGGGCCGAGCAGCGGGCCGGGGCGGATCGAGGTCGGCCGTCGAAATGGGCAGCACACGGCCCGGGTCTTGGCCGGCCGCCGACGCTACATGCTGCGCGAATTCGAACCACGACGTCGCACCGCTGTTCGTCACATGGAACAGGCCCGAAGCCCGATCGAGCGCTACGAGACGCACCGCCTGCGCAAGGTCTCGGGTAAATGTGGGTCTTCCTCGCTGATCATCGACAAAGCGCAACTCAGCATGAGTATTGAGCAGCCGCAACACCGTCGCAGCCATGTTGCCGTCGTGTTCGCTGCAGACCCAGCTTGTGCGAATCACTGTCGCGTTCTCGCCGGCCGCTGCCTCGCCAGCAAGTTTCGACGCCCCGTACACGCTTTTCGGGTTCGTCAGATCAGTCTCCAGATAGGCGCCAGCCTTGTCCCCGTCGAACACGTAATCGGTTGAGATCTGCACCAATTGCGCACCGATCGCCGACGACGCTTCCGCAAGGAAGCCCACCGCATGGGCATTGACCCGGTAGGCGCGCTCAGGATCAGCTTCGCAGTCGTCAACCGCTGTCCACGCGGCACAGTTCACGATCACATCAGGCGCGCAATCTTGCACGACTGCAGCGACGGCACGCTGGTCGGCGATATCCAAGCCATGTCGTGTCAGCGCAGTGACCTCGTCGCCACTGGCCATGCAATGTGTAACCAGGTCTCGGCCCAGCTGGCCAGCGGCACCTGTGATCATCACTCGCATAGCCGACAAGGTAACGAAGGGCGCCGATCAGGCCACCGAAACAGTGCTGATACTCTCGACGAGTGGCAATCCAAGTTCTGATCTCAACGGTGAAGAGCGTCAGGCCGACCGCCGTCCGCGCGCGACCATGACGACAGCGTTTATCACTGGTATCACAGGTCAAGACGGTTCGTACCTGACTGAGCTATTGCTCAGCAAGGGCTACGAAGTGCACGGGCTCATTCGGCGTTCGTCGTCGGAAACTCATCTCAGCCGGTTAGCCCATCTGCCGTCGGACGCCAATCTCTACCTGCACCATGGCGACCTTGGCGACAGCGGGGTTCTCGCCCGGCTCGTGCACGAGATCGAGCCCGACGAGGTCTATAACCTCGCCGCACAATCCGACGTCAAGTTGAGCTTTGACATACCAGAATTCACCGCCGATGTGACCGGCACCGGCACGCTGCGCCTGCTCGAAGCCGTTCGGTTGCATTCGCCTAATGCACGTTTCTACCAAGCGTCATCTTCGGAGATGTTCGGCGCTACGCCGCCACCCCAGAGCGAACAAACACGCTTCCACCCTCGTTCGCCCTATGCCGCCGCGAAAGTGATGGCGCACAACCTGACCGTCAATTATCGAGAGGGTTACGGCCTCTTCGCGGCAAGCGGCATCTTGTTCAATCACGAAAGCCCGCGACGCGGCGAACTGTTCGTTACTCGCAAGATCACAAAGGCAGTTGCGCGAATCAAACACGGCCTACAAGACGATGTGGCCCTTGGCAATCTCGACGCCAAACGCGACTGGGGTTTCGCTGGCGACTACGTCGAGGCGATGTGGCGCATGCTGCAACACGATGCGCCTGATGACTTCGTGATAGCCACAGGCGAGGCGAAGAGCGTTCGCGACTTCTGTAAAGCTGCCTTTGGGCACGTCGATCTTGACTGGGAAGCACACGTTCGTATTGACCCACAGTGGTTCCGGCCCGCAGAGGTCGACTACCTACTTGGCGATCCAACCAAGGCAAAAACCGAACTCGGGTGGAATCCGACTGTGGGCTTTCTTGAGCTTGTGGCAATGATGGTCGACGCCGACCTTGTGCTGGCAGAAGCCGAGGCAGCATTTGCTGCGGTCGCAACAAACCCGTGAAAACGTTTTGTCGATCGTTGCGGTCGATCGATTTACATTTTCAATGCGTCGACCAGTCGGGCCGAGGTCGCTGACCGCTCGCTTAACTTGATGCCAGTTCTGCGTCGACGTTGGATCGAACTTCGCCACTGACCACACCAATTGGCATGCTCTGAGGGCATGCCCGATTTGAATAGCACTCCGTCACATAGCCCGAGCGCGTGAACTGGATTCGGTAGTTCGACGCGACCAATCCGGTCAGGACATATTCGCCGGCACTGTTGGTCAACGTGCACGCCTGTGCACCAATGCCCGGAATGGCGCAGACCTGCACACTGTCGAGCGCCGATCCGTTCAAGGTTCTCACGGTGCCCGTGATCGTTCCGAGACTGAGAACCGGACCTGGAGTTGGCCCAACCACAGTCGCAACGGCGGTGGGCGGCACAGGAGTCGGGGGCGTAACGACGACGCCAGCGGGTGAAAGCGCAGCTGTAACTCCAGAAACGCTCTGATTCGATGTCAATCCGATCGGCGACGCCTGGTCACAACTCGCTTCGTACCAACACTCAACGGTGTACCCATCAGCAAAGAACTGCAAAAGGTAATTCCCTGTTGCAAGACTCGACACCACGAAGTCTCCATTGCCGTTGGTACGTGCGCAGGTGAAGGCTTCAAAGACAACGTTGATCGCGCACACGTCAGCGCTTGCAATCGGGCTTCCGAAATCGTCGGTCACACGACCGGCGATCGAACCGCCGCCAGATCCAGGCACAGGCGTGGTCGTCGGCACCACGGGAATTGGTGTCGCGGTCGCAACCACAACTGTCGTGTTCGTCGGAGTTGGGGTGCTTGTTGGAATCGCTGTGCTCGTTGGAGTCACCGTCGGCGAGGTGCCCCCGGCGGGAAACAGACTGGTGTCGAGGCCGGACCGCATCTCGGGCACGATGAGACCAATCACGCTCGGGCTCGCGCACGACGAGTTGCGGTAGCACCGAGGTGCCCACTGCCCGGCAGGGTCGCTGAATTCCAGGTAGTAGTTGCCTGAGTTGAGACCAACAATCAGGTACGCGCCGTTGCCATTGGTGATGGAACATTTCGACGCGCCAAACACCACACTCGTTGCACAAGCAACAATTCCACTAAGTGGGACACCCGACGTTGATGCCGTAATACGACCCGCGACTCGTCCGTCGACCACGTTGGCGGTTGGGGTTGGCGTGGGTTGTGACGTGGCGGTCGGCGACGGGGTTGATGTCGGTTGCGGCGTCGACGTTGGCGTTGGCGTTGAGGTGGCCGTCGCAGTGGGGGTGGAGGGCGGCAGGCTCGGATACAAAATTTGCACACCTGTCTTGTCTCCAGCGCCCAGCACACGGTTGGTGTCGTTCGAGAAGATGGACCCGAACATGACCTGGCTGGAGCCGCTTTCGACATGGCTCAGCCCGAGCACATGACCGAACTCATGGAGCGCAACTGTCTCAACATCCCACGCATTACTCGCAGCGCCGATCGAACTCGCGTAGTCGCGATTCCAGACGATGTCGAAACCGATCAGCTTCGTGGGGTCCGATTCGAGCCAGTAGCTGTTGGTCTGCGCCAAGAAGGAATCCCCGGCGTTGGGGGTCGAGATCCAGGACACGACGTTGGTCGTGTCATAGCCAATTCCGGACAGGTTCGTCGTGCCGGCGTAGCGCAGATCGATATCTGTAGCAGGAACATTTTCCCAGGTCGCCACCGCGGCTTGGACTGCACTGATTGCGCCCGCTGGGGCACTCGACGGATTGACCAGGTATGACACCGGCGGATCAAAGGATTCCCAGCTCCGGCCGCTGAGCACAAAGTACGGCTCCGCGTTTTCAGTAGCGGACCGAAGTTGCGGGGCATTGTCATCACCCAGCCACGCGGTGCCATCGTTGCCACCTACAACGGTGTAAACCTCAAGATCGTGGCCCCACGAATTGGCAATGGTCGCCGCCTCGGTCGACGGCGCGGCAACCAGTGCGAGCTGCACCTCGTCGCCCTGCCCGAAAGACGGTTGATTTGACACGAGGTGCACAAGTCCTTCGGGACTGATGCCACCGGGGGTTTCGATCAACAGACGCTCCGGCGAGCTGCCGACGACATTTCTGTCGACTTCGATCTCATGAACCGTATGCATACCGGTAGTCGTCGTGATGGTCACCGAATCTGAAACCACGCGAGCGTTGACGACGGTCGACGCTCGAATCATGGCCGGGTCCGAGATGAGAATCGAATCTGCGGTACCCGATGCCTGCGCGGCCCCTGCTTCTGCGGTTGGAATCGCTGCTGCGATCATCGCCAAGATGACAACGCAAGCGACGAGCCCTGCAACTCGAGCGGTTGTCGATAACCGACTGATTCCCGATTTCGTGCCTACTACGTTCATTGTCAACCTTGCTTTTGAGCTGCGTTAACCCTAGGAATCAAATTGCGAACTACGCCGATCCGTGCGTCAGCAATTCTGCAATTCAGCAATACGGATTAGGGATACCTACGACACACTGCATCATGTAGGCAGCGTCGCTGACGTCGATCTCGCCACTTTGGTCCACGTCGGCTGGTGCTGCATTGATGTCGACGGCGACCGACCCAATTGGGCAAGAAGCAACATCGTTGCGCAGACCAACGATGTACGCCATCGTCGTGCTCACATCAACAATCGTGAGCTGCCCGTCGCACGTCACATCGCCAGGAACTGCTCCGCCGAGATTGACATTCGACGTGGTGTCGGTGGGAGCAGCAAGCACGACCGCAGCATTGAGATCTGGGGCCGACCCGCCAGACGGGTCGACTGTGTCCATTGTGTAGTTGTCGCTCACGATGGGGCCAATCGACCACGATCCGTCAGAGGCAGCAATGGTGCACGTCTCGACACCGGTGCGCTGAGCGGTAACGCAAACCTCAGCGCCTGGAACAACGGCCCCACCTGAAGTGACGGTTCCCACGAAGTTTGCGGTTGGCATAGCCGGCGTCAACCCGCTCGAGCCTTGGTCGATCGGCGCGTTGCCGAAGACTGATTCCCACCGCCACTCGTAACCATCAGGCTGTAGCCAGAGCTGCAAGACACCGAAGTCGTCGATGCCCGCATCGAAAAACCCGGTGAAATCAGACTCTGGAGCAGTTCGACCCTGATCACGACGGGGGAACGTACCGCCGCTGCCGATAATGAATTCGCGTGTGCCGTACACCGGGTCGCGGTCACCCCAGTAGTCGAGCTGCGCATAGCGTTCGTAGTGGTGTTCGTGACCATGCAACGTGAGTTCCACGCCGTACTCGGTGAGCGCACGCCACAGCGGCATCGTGTACTCGTGATCGCTGTAGTGGTTGGCGGTAAACGGAGGATGGTGAAAGAACGCAAGAATGTTCTTGTCCTTGTTGGCCTCGAGATCAGCTCGTAGCCAGATTTCTTGTGGCGAGCCAACCGCGCAACCGCCACCGTTGGCGTCGCTCGAACCCGGAAGCGCTTCGAATCCGTTGTTGCAGTCGCTGTCGAGCCCAATGGCGTGCCAGTTTTCGTCAATGTCAAACGAGTACCACAGGCCATCGTTCGCCCCGGCCGATCCGCCCACTCTGGAGCCTGCGGCATTGCCGAAATACTGGCGGTACCCCGCAGCATTTGGCGAGGTGTAGTGCTCGTGGTTTCCCGGAGATGGCCAGATGGAATCGATGTGGCGACCGATCGACGGTTCAAAGCAATCGGTGAACTCCTGGAACGTGCCCGACCCATACGCAAGATCGCCAAGACCGATAAAGATTCCTGCATCGGTGTCCCAAAGTGAATCCATCTGCTCGGCAACAGCTTCGTCGCCAAAGAAGCTGCACTGGGCCATGTCGCCAGCGGTGAGCACGTACGAGCCTTCACGGGCGTCGCTCTCTGCGCCGCCGGTGGACTCACCGGTAAGTTCGAGTTGGAAACTGATATCGGAGCTGGTTGAGCTGTGTTGGTGTACTTCGACGGCGATGAGGTTGTCTCCCGCGTTGAAGCTGCTCGTTGGCAGTGTGTAGCCAACGGTCTGTTCGCTACTGCTGTCGGCGCGAGTGTTGTAGTTGATATTGCCGCCAGGCATGTTTGACCGCGCAAACTCCACGCCATTGATGTAGATGACTGAACCGTCGTCGCGGAGTATGTCAAGGGTGAACTCATCGAACACCGACGGGTCAGCGATAGTAAAGCTATGGCGGAAGTAGGTCGTGATGACTTTTTCGCCTTGGTAAAACTCATAGGTGACTGTGGCTTCATCGCCATCGCCGTAGCCGAGCTCGGCTTGACCCGATGGCCAACCGTTGGTGCTATATCCAACTTCGTACCAGTCGATAGGCCCCTGGTTAGCCGGCTCGGCGCCGTAGTCGAACCATCGCCAAGTGGCGTTTGGCGGAACGAATATCTGGCCGCCGCCAGCACTAGCACCGGCGTCAACATTGATCGTCTGAACAGCGGCGGTAGTCGCGCTCCCAGCATTGTCAATGGCCGTTGCGAACACGTCATAGGTGCCATCACCGAGTTGCAGAGGCACGCGCCACGAGACCGCTGGATCTCCGAGCGGGGGTCGCAACCCGGTAAACGCGGCGATATCGGCAGGCGCTCCAGCCAGCGAGAAATCGGGCTGTACCCACAAGCCGGAACCAACATCTTTGACCGTGATCGAAACCGAGGCGATGCCCGATGGCGCACTTGCGCTTCCCGAAATGACGACCGCCGGCCCGACATACAGCCCGCCCGGGGCGATCGAGACATCGATCACTGTCGCTTGCGCTGCTGCATTGGGAATTGCAACTGCCGACAACATCGAGATGACGGCGAGAAACGCGCCGACAATTATGACCTTGTGCTTCATCGTCATCTCCAAGCCCTTACGGAACGACAATTGTGAACTACCAACGCTACGCAGACCTGGATCGTTACTTGTGGCTTCGGGCACAATTGCCCAACAACTCGGATCCAAGCACAGTTTGACACGGCACCTCGAAAGACCAGGAATGTCGTCAACGAGCGCAACGTTGTTTAGGGTCCCATACTCAATGGGCCATCACAACACGATCCCAAGGAGGGTCCCATGGGCGTATTCGACTTCGTCAAAGACACCGGTTCAAAACTACTGAAGGGCGACAAGGACGAAAAGTTCGCCGCAGCGAGAGAGGCAGCCGAAACCGCCAAGCGCAAGGCGCAGACCAGCAGTACCGCAGGGAAGGCCCGCGAAACGGCCGCCAAAGCCAAGGCTGCAAGCTCGCGTCAGGCCGCCGAAGCAAAGAAAAAGGCTTCCGTTGCCAAAGACGCTGCGACAGAAAAGCAGACCGCAGCCCGCAAAGCCTTCAACGATCGCCGCAAAAACGCCAACAAAGCAGACGAACTCGAACAATATGTGGCCAAGCTCGGCCTTGGCGATGACATCGACGTTCGCTACGACGGCAGCACAGTGTTCTTGTCAGGCAGCGTCGCTGATCAGGCAACCGCCGAGCGGGTCGTTCTTGCCGTGGGAAACGTCGAGGGCGTTGAGCGAGTCGATGAAGATCTCGAAATCGCTCAACCTGCAGACGCCGCCCAGATGTACACAGTCAAGGCCGGCGACAGCCTGTCGGCCATCGCCAAACAGGTCTACGGCGATGCCAATCGCTACAACGAGATTTTCGAAGCCAACCGACCAATGCTGAGCGACCCGAACCTCATCTATCCCGGTCAGGTCCTGCGGATCCCATAACGACCAGCGCAACTGCAGATGTAATGGCGATCCCGCGGCAAGCTGCCGCGGGATCTTCGCGTGTCGACCAGGCTTTCTCGATCAGACGCGTGCGTTGCGAATTGCTTCGCCGTGCTTTGCCAGCAGCGCTTTGCGAACAGCATCGAGATCGGTCACGTCTGACGCCGCCGCTCCCCTAATCACCGCCAGTTGCACAATCGTGGTTCGGTCAGTGTCGAGTTCGTGCCATGCAGCGTCGGCCGCCGCGGCGACGCGAGCGCTGGCGTTGAGTTCTTCGCTGCGAGTTTTCGAGATACGCAACGAGTACTTCGTGGCCGACCGGTTGGCACCCGCGCTCGGCGCCACGTACGTGCCGTCTGGGCTTCCGCCCCACTTCCAACCGTGGTTGTTCGCCCACGTAGAGATCGTCAGATAGTGCACTGGCTTGCCGTTGTCGTTCGTCAGGTTCTCACGCCGCAGGGCGGCGGCAATTGCCTG
This sequence comes from uncultured Acidimicrobiales bacterium, assembly GCA_937991435.1. GTDB lineage: Bacteria > Actinomycetota > Acidimicrobiia > Acidimicrobiales > UBA10347 > UBA10347. Next base: position 31,550 of record CALKPY010000023.1, read on the forward strand.
GTAGCTGTTGCCGGCTGTGTCGGCAAAGAGAGCCTTGGCCCGCTTCTGCGTCGGAGACGTCGGCTCGATGTCAAGGCTGCGAGCTACTACGCCAACCGCTTCACGATCAAGTCCTACAAACTTGCTGATCTCGTTGATCGACTTACCTGCGTGCAACAAGACCGCAACGGTCGCCTTGTGGTCATCGGAAAGTGGTGTACCCATTTGGTCAGAGTATGTGAACAGACAACGTATTTCAGACTGTTGGTTTCAGCCTCTTGCTGAGGTCACCAGCGCCGCGGCCACGGCCGCCTCAGCCGCTGAACACGAGTTGTGCAGCAGCGACATCTTCTAGTGCGGTTCCGACCGACTTGAACACGGTGATCTCGTCGTGGTCAGTGCGCCGTGTTGCTGGGCCTGAGACGAGGTCACGCAAGTCGCCCCGCAGGTCTGCGATCGAAATCACGCCGGCTTGTATCGGCTGCGCCAAATCACCTGCGAGGACTGCATCGTCAACCGTGTCAACCCACACGCTTCCCCGTCGGACGGCTTCATCGTCGGCTTCGCGCATTTCTTCGGCAAAGGACCCAATCAGATCGAGATGAGTTCCAGGCTGCAGTAGCTCGCCCTTGACAATTGGTTTCGTTGCCCCGGTCACACAACTGATCACGTGGGCTGTCGCCACAGCCGCATCGAGATCGGCTACAGCCGAAGCGGGCAGCCCACCCGCTAGAAGGGCTTTGGCCACCCGTTCTGCCTCGTCGGGTCGGCGACCCCAGACCTCAACACGGCTGTAGGTTCGCACCGATGCGTGAGCTTCGGCGACCATTGGCGCGAGTGCCCCCGTTCCAACGACAAGCAGGCGGGTGACGTCGGTTCGGGCCAAGCGCTTCGCTGCGACGGCTGACGCCGCTGCGGTTCGCCGGGTCGTCAGCTCGTTCCCGTCGCACGCCCCCAACAGCGTGCCGTCAATCGCACTGAACAGCAGTACACCCGCATTGACCATCGGCAGATCGCGCAGGCCATTGTCGGGAAAGAACGTCACGGCCTTAACAGCGATCACGTCTCCGAGGACCCAGCCCGGTTTGACGAGTAGAGCGGGAGCTCGCGACGATTGCGCCAACAGCCCAGGTGCGACGATCTCATGCACCGAGCGGCCCGGCGCTGCGGCATTTGGATTGGCAACGACCACCTCGATCGCTTCGATCAGCGGCAGCCAGTCGAGCGCCGCCGCAACAGCCATGGAGTCATATGCACGCATAGCCGGACCCTAGGTCGCCGATACGGCGCTGACGTGACGACGGAACCGACGCCAGATCGCAACAGCACTACTGTCAGTCGATGACCATTGCCCATTTCGACGTAGCGGTGATCGGTGGAGGAATCGCAGGAGCGACCGCCGCATGCCACATCAGCAACACCCATCATGTTGCGCTTCTCGAACAAGAACGGGAGCTCGCGTTTCACACCACCTCGCGGTCCGCGGCGATCTACTACGAAAACGACGGCGACCTCTTCCAGCGTCTCAACCGCGCATCACATGAATTCTTGCTTACCGACCATGACGAGCTCTCGGCGCCTTTGCTTGCATCTTTGGGCGTGTTCGACGTCGGCAACGCGACCATGCGTGATGCGATGTATGCCGATTATCTGGCCGGTGTACAGCTCACCCCCGCAATTCAATTCGTCGAAGGAAGCGCCGTCCGCGACCTCTGCCCTGTCTTGCGGCCCGAACAAGTGACTTGCGGTGTGTACGAACCCACCGCAGCATCAATCGATGCAATGGCGCTACACCAGCTGTATGTGCGACGGGCCAGCGACTCGGGCGCCGAGGTTCGACGCAATTCGCGCGTAACGCAGATCAGACGGTCCGGAGATCGCTTCGTGTTGACCGCGGGGGCGACAACCCTGACGGCCACCACCATTGTCAATGCCGCGGGTGCATGGGGCGATGTGATTGGTCAAATGGCCGGAGCGGCACCGCTGGGACTGACACCCATGCGCCGAACGGCGTTTACTGCCCGCGTTGACCAGTCCCCCGACAACTGGCCATTTGTCTATGCGCCGATCCCGGCGCTGCATTGTTACTTCAAGCCAGAAGCCGGCGATCAGTTGCTCTGCTCGCTCGCTGACGAGACTGCTTCAGATCCAGTCGACGCTCGACCCGAAGAGATCGATGTGGCTGCCGCGATTGAACACATCAATACCATCACCACGCTGAACCTTCGCTCGGTCAGCACGACATGGGCCGGTTTGCGTACCTTTGCTCCGGACCGTTCGCCGGTATGGGGCTGGGACGACAACGTCGAAGGCTTCTATTGGTTTGTCGGACAGGGCGGCTGGGGCATCGCCAGTTCGCCTGCCGCCGGCATGATTGCCGCCGCCGCTATAAACAACGACGCGTTTCCCGAAGCGCTTGTGCACCAGGGAGTACGACCCGCCGATGTGACTCCCGATCGCCTTCGCGCGGGCCTCGCGAACTGAACCGGAACTGTCGTCGAGCCCAATCGACATGGCACGCTTGTCTCATGACCTATGAATGCTTCGACGTGACCGTTACGAACAAGGTTGCGCACCTGACCATGAGTCGACCAGACGAGTTGAACTCGATGACCCCGTCGTTCTGGCGCGAACTTCCTGAGATCGTCAATGCGCTCAGCGATGCAGGCGAAGCGCGGGCGATCGTGCTGGCGTCGACCGGTCGACACTTCTCGGCGGGCATGGACCTCGCCGTGTTCGGTGGCGGATCCCTTAGCCCTGATGACAAGGTCGAAGAAGGCCGACGCAACGCAAACTTTCGAGCACAAGCATTGCATCTGCAAGACACGTTCAGCTGCTTCGAACGTGCCCGTATGCCGGTGCTTGCCGCCGTCCAAGGCGGGTGCATTGGTGGTGCGGTCGACATGGTCACCGCAGCCGACATGCGTTATGCGACGGCCGACGCCTTTTTTTGTATTCAAGAAATCAACATCGGAATGACCGCCGACGTGGGCACCTTGCAACGACTTCCCAAGATCATCCCCGAGGGCGTGGCCCGAGAACTCGCATATACCGGTGACCGAATGCCCGCCGACCGGGCGCGCGAAGTAGGGCTCGTCAACGAGATCTTCGCAACCCATGTCGACCTGCTCGCGGGCGTGACCGAGATCGCCGAACGCATTGCGTCGAAATCGCCCCTTGCAATTCATGGAACCAAAGAGTCGATCAACTTCACTCGCGACCACAGCGTGGCTGACTCGCTGAACTTCATTGCGACCTGGCAGACCGGCATGTTCCGTGCGCCCGACATGGTCAAGAGTTTCACGGCGATGCAAGACAAGAGCACACCCGAATACGACGACCTACCACCGGTCCGTCGAGGCCTGTAATTGGTCAATCTCGAACCCGTCAAGGCTCAGTCAAGCAGAGTCGGGTCAGCACGCAATTCAGCGCGCACGGCGGCCTCCCAGAAGCCAATGAACTTCGTGCCATCCGATTTTGCTACTCGTTCGAGGAAGCTCGCTGGTAAGGCAGACCGCAAGGCGCCGTCACCCACCAACGCGCGCGCATGCCAGGCTCGCTGGCACCGTTGCTCGAGGGCCACGGCGCGCTGGTGAGCGGCTCGGCAGCTGGCTCCGAGCACAAATACACCGTGGCCGGCAAGCAGCGCGAGATCTGCGTTGCCCAGAGCATCGATCACGCCGATCGCGGAACTCCCGTCGTTGACGGGGCCGCCATATTCGTCGATCAGAATCAACTCGCCGCCGCCAAGGGCTGAACTCTGGTCGAGGACCGGCGGAACCTGGCCGATGTCGGCCCAAACCGTGCCGAACAACGGGTGGCTATGAACCGCCACCTGCACATCGGGTCTCGCTCGATGCAAGGCAAGGTGCAGCGGAATACCAAGTGGCGCTGGCCACTCGCCCTCGACAACCTTGCCCTCAAGGTCAATCACGATCACGTGTTCCGGCCGCAGCTCATCCCACTGCAAAAGCCAGGGATTACACCACAGCGTTCCGTCGCCGCGATTGATAGTTATGTGGCCTGCAAGGTGATCGTTGTAGCCCTCGCGCCACAGTGCTCGAGCAAGCAGCACCAACTCTTGAGGTCCACTGAGTTCCGGCATCAACATGTCAGGTGACGGCGCAAAGGTCATTGGGGCAACACAATCTCCGGAAGCGGGTGCCGATACAGCGCCGCCGCGTTCTCGCTACACATGGCTCGGAGTTCTGGGCCAGGCAGATCACCCCATGCCCGCTCGATGACTGTTTGCGTGTTCGGCCATGTGCCGTCGCCATGCGGGTAGTCGGTCTCGACACAGATGTTCTCGACGCCGATTGTGTGGCGGGTCGAAATTGTCGATGGATCATCGAGGGTGCAAAACCAGAAGTTGCGTCGAAGCACGTCAGACGGTCGTTCCCGCCATCCGAGGCCATAGCCGCTGCGGTCAATCAAGTTGTCAAGCCGGTCAATCAACATCGCCACCCAGCCAATACCACCCTCAGACATTGCGATCTTGAGAGTCGGGTGTTTCAGCGGGTACTCGGACCACAACCATTCGGAGCACGCCGCCAGCGACAGCTGCCCAAACATGGTGGCACCAAGCTGCATGGCAGGCCCGCCGGGCGGGATCGGGTGCATGCCCGAGCTTCCGACGTGCAGCGATATGACGGTGTCGGTGTCAGCGCAGGCTGCGATAATCGGGTCCCAAAAATCACGGTCCCACAGGCTTGGCATGCCAATGGCATGGGGCCGTTCGGGGAAGGTGACCGACACGAAACCGCGCTCCGCGTTGCGATGAATCTCGCGAACAGCTTCGTCGGCATCGCCGAGATACGTGATCGCTCCAGGAATCACGCGGGTTGGATGCGGCTCGTACCACTCAGTGAACATCCAGTCGTTCCAAGCACGAACCGCGTCGATTCCTACGTCAACATCGTTGGCGGAGGCGAACACTCTTCCGCAAAACCCGGTAATCATCGACGGGAAGTTCAACATGGCCCAGATGCCACCAAGATCCATGTCGGCAATGCGAGCTTCGATGTCATAGCAACCGGGTCGCATTTGATCGAAACGGAACGGTTCGAGCTTGACCGTCTCAGGTCGACGACCGGCAACCGCATTCATGCCGACTTGAGAGTACGTCTGACCTTCAAATGTCCACACCTGATGCCCCCGGTCGGTCTCGACTAGCTGCGGGCCACGGTCGCGTAGTCCCGGCTGCATGTACGTCGAGAAAAGGTGGGGAGGTTCAACTACGTGGTCGTCGACCGAGATCACCGTGTACTTGATGTCGGCCGCCGGGGGATCAGGCAGAAAGAGCTCGGTGTCTAGCGAATTCGTACTCATGCGTGGTACCCCCGGAGGTATGGAAGCACGGTGCGATAGCCCGCAGCGTGCAGTCCAGCGAGCAATGGTTCATAGGCATCGGGCGAGTCGGGGAACCCATGGAACATCACAATCGGATCACCATCGCCCGAGTCGTGCACACGCCATTGCTGCGCGCCTGTACCAATCGTTCGATAGTCGAGAATCTCAGGCATTGGGCGCTCCCCCGCTAGCTTGCTTGTGATGGACCTGAGCAAGCACATTGATCACGTTGCCGACGACAGTAGGCGATTTCTTGAGGTCGCGACCGAGCGACTCAACACGTCAATTGACCATCTCGCTCCATGGACTGTCGCCGATCTCGCACGGCATCTCGGCGAGGTCTATGCGTTTGTCACGGCCAATGTGTGTGCGGCGACGACTGAAGTTTCGCACCCGGGCTCCGAAGGACAGCCGCCAGCGGCAACCGAACTACTCACGTGGCTTGCCGAACGCCGTGATGCGCTGGTGGTTGCGTTGCAAGCAGCAGATCCGCAGTCCGCTATCTGGACCTTTGCCGGCGTCCGCGACGTAGCGTGGTGGTCGCGTCGTATGGCGAGCGAAACCGTCGTGCACCGATTCGATGTTGAACAAGCAGCCGATACGGCAACCGCGATAGACGGTGACCTGGCCGCTGACGGCGTCGACGAATATGTCGAAGTCGGCTTGCGGTTCTCAAGCAGCCGACCAAACCGCTCCTACCCAGAAGCGACGTTGCATCTCCATCGCACCGACGGCCCGGGCGAGTGGATGTTCACACGGGGATCAACAGAACACGAGGTCGTTGTCACTCGCGAACACGCCAAAGGTGACGCTGCTGTTCGTGGCTCGGCCAGCGATCTTTTGCTTTGGGTCTGGGGTCGCCCAGTCGACAATGTCGAGATCTTTGGTGACCACGCCGTCGCAGCCGCCTGGCAAGCAATCGCGCCGTGACATTGCCCGCGGTAATTGAGACGCTGTGATTGTGTCGCTGTGATCATTCCGTTCGCGCTGGCAACCATTGCGCTTTTCGGTCTCATCTTCTTTTGGCGCCTCGGTCGAGACATCGGTCGCTGGCGGGTAGAACGCGCCGAACAGCGAAACAAATGACTCCTGAGTAGTTCCTGCTACTCGTGCGGCGTCAGATCGACTACTACTCGTCGGCGATCAGGCGTTTGCCCATGCTCACGCATGCGTCGACGGTGTAGCCCAGCGATTCGTAAAACGCGAGCGCTTCGATGTTGCCGGCGCGGACCTGCAAATTGAGCTTGGGGCATTGCCGATCGAGCAACCATTGTTCGGCTTCAACCATGAGCTGGCGCGCTATACCCTGACGCTGATGCGCCGGGTCAACCGCGACGTAGTTGACCCAACCACGGTGGCCGTCATGGCCAACCATCACCGATGCGACGATCGCACCATCTGTGCCCTCAGCCACAAGCAACCCGTCAGAGCTGTCGACCAACTTGCGGTCGATGTCGAGCGATGGGTCGTTCCACGCACGAGTCAGCTCACAACGTTGCCATAGGGCGATAAGAGCCTCGCGGTCGGCTTCACCAAACGGACGCGTCACGTACATTGACACAGTCTGGCAAAACGGCAAACGCCGGGCCATGCAAATGCAAGACCCGGCGCCCAACCGCAAACATTCATTACCTACGCGAGAGCGGCACCGACGGTGTTGGTGATGAGTGCGGCGACCGTGTACGGATCAGCGTTGGCCATTGGCCGGCGATCCTCGAGGTAACCCTTCTTGTCGACAGCGCACTGCCAAGGAATACGAATCGACGCCCCACGGTCTGAGGTGCCATAGCGGAACTCGGACCAGTGTGCGGTCTCGTGAGCACCGGTCAAGCGGTCTTCTTTACCCGCGCCGTAACCAGCCAGGTGTTCCTCTGGTTTGCCCGGGGCACCCATTGCTTCGGCTGCGGCGATCAGAGGCTCCCAGCCGTCACGCATGGCCTGGGTCGAGAAGTTCGTGTGCATGCCTGCACCGTTCCAGTCGCCCTTCATGGGCTTGGCCGCGATCGATGCGATCACGCCGTATTTCTCGCTGAGCAGGTCAAGCAGGTAGCGGGCGATCCAGAGATGATCGCCGACCTCGACGGTTCCGGCTGGTCCGATCTGAAATTCCCACTGTCCGGGCATCACCTCGGCATTGGTTCCGCTGATCTTGAGACCAGCCTGCATGCACGCACTCGTGTGCTCTTCGACGAGTTCACGAAATGCCACCCGTCCCGTGCCGACGCCGCAGTAGTAGGGACCCTGCGGACCTGGAAATGCTCCATCGGGAAAGCCCGCAGGCCAACCACCGGGAGTCATCAACGTGTATTCCTGCTCGAGTCCGAACCACATGTCTTGTGCGTTGCCGTAGGCCTCGGCAGCGGCCACCGCATGGATGCGGGTGTTGGTAGGAAGCGGCTCCATCGTCTCTGGCACGTACGTGTCGCACATCACCAAAATGTCGTTGCCGCCTCGCACCGGGTCAGGGCAGGCGAACTGCGGCTTGAGCACAACATCGCTGTTCTCTCCCGGGGCCTGATTCGTGCTCGACCCGTCGTAACCCCAGATTCCGGGCTCCGCACCGTCTTCGAGGACTTTCGTTTTTGAGCGGAGACCGGGGTATGGATCCTCGGTTCCGTCGATCCAGATGTATTCGGCGCGGTACATATGCACTCCGTTTCACGCGACGTTGATGGTTGCAAATCTAGAGAATGAATGTGAACGCCGTGTTACGTGATCAGGTTTGTTTGTGAAAGACCCGCTGTCGTTGCACCATGTCTACATGCAACGATTGGCGGCTCGGTGAATCCGCTGCTCGTTTTCCCGGCTTCGTGCCCGCCTGAACTCGCGCAGGTTCTCGATCTTGCCGACGTGGTGTGGCAGGCGCACGGAACCGGCGATGCCGCCCGGCAAGCGGCGCCCCCCACCGGATGGGCGGGCGCGATCGTGGTCGCCGACCGTGATGCTGAGGGAGCCTGGGCGATGTGTCGCTCACTACGCAAAGACGTGGAGAAGCAGGTTCCGGTGCTGTTGCTGATCAATGGCCGCCAGATCGACGACCTCGAACTGCGAGACGATCTTTACGACGACTTCTGCCTGACCCCGTTTCACCCTCGGGAACTCGAACGACGCCTATCACACGTCTTGTGGCGTGCGGGAGTCGGCCCAGGCCGTCACGATCTGATTGAGTACGACGTGCTCGTACTCAATGTCGAGACCTATCAAGCCAGCGTGAAAGGGGTGCCTCTCGAACTGACGTATATGGAATACGAACTACTCAAGTTTCTCGCGGGGAACCCCGGCAAAGTCTTTACCCGCGAGGTACTCCTTAGCCGCGTGTGGGGCTATGACTATTTCGGTGGCGCTCGTACCGTCGATGTGCACATTCGCCGTCTGCGAGCCAAACTCGGCGACGAGCATGCTTCGATGATCCAAACGGTGCGTTCGGTTGGTTATAGCTTTGGCGAAAGTCAGTGGCGGGCGTAGCTCTGCCAAGACTCACGCTTAGCCTCGTCGTAGCCAAACCCGATCTGATCGCTAGTCCTCGGTTCCCAGCACTGCAGGGTCCAAGTACTCAACGACGTTCGAACTTGACACGCCGCATAACTTGCACTCAAGAATCGCTTCGCTGCGAATGCTTGCATGGTGACTCAAGACTTCGTGCTGAAGCACAGCCGCATGCACCTGGGCGCAACTCTTCTTCTTGTGACACACGGTGGACCCCGTATTTGGGGGCGCGTCGTCATTTGGCGTCGCGTCGACCGGCGGCGGGTTGTTATCGACCGGAGTCACGCAGTCGGGGCTGCCTGCAAGCTGCCAGGCAAACTCAGAAGCGAGGGCCACGGCCTGGAACCGGGGCAGGTCGAGCGCGAGCATTGCTGCTGTGGTGTCCCAAGGTGCTACCTCAGCGGCGTAGTCACTCGTGCTGAACAGCAGGACAAACCCTGCCGCGATTGCCGTGGCACCGGAGCAGATCGCTCCGTCGTCTGCCTGGGCGAATACGCCCCGTGCGATGTGTTCAATGTCGTCGACCCGATAATGAGGATCGAAGTTCCAACGTCGCACAACGATTTCTTCATGCAGCAGGTCGAGCATTGCCGCTGACGGCGCATTGCTGTTCGCGACAGAATTGCCGGTATAGGCGACGGCGGCTTCGATTGCAGAGCGAACCTGCGCAGGCGTTTCCCAGTCGTCGTCAAAGCTCTCAAGCACGTTCTCGTGAATTGCACCCCACGCCATCAGCGGTGGTGCCAATGCCTGCCCCGATAGGAATGCATCGAGCGCCAGGGCAAGGCCTTGGTTGCATTCAGCCAGGCTCAAGAGACCCTGGACCGCGCTCGAAACAGCGGCATGGTCAACGCCGACGGCCAACGATTCTGCGGGCCCAACCAGCACGACGTTCGAGGCATAGTGCGCATTGGTGGCGTGTAACCAGGCGAGCTGATAACTGTCGTCGCAGGCTGTCGTCGACACGACCTCAAGTTGCGGGTATCGATCCGCGATCAATCTGCTCATCTCAGCCGATGCAACAGCAGCTGCGGATCGGGCTATCCGAGCACTCTCGCGGCCGCGGACTGCAAGCTGGTTCAGCAGGTTTTCACCGAATCCGTTTACCAGGTCATAGGTGCCAAGGGCTTCGCAGAGTTCCATCCATGCACTGTCATCAATCGAGATTGTGTAGTCGATGTAATCGTGGGTGTAGACGACAGATTCCGGAATGTTGACCACAGATGCGTAGTTCAGGTCGATCTGAATGTCGTCGAAGGTCTCGGCGTAGTAGTCGTGCATGTCAGCCGGCGAGAAGTCTTCCCAAAGATGGCCGACAGCCTGATAGTCGGCTTGTTCAGAGACAAACGTCCCGTAGCCACTCGACTCTGCGTTGCCGTAGGTTCCAGACACATCCACCTGCATCTGGCAGGCATTGATACTGGCTGCCGCGGCTTGAAGCGAATCTGCAACATCGACGGCGAGTCCGTGAGACTCGAGCGCTTGCACTGCAGCCATACGCGCCGCGACCTCCATGTCGTGCACAAATCCCGGCTGTTGCGCTACTCCAGTTGGCAGTCCAAGAGATTCGAGCAGATCAAGCATCCATTTTGTCTGTGCCGCCGCCAAGGAAGCGCTGTATCCACTATCGGCAATGTTCGCAGGCACAGCCTGCGCCGCGAACGACCCGAGATCAGACAGAGCCTGACCCTTGATATCGGCGGCTGCGTCTCGGTACAGATCGTTCCAAGTCTCATCAAGAAGTGCCTGGACCTCGCTGCTCCACTCCGCCGGCGCAAAGTCCGTGACCTCAAGGTCAGCGACTTCGACGAAGAACTCCGCTTCGTCGAAGACGGCGTTCATATCTCCGTCGTGAATCGCAATCCACTGTTCGCTCATGCTCGAGGTATCGACATCGGTCGCTGATTCGAGCACCACTTCTGGCTCGAGAAGAAAGTCGTCGCCCGCACTCGCGGTGATGTACTGAAATTGCAGATTGCGCTGATCCTGCTCCAGTTGCATTTGTGCATCGATCGCTGATTGTGGGACATAACCGGGGCCTGGACCCAACATCTGAATTCCGTCAAGAAGCTCGTCCGACAGGATTCCAGACAATTCGCTCGCCTCGATCGAAGGAAGCATTGCGAAGTAGTCATCGACGATCGCCGTCGTGAGGGGAAGCCCACTGGCCATGAGGTCGTCGAGAAGGTCGGACCACGTGTTGTTTGCCAAGTTCACATTGGCGAGCCCGTGCGCTTCGAGCTGGGCAAGCAGCGTCGAACTCGCCCCCGGAAGAATCTCGTTGAGGGGCGGCACGACAAGACCAGTACCGCCCGGTATTGCCGTTCCATTTGACGGGAGTCCGCCCGCCGGTGGTTGGCCCGGAATGTATCCAGCAGGCGGAGTTGCGCCGTTGTAGTCGTATCCGGGGTACGGCATCAGCTTCCAGAATGCGTCGATCACATGGGGAGTTCCATCGGGCTCGATGAACCAGGAACGAAGGTCAACCCCAGGAGAAAACCAGCTGTTTTTCGCATGCACACCAAGCAGCAAACGGGCCTCGTCGGACATTACGGGAACGTCATATGGCGATGTGATCTCGACGATCGAATTCATCGAGGAACCGTCGATGAGAAACACATTCGACAAGAGCTCCGAACGTTCAAACGCAATGTACTTTGGCTTGATGCTGGGCGTACTCGGGTCGTAAATCACTGCAATCACGTCGAGCTCGAAGCCGCCGTCCCAGATATCAGAGCCGAGACCTGGGGGCACAAACATTGGGGTGGCTTGGCGGCCGAGATGGCTGTCGACAGGATTCAAAAACATCATCTGGCTACCACTACCTGTCGGCACCAAATGCTCAGCACCAAGCGACGGCGGATCAAAGCCGTTCAGCAAGTAGAACTGGTCGCGCCCCGCATCGCCAGAGGTTGCGTCGAACACGGGTTGCTCCGTTTGAACAACCGCCCACACGGCGGCCCAGTCGGTGTCATCAGATTCCTGATCAAAGTCCTGAATGTTGAAGCCGTAAAAGTTCAGAAGATCGTCCCACCAGGCGTAGTGGGTCCACCAAGGGTCGTCGCTCGATTGGGCGTGGGCATCTCGCGCTTCGAGTCCCGGGATAAGAAACGATGCTCCCATCATCATGATGAGAGCGACAGCGACCGACCTCAACGCCAAGAAACGATTCGAATTCAGCATCAGTTTTCCTCTTTACACGGAAGTCGTCAACGTTGACCTCGTCACGGTCACAACTCGACAACTGTAACGATGCGCACACAATGCCACTTCGCTGAATTGGGGGATCCGAGAGTGACGATTGGCTCGGAGTTAGTGCCCAATAAACACGAGATAGGAATGCAACACTGAACCATGGGAGCGGTGGGAACAGCATTGCTGATCGCAGCTCTCGTGTGCTGCGTTCTTGCGCTGGCGACGGTCGCGATCGAATCTCGGCAAGGTCGACTAGCAATGGTGGCAGCTGCCATAGCGCTTGCGGCATCGTCGCTGTGTCTTGCCTGGGCACTCGTCGATCAGCACCTAGAGCTCGTCTACGTCGCCACTCAGTCGCGGCGCGGCACCTCAGTGTGGTTCCGCATTTCGGGCCTATGGGGCGGCGCCGAAGGTTCTCTACTGCTCTTCACATCGATGCTCGCGGCTGTCGGGGCCTGGTGCGGCTTGCACAGCGGCAAGCCGGCGGCCGTTGCGACGGCCGCCACGTTTGTCGGCGGGCATTCGCTCACCGTTTTGCTGTTCGCCAATCCATTCGCGGAGCTCGCGATTCCGGCCATCGACGGCAGCGGATTAACTCCCATTCTTGAACACGAATCCATGCTCTGGCACCCGCCCATCTTGTACGCCGGTCTCGTGGCCAGCTTCGGCCTATTCCTATCCGGTGGCACTCGGTGGTTACACGCCACCTTCGCCTTGACAACAGTTGGCCTCGCAACCGGATCCCATTGGGCGTGGGCCGAGCTCGGATGGGGCGGATACTGGGGCTGGGACCCCGTCGAGAACACGGTTCTCATCGTGTGGTTCGCCACCATTATTCAGCTGCACCTTCGACACCTCGCAACCTCACAAGCCGTGCAGGTGACCGGTCAAACGTTGCCTTTCATCGCCGTGCTATCCGGCTCGGTTCTGACCCGATCTGGCGGGCTGTCGTCGGTGCACGCATTTGCCGAGTCAGATTCGTTGGCCGTCATGCTTGGAATACTCTGCGCTGGGGCCGTCGCAATCGTCGTCTGGCGATGTCGCCGCGTTCGCAAAAGCACGAACGCTCTTGATTGGCGCGACGTTCGGTGGATGGCAGTCACCGCCGTGTTCTTCGCCCTCGTTGTCGTACTGCTCGGCGTCGTCTGGCCCATGGTCGCACCAAATGACCCTGTTGTCGGCGGTCAATATTTCGCCCGAATCCTCGCTCCGTTGGCAACTGCCGCGCTCGCCGCCACGGCTTGGTCAGGCACCAGGTGGAGACAATCTGTGAATCTGAGTGCAGTGGCGGTAGCCGCGGCGTTTGGTGCCGTCAGTGCCTGGTGGGCCATCGGCGCCGGAATTTTTGCGCTTGCGATCGGAGCCGCAGCTGGGCCGGCGGTGCTCACGATTATTCGCCAGGCGCGCTGGCGGCGGCCGCCAGCGATGCTTCTTGGACATCTTGGTTTACTACTACTGCTGGTGGGTGTCGCAGGGACAGCCAATGCGCAACGAAGCCGGCCCGTTCTCGCCGTGGGTGAATCCGTTACGGTCGCCGACTACCGATTCGAACTCAACGATGTCACAACAGACATCGGTCCACGAACAGCGAGCCGTCAAATAGTTGCCGTTGTCACCATCACTGCTCCGAACGGTTCTTCTCAACAAGTCCGACCCGCGCTTGTGAGTTATGCACGTGAAGGGGTTGTGCTGCCTGAAGTTGCCACCGTCTCGACCTTGCGACGCGAGGTGCAAGTCTTTGTTCAAGTAGCGACACGCGACGGACTCACGTCGCTGTCAATCAGCGTGACCCCGCTTCTGAATCTGGTGTGGCTGGGTGCCGCCGTACTCGCGCTGGCGGGTTGCGTCGGATTCGCTCAATCGCGCTCTCCACGGCGGCGTTTTGATTCCAAGAGCGCGTCGAGCGGTGACGAGGGCGACTTGGCAGCGTCGGGATCCGCGGGTGGTGCTGGCATCTCGTCGAACGACGCTGGAGCATCATCGTTCGACGTAGTCACTGGTGTCGAACCCGGGTCAATAGTTGCAGCCGGCGTACCGGCCGACATCGAGCGCTCAGGTTGACCGCCGTCGCTCAGCGGCTGCTGTTGTGAGACTGCCGTCGGCGTTACCGCACGAGAACCCTTGCGACGCGGGCTCACCCGTGACAGCACAACAGCGAGCGGCCACAGGACCACGGCGAGCAGCAGCAGCCACGGCACAAGGCTGAAGCGGCTGACGCCGGCGATGAGGTCACCTCTGTCAAACGCAGCAGCCGGTTCAATACCGATTCGGCCACCAGTCGCTCGTGCCACAGCATCTGCGAGCTCGGGGTCCGCGGCACCAATGCGGTACTCATCGCTGTAACTTCGACTAGTGAGCGCAGCTCCGTTGATCGTGGCGTCGCCGCTGCCGACCGATGAACCAACGGCGTAAATGCCAGCTTCCTCGACTCGGATCTCCGCGGCGAACGTCGTGTCGCTGATGCGGTCAAGCAACACTTCTTTCGCTCCACCTGACGGAGTGGTCACGCGTACTCGCCCGGCAGCATCATCGGCGAAGGCTCCGACTGCGTCGACCTCGATGCGCATCGTGTCACCGGCGACGGTCGCCGATGTCACCACATCGGGGTCGCTGGCCGGGAAGGTATCGCGAACCACGCGAGCCCAAAAGTCGACATAGCCGTCCCACGATGCCCACCGTTGCGACCATCGATCCGAGGCGTCACTGGTCCACGCGGTCGATTGGCCAAGACCAACCTGCCACGTGGCCAGTAACGGATCTGCATCAGGTCCAATGCGCAGCAAGGTGCGAGCAGTTGGCTTCGACGTTGTCGCTACATAACCGAGCAGCGCCGGCGATTCGGTCAGGCCCGCCACAACCTCTTCGCGCGATGTGATCTGCGGGAAGAACTCTCCCTCGTTAACAAAGTCGCGCGAAGCCAACAGTGCCTCTTCGAGAATCAACTCAGGTATGCGATTGAGGTTTCGACCTTCGTAGAAGCGTCCGCCGCCGGCTTCGGCAATTTGGCGGAGATCGTCGGCGGCTCCTTCACCAGTGGCGATCACCGAGACGGTGATGCCTTCGTCAAACAGTGACGCGGCGTCGCCCGCAGCGTCTTCAAGATCGCCGGGCTCGGTGAAGCCATCGCTAAACAAAATGATGTGTTTCAGTACCGCATTGCTCTCTCGGAGCTGTTCGGCTGAAGTCTCGAGCGTGGTGCGAATATCGGTTCCACCTTGAGGGTTCAACGACCCGAGGGCATCATTGACAACGTCGACTCCGGGTGACGATTGCAGGTCGATGACCCACCGGTCGCTGTCGTCAAAGCTGACGATGCCGACTTCATCGCTACCACCCAGGGCGGAGATCGTGCGTGCAGCCGCCGCACGGGCGACATCGGTCTTGTTCACCCCGCCGTTGGTTCGCATGCCAGCCCCTTGACCATCTGCACAGTGACACGTGCCCATCGATCCGCTTGTGTCAATGGCCAACACCTCGGCCACTGTTTGACGCCGCTGCGGGTCGAGCACGTCGCTGACAACCGGCAACAGCTCCTCAAGATCGCTCGTCAGATAGCCGCCCAGCCCGTACGAATCGGTGCCACCGACGGTGACTAATCCGCGACCGGTATCACGAACTGCCCCAGCCAGTGCTTGTGTCTGACCATCGGTCAGATCGAACCGCTCGACGTCGACCAACACGATCGCTTCGAACTCAGCCAACTCTTCGATGGTGGTAATGCCCACTGGGCTGTCGACGGTCACGCTGATGTCCGCGGCTTCAAGCGCCGCTGCGAGTGTGGAACCGCCGCCCGGGGTTCCCTCGATCAACAAAACCCCTGCAGCAGATCGCACGAGCACGGGGGCTACGGCGGTGTTGTTTTGCTCAACCACGTCGCCCGATGCCTGGACCTCGACTTCATAGCGCTGGACACCGGTGCCAGGGTTGGAATCAACAAACCGAACCGTCGCCTGGCCATTTTCGACCGCTGCGGTTCGCGAGTCAATGCGCTCACCGTCGCGCAGCAGCGATACGACCACCTCGTCGACGCCTTCGACCCCAACGGTCGCGACGACAGGGATTGCCTCGCCCTCACGAACCGTGCCAGGCACGTCGATACCAAGCAAGGCAGCGTCGGTTCCTGTGGCGGATCCAATAATCACCGTGTCAACAGCGATACCTGCGTCGCCGATTCGCTGAGCCTCGCCGAGCGCATCGCCTGTCGTTGGTCGTCCATCGGTGACCAGCACCAATCGCCGCCGCGCGTCTGACGGCAACAGGGCCGCCCCTAGACGCATTGCTGCTGACAGGTCGGTGCGGGCTGGGTCGATCACAACACGTGGAGTGCCCAAGTTCAATTCGCTCTGAACCAGCGACTCGATGCGAGCATCGCCACCGAACAAAACGACGCCAGCAACCGAATCCTTGGGCACATCGACAAGGGCATCACGGACCCAATCGGCGGCCGCGCTACGCCCCTGCGAGCCAAGCGAGTCAGAAGCGTCAAGCAAGAACACGGTGGCTACCCGGTCAGCCTGGCGGTCAAATCCCGGATTCAACAGAATCAGCGCGAGAGCCGCGGCAACAAGCGCTCGTAGTACCCACGACAGCCGCCATTGCTTGGCAGACACGCCCACGCGGCGTCGAGCAAGCAGGAACTCGAGCACGAGAAGCACCAACCCACCTAGGATCAGCCACGGCCGAAATGAGCGAGCGTTTTGTGGTGGATCTTCACCTGGCCGAGCAACACGCAATTCACTCGGAATAGCCGAAGCTGGTGACAGCGCTGACTCGGCCGTGTCCGGGTTGACGGCCACTTGTTGCGACGGTCGACCTTCGCTGGCGATCGTCCAAAACCCAGGTAGTTCCGCAACCGGGCCGAGGCCACCCGCTGGTATCTCTACCGTGCGATCAAACGGGTCGGTGATCAACGTACGTGGGCCAGAGCCGTTGACGCGATCTCCAACAACAAGGTCGGTTGGCGGCAGCGCCGATCCACCCAACTCCGCGACGACACGATCGAGCAAGATGGGGAAGCCGACCTGCAGCGGAAGATTCGATTGCGATACCGGAAATGCCAGGTACAGAAACGCTCGTTCGGCCTGTCGGCCACGCAGTAACAGTGGGGCCGACTCGCCTGCAATCAACGTGCTCACACCAGGGCCCGGTTCAAGGCGCTGAGCTGCGGCGATCAGTACTTCGGTCAGATCGAGATCGCGAAGCAGTCGATCGTCAGAACGAACGAGCGTGACTGCTGGTTGCTCCACTGTCTGCCCAACATCGACCGTATCGAGACCTGTTGGCGGTGCTATCGCCAAAAACGGGGCCCCAGGGTCGGCCGGAACAGCGACCTGGTCAAACACAACAACGTCAGCATCATGGTCGACATCGAAGGTGTCGCTCGTCGTGATCGTCACGCCGTCGATCGACTGAAGGGCCGTGGCGAGGAACGGATCTTTGGCGCCTACTACCAGAACGTCAATGGCCGATCGGCGAGCTGTCACTGCCCAGCGGCGATCATCGATGGCCAACAGATCTTCACCCTCGAGAAATGCTTCGACACGATCGCCGGGTGGCAGGTCGATCGAAAGCACTTCAACCTGGTTTTGTTCGAGTTCAAGTTCTGCGACGTGAGCTGTTGCACCGTCGACATCAACACGAAGCATCTGAGTAGCGGTTGGCCCACCCGTGTGAGCAACGGTGACGCGCGCTCGAAGGCCGTCTGATGACGGCTCCACGGTTAGATCAGTGATCGCTCGATTCGTCGCGAGCTGGCCGACGCGTTCGTAGACCAAGCCTGGTGGGACGAGACGAAGTTCCTCGTCGGTGAGCCCACCATCGCTGATGAACAAGAAACCAATCGCAGCTTCTGGTGTTTCGAGCCCTTCAGCCAAGGCAAAAGCTGCCGCGAAGTCGGCTCGTCCGGCGGTCGTTCCGACCGAGGCGACGGCGTCGACAAATTCATCAACATCATCGCTCGAACTCACGAGAACACGCGGAACCGGTCCGACTTCAATCAGGCTGGCGACACTGCCGTCGCCGAGTTCTGCACGACGTTCAATCGCCACCGCACGCGCATCTGCGAGGCGGTCTGGTTCGCCGTCGATGGCATTCATCGAGCCTGAACCGTCGATCATGAAGACGGTGTGGGCGGCGAGATCAGCCTCGGTGACCCGTTGAGGATTGGCCACCGCAAGTGCGATCGCAGCGAGAGCCAGAAGCTGCGCCAATAGCAACCAGCTCGGGCGCAATCGTTGCCATGGTGCCGCAGCCGTAACCGGACGCTCCATGCGTTGCCAAATCATCGTGCTGCTCACGATGACCTCGCGCCGCAGAGGCCGCAGTACATGCACCGCGATGATCGGAAGAGCGAGCAGCAACAACGCCAAGCCGGCAGGGTTCGCGAAGTTCATCGCAGGATCCCTTCGTTGCGCCAGGTGGCCAGCAGCAGCGGTTCAATCGGTTCGTCTGAACGAACGAGAGCATGGGCAGCATTTACCTGACCGCAACGCAAGGCAATGGCATCGACCCAATCGGACATCGCTGTGCGGTATTCGTCGAGCGTTTCAGGCGAGAGGCTGACCGGCAGGCGCTGACCAGTCTCACGATCTATCAGTTCTAGGTCGCCCGTTTCGACCGGATTCAACTCAGCTGGATCGACGACTTGGATCACCATCAGGTCGTCGCCTCTAGCCGGCAACTGCGACAGCGTCGTTTCCCATTCGGGCGTCATCAAGTCACTGAAAACGATCGTGATTCCGCGCTGGCCAGGTCGTCGAAGCAGGTCCGCGACCGCGGCTGCGAATGGCGTTTCGCCCTGGGGCGACAACGACTCAAGATGTGCGAACAAGGGTGCCGCTGCACCGCGGCCAACGAACGTGGGCGCTGGGCCCCTTGCCGGGAACGTGAAGACCGAGACCGAGTCCCTACGCACGAGGGCCGCGAAGCCCAGCGCTGCGGCAAGACGAACCGCTTGACGCAGCTTGCCGCCTGACGCCATCGACGCCGATGCATCGACAAGTAGGCGAACATGCAGATCATCGTCTGCCTCGAACAGTTTGAGAGCGAGCACGTCAAGGCGTGCCCACAAATTGAAGTCGATGCGGCGATAGTCATCGCCCGGCTGATAGGTGCGGTAGTCGGCGAAGTCGAGAGACGTGCCGTGTCGCTTTGACCGGTGCTCGCCACTTAGACGCCCAGCCAACGGGCGCCGAGTCGCGAGCTGGAGACGTTCGAGGCGCCCAAGAAACGCCGGATCGAGAAGCGGCTCAGTGTCAGTCAGCGCCACGGATTCCCGCTCCCGCCGGCGCAACAGAATCGAGCAGATCGCCCACGATTGCATCGGCGGTTACGTCGGCCGCAATTGCTTCGTAGCCGAGCACCAGCCGATGCCGCAATGCCGCTCTCGCAACCGACTTGATGTCGTCGGCGCTCACGTTCGGTC
This sequence comes from uncultured Acidimicrobiales bacterium, assembly GCA_937991435.1. Lineage (GTDB taxonomy): Bacteria > Actinomycetota > Acidimicrobiia > Acidimicrobiales > UBA10347 > UBA10347. The sequence continues at coordinate 50,982 of CALKPY010000023.1, forward strand.
GCCCATCAAGCAGCGCCGACGCTTTGCCCGCCAGAACCAAGGCTTGGGCGCCACGAGGTGAACTTCCGAAGCGCACGTAGTCGCGAACTCGTTGGGGCGCGCTGTCGCTGGTGCGGTGCGTCGCAACCACCAGGTCCACTGCGTAACGCAGAACATGAGCGGGAACCGGGACCTGACGAGTCAGATTGATCATTGCCTGCAGCGTCGGTCCGTCGGCAACCGCCGAGGCCGTCGCCGACGTCTGGCCGGTAGTGCGTTCGAGAATGGTCACGAGATCTTCAGCGGGCGGAAGCGGCACCTCAAGCTTGAACAAGAAGCGGTCCAACTGAGCTTCGGGAAGCGAGTAGGTGCCTTCCATTTCCAACGGGTTTTGTGTGGCCATTACGAGGAATGGACGAGGCAACGGTCGCGAAACACCGCCAACGGTGACCGTGCGCTCTTGCATGGCTTCGAGCAGCGCCGACTGGGTCTTGGGTGTCGCACGGTTGACCTCATCGGCCAAAACCAAGTTGGCAAACACCGGTCCCGCCCGAAACGAGAAGTTGCGATTGCCCGCATCATCAGTTTCGAGCACTTGGGTGCCCACGATGTCTGCCGGCATGAGGTCAGGGGTGAACTGAACTCGCGAGAACTCGACCGAGACAGCGTCGCTGAGAGTCTTGAGCAACTGGGTTTTGCCGAGACCTGGAACACCTTCGAGTAGCGCGTGTCCCTCGCTGAGCAGGCAGATGATGACGCCGCGTACTAGGTCGCGCTGGCCGACAATCACCTTCGCGATCTCTCCCTCGATTGCCTGCGCGAAATGCGCGTATCGATCAGGATCCATCACAGGAAGCTCGCTCATCGTGGTCCTACTTTCGTGCGTTCATTGGTCGAGGCCGGCCAGCGCGTCGAAGTACCGCTGCACCAACGCTCGAGAGGATGGAGGGATTCGTGGCTCGTCCATTGCTTCGACAACCTGGTCACCAAAGCCATCAATCACGTCGCCGAGAGGCACCCGCACTGCACCCGGGCTCGTAACACCCGCAGCGAGGCCGACCGTTTCGGAATCGCCGCCATTGTCGATCGTGTCGGGTCGCAACTCGTCGCTGAGACCACCAGGAAGAAAAAGTTCGGGTGAATCGAGTTCGAGGCCAATGTCGTCGGTGTTCTGGCCACCAACAGCCTCGCCCTCGCCGCCCTGACCTTCCTGACCACCGCCGCCGCCGCCTTCGATCTCCCCGCTTGCGTCACCACCGCCGCCTTGACCGCTTCCGGAACCAGAGCCGTCACCTGAACCATCGCCGTCACCGTTGCCATCGCCATCACCATCGCCATCACCATCACCATCACCATCACCATCGCCGTCACCGTTGCCATCGCCGTCACCGTTGCCATCGCCATCGCCATCGCCATCACCCTCGCCATCGCCCTCGCCCTCGCCCTCGCCCTCGCCCTCGCTCGCACTTGCAACCCGACTGGCAGCATCGCCAGCTGCATCAGAGGCCTCGCCGCGCGCTGCTTGCCCCCGGACTTGTTCACCTGCGGCCTGTTGTGCATCGGCAGCCTCGCCCAAGGCGGCCTGAGCCGCGGACACGTCACCGGCAGCAAGAGCCTGAGCCGCGGCCTGAAGCGCCGCCTGGGCATCGGGGTTCCCAGCCGCTTGCGTGTCAGCTAGAGCTTCGAGACGGTCGGCCAAGGCCTGTTGTTCGTCGTTCGACAGATCGTCAAGTTCCTCTGCCAGCGCCGATAGTTGATCCGCAGCCGCACCCGAAGAGTCGGGGGTAAGAGGTGTGGCTTCGAGGCTCTGGTTCAATCCTTGCACGGCCGATTCGAGCGCAAGGTCGGCAGGCGGGTCTAGGTCTTGTTGAGCATCACGGAGCAGCTCTTCGGCGCGACTGAGATCTTCGGTCGCACGAAGCTCCTCGGCAAGCGCTTCAAGTTCAGCTGCAAGTTCGAGCTCGTCAGCTGCGACGTCGGGATCTTCGGCAATCTCTTCGGCCAGAGTCTCGAGAATCGCCGCCTCTTCGTCAATCACTTCGCGGGCGGCATCTGCAGCAGCGCGCGCTTCGTCTTGGGGATTCGCGACTAGCGCCAATACCACGGCGACGACCGTCAACAAGCCAGTCGCCGCCCAACGCTTGGGGTTGGCGACAAATGGTGCGGCCTGGCGCGGATTAGCACCGGCCACGACCTCGTCTGCACGGCGCCTGATTCGGTCACTAAAGACGTCACTGGCATCTTCGAACTGAAGCGCTGACGTCAACGCATCGTGGGTTCCGAGCGATCGGTCTGCCGCCCGCGCCGCCATAGCGGCTGAGATGCGCAGGCTGAGCGCCATGACTACCAGCACGACGATTGCGATGACGGCAACGACCAGGGCTGTTGGCTCAGGCCATCCCCACGGCTGCACCCAACCAATCAACACCATCAGACACAACGCGCCTGCAAGAATCGGACCGGCGAACTGAGCAGTTGCGAGCGCCCAGACCAGTCGAAGTCGTCGACGAACGGCAGCGAGAAATGATTGGAGTGGAGTCGACATATCAGCGCTCTGTTCGCGCAGGGGTCCGGACTCGCCAGATGGCGATGGCCAGGCCCGTGACCGATAACGCGGTAAACAAGATGAAGAACTCAGCAATGAACGGCACCCGGTCGCCATCGTCAGACGCCCCCTGGTCATTACCGCCACGGTTGTCTTGAATCACATTGCCGAACTCGTCGATGCCCACCGGAATCGGAACCGGGAATGGGCCGTCATTGAAGCCGAAACCGTTCTGTGGGAACTTCGGTTGCATGAGGTCGCGCACTGCGCTCAGCGGGGACTCGACCTGCGAGTTGCCGAAGCTTGGCCCAAAGGGTCCAAACTCGCCGAACTGGTCGTCGTCAGTCTGATCACTAACGGATCGCTGCGACACGTCAGCCACCGCAGCGAGCGGGTTCGCCGCCATGACCCATGATGGCGGTTGCGCGAGGTCGCTGCCACGCGATGCGTCGACTTCCTGCAGCACGGCATAGCCCACAAACGTGCCGCCAACAAGTAACAACACGATGCCATAGGCCAACAAGATGGCACCCGACACTCGCTTGACGATCGCTGAACAGGCAACGGTGATACATGCCAAGCCGAACGCCGCGAACAACACCACGCCAAGCGAGATAAAGATCTCCCCAAAGGTGATTCCGCCAATGAGATACGCAACCGCCAGCAACGGCAACGACGCCACCAGCAACAGCACGGTTGCCGCTACCGAAGCTCCGACCTTGCCAAACACGATGCTTCGCGGTGACAACAACGACACCTGCAAAGCGCGCAACGTCTGACGTTCGCGTTCGCCCGCTATTGACGAGGCGGTAAATCCCGGAACGATGAACAGCACCAGGATCACCATGAAGAACAGCACGTACTCGAACAGGCTCTGCCCGATCGACGCGATCTCAGTGACTCCTGGTTGGCCGAACGATCCCGTGCGATCGCCGGTTCGGGCCTGGTACAGGGCGAAAACAACAGCGGTCAAGACCACGAGATACAGGGTGATGACAAGCATCATCCTCGGGGTGCTTGCTCGCTGTTTCAGCTCTCGGTGTAGTACCGGATTGCGCCACGCAACTGCATCAACAATCGACATCAGGTACCTGCCATTGGATCAAGCAGCGGATCAACCGATGCAACGGCCGCTGTTTCGACCTCGCCGGCACGAACGGTGTCGGTGATCTGCATGTACAACCCTTCGAGGTCGGCGTCGACAGGCGCAAAAGACAACACGTCGCGTGGATCCTCGATCACCAGCCTTCGCAGCAGTGCTGCTTGCGTGAGCGCATCGGATACGGGGTATTCCTCGGTGCTGCCGTCGGTGAAAGCCACCGCTATTCGTGACCCTGTATTCGTGGCGGCGCGAATATCAGCTGGTGCCCCGATTGCATGGATCCGGCCACCTTCCATGATTGCAATGTCAGAGCAGACGGCCTCAAGTTCCGCGAGAATATGCGAGCTGATCAGAATGGTCTTACCCATGCGGGCCAACTGCAAAAGAAGCTCCCGCAGCTCGACGCGAGCACGCGGATCGAGGCCGCTCGCTGGCTCGTCGAGAATGAGTAGCTCCGGGTCGTGCACCAGTGCCCTCGCCAGACTCAGTCGTTGCTTCATGCCTCGGGACAACGAATCGACCTGGGCATCACGCTTATCGGCAAGGTCAACGAGTTCGAGCAGGCCATCGACGAGCGGGTCCCAGGCCTTGGGCTTGATCCGGTACGACGCAGCGAAGAACCGAAGGTAATCAACCGCTGTTAAGTCGCCGTAGACACCAATGTTGTCGGGCATATATCCGACGCGCCGACGCACCTGCATACGGTCGGTCATCGGATTGAAATCGGCAATGGTCACCGTGCCCGAAGTGGGAATGAGCAGCGACGCGACCATGGCGAACGTCGTAGATTTACCCGCGCCGTTCGGCCCGATTAGACCAAAGATTGAACCGCGCGGAATGTCGAAGTCGATGTTGTCGACAGCAGCTAGTGATCCGTAGTTCTTTGTCAACGATCGTGCTCGTACCAACGCCGGTCGCGAAGGCGGCTCGGGCGATGAGATCGGCACCACCGGCATAACCGACGTTCCGAGCGTGCTCATGCTGCTTCCTCGTCTTCTGTCTTCTCATCTTCGGTGAATTCGACCTCTGACGGCTGATCGTCAGAGTCGACACCCGTAATGACGAAGGACCGAGGCGGCACGGCTGGGCCATTGCGAGCGCTGAAGTACAGGCGCACCGTCAATGATCCGCTGTCGAACCACTCAGGTTCGAGGGCAAGAGAGCTCGGCACCGTCTCCCCCAGTGCTACTTCGCGCCACTCGCCGTTGATGTAGAGCTGGAGCTCCTCGGTTGATCGAGGCAACTTGAGTTGCAACGGCGTGCCAGCGCCAGCTTGCGCCGGTGCGGTGAATCGCCACGTAGCTCCGAATATGGGCGGTCCATCAAAGGAGTCAAAGTTCTCGCCGTCGGGCGTCTGGCCGGGGCCCCGAATGAGTTCGCGAGCAACCGTGAGGTCGGTGACGGTTCCTTCTGGTTCGATCACTGCACGAGTTACGACCATCGTGCGTCCGGCGTCGACGTCGCTGTCAATCGGCGCCGGGAGTTCTCGGGTGAAGCCGGCCACGACGACCTGCCCGATTGGCCGGCTGCTTCGGCCGCTCTTCCACACAAACTCGGACCAGAGGGAGCCGGCGTATGCCGTATCAGCATCGGGTACCGGGCCGAACGGGCCAAAGTTGTTTGGCCGGCGCCACACAACAAAATCGATTGGTTCACCTCGGAACGGGTCACGCGCTCCACCTGTCAAGACGAAGTTGATCGTTTCACCTGCCGCGATTGTTCCCAGGTTCTTCCCTGCCTGATCAGCGAACAAACCAACTTCTTCGAGGTCGACCGACAAGTTGTTGGTGACCGTGCCGCGAACCTCGCCGTCGACGTCGGAAACCGCAGTCACCCGAAGTGCTCCGTCGAACTGTGGCATTGGCCCCACAGCATGAGCTATGGCGAAGTCTCCAGCATCGAGCGTCGCTCGGATCGTCGATGAGTCACCGTCGCGAGTCGTCCGCGTCGACCCAGAAGAACTCGGCCCAAACATAAACGCCGGAAGCGCAGACGACGTCGACGCCCATTCACTCGGCAAGGCAAGGCTTTCGATGCCTCCGGATCGCGATGTCAGCAGGTGAGCAGTGCTTGCTCGCGCACCCGCGGGCGTGATCTCAAGCACCGTGGCGTGAGCCTGATCAGTACCCGATCGAAGTGACGAGCCCGTAATCCAAACTGCGCCGGTGAACAATAGGGCGACGGCCGGTAGTGCTATCCAAATAGCCATGGTGCTGCCTCGCAACCGCAGCACGATCCAGAGCAAGGGGCCGGCGATCAAGAGGTAGGCAAAGAGCAGGCCGAGCATCCACGGGAGCGAAGGCAGGCGAAAACCAGAGTCAGCCGCCAGCGTCTGGCTGACCGGTTCACCACCAAAGAAGGTGTCGCCGGTGAGTTCGCGACCGAAACCTTCGCCGGAGTTGAAGGTGTATTCCGACGGAACGAGTGCATCCTGCCAACCCTCAGCATCGGATACGGCCCGAAGGTGTCCAACCCCGTACGGCAGTGCAGTGTCCTTTTCCGTGCTTTTCCCAGAAATCGAAGCAACCTCTTCGGCAGCACCTTGACCAACGATGAGCAGCGTTCCCCCATCATGGACCCAGAACAACATTTGGGATTGGGTTGCATCGCGAAGCGCTCGGAAATCTGCCGTCGAAATGACTACCGCCGCCAGCGGGTCGATCGCACCGTATGTCTCGAGGAACGCAGGGGTGAGTTCGAAGAGCCGGCTCGACGCGTCGACCGACATAAGCGCAACCCGCTCGGGCATGTCCTGGGACAAGTCACCAAACACCCCGACCAGCTCATCACCGAATACCGGCCGAAGGCGAATGTTCTCTTCGGCAGCGATTTCTTCGCCGTTCTCAACAAGCGATACAGACAGTTGGGAACCAAAGTCAGATGACACGCCAGGTATGACGACCAGAAACTGCTTGGTGGTTCCCCCGGCAAGCTCGACAGGTGTGGTGACCGTCTCGCCGACAGTGATCCCTCGGCCGAACCCGCCGCTGGTGCGCACTTCGAGGGTGCCGTCAATGAGCCGATCGGCGGTGATCGTCACGACTACCGGTACCGACGCTCCGTCTCGAAACTCGCCACCGAAACCCGCTTCGACAACAAACCCTGACTGCGCTTGAGCCAGCGGAGCCGCAATCAGAAAAAAACCGAGCGCGGTCAATGTCGCGACAACCTGCATCACCACCCGCATTGCCCACCCGCACCTGTTCATTGCGTCACAATAGTGAAGACGCCGCCATCGCATGGCGCGGCGTTACAAGGGACCACTCCCTATTGCCATCTGCTCGAAGCGAACTTGGCGAATACACCTATTTCTCGTTGTTCAACTCCGAGATCGGTAAACGGATATCTCACGTAGTCACGAGCCGCTGTGACCCTTGCTACCGCCGAGGGAACAAGCTGCCAGTAACATTCGTTATTGCGAAACGTGCATGTGGTTCGTGCATATCCCACCCTCCAGAGAACGGCCTCGTATGTCGAGTTCACGCGACACCAGTCCCCCTGCTGCCGGTCAGCCATTACGTATCGCACTTTTGACCTATCGCGGCAAGCCCCACTGCGGCGGGCAAGGTGTCTACACCCGCTACATCGCCAAAGCGCTGGTCGACCTCGGCCACCACGTCGAGGTGTTCGCTGGGCAGCCGTACCCGGTACTTCACGACTCGGTTGCACTGCACGAGCTTCCCAGCCTTGATATCTGGAACGATCAATATCCCGGACGCATGCCTGCGTTTTGGGAGCTCAAGGGCGCCGAAGACGCTGTCGAGATGCTGAGCCACACGGTTGGTACGTTTAGCGAACCATTGTCGTTTAGCTTGCGGGCCTGGAACGCGATCAAGCCCCGCATGCACGAGTTCGATCTGGTCCACGACAACCAGACGCTCGGCTACGGCATCTTGGCTATGCAACAGGCCGGGCTGCCGGTCCTCGAGACTATTCATCACCCGATCACGGTGGATCGCCGACTTGAGATCGAGCACTCGCGTTCGATGATCGAGCAGTTCGGCAAACGTCGATGGTACGCATTTACCAAGATGCAGACGCGCGTCGCGCGCCGCATGATGCGAGTCATGACCGTCAGCGAGTCGAGTCTCGACGACATCTGCAATGACCACAAGGTCAGCCGCGACCGAATCCATGTTGTACCTGTCGGTGTCGACCCTGATTTGTTTCGTCCCATGCCCCAGATCTCGCGAATACCCGGCCGCATCGTCACCACCGCCAGTGCCGACGTGGCCCTGAAGGGATTGCACTATCTGCTCGAGGCCCTTGCCAAGCTCAGGACTGAGCGCCCCGAGGCTCACTTGGTGATCATCGGCAAGCCAAAGGACGGCGGCAAGGCCATGGAGACGCTCGCTCGGCTCGGCCTCGAAGACCATGTCGAGTGGATCAGTGGCGTTCCCGACGAGCGCATCGTCGAGCTCTACAGCGAATGCGAAGTTGCCTGCGTGCCGTCGTTGTACGAAGGGTTCTCGCTTCCGGCGATCGAAGCAATGTCATCGGCAGCTCCACTGGTGGCCACGACCGGGGGCGCGCTTCCCGAGGTTTGCGGCGAGCACGGCGTGTCAGCATTGCTCGTCGAACCAGGCAGCGCCGACGAATTGGCCGGTGCACTGCGCACCGTGCTCGATGATCCAGTTATGGCTCAAAGACTCGGCGCCGCGGCGCGCGAACGGGTGCTCGACAACTGGAGCTGGCGCCACACCGCGCTTCGCACTGTCGAACAGTACCGAGCTCTGCTCGAGGAATACCACAGCACTCCACGTTCCCGATTCGCGAAGCCGTTCTAACGCATGCTCACTGTTGACTACGACCGCCTCGGTCTCAAATCTGGACATCAGCTGCTCGACCTCGGGTGCGGCTTCGGGCGACACGCCTACGAAGCGGCCCGACGCGGCGCACACGTCACTGCGTGTGACATGGCTGTGCCCGAACTCGTCAATGTTCGAAACACCTTCGGCGCAATGTCGGTCGCTGGCGAACTCGAACCACATGTCGAATGTTCTCAGGTCGCAGGCGACGCAACCCGGCTGCCATTCGGAGACAATTCCTTCGACCGCATCATCGCGAGCGAAGTTCTCGAGCACATTCCGCACGACATCGATGCCCTGGCTGAGCTGACCCGGGTACTAAAGCCGGGTGGACTGTTGGCGGCCACAGTCCCAACCTTTGGACCAGAACGACTCTGCTGGGCCATCAACAGCGAGTACCACGCCCCTGCCTCGGTGGGCGGCCACGTGCGCATCTACACGCGCAATCAGCTGCGGGCGAAAATGACCGGCGTCGGGTTGCGACCCCAAGATGCCCACAACACCCATGGGCTCCACAGCCCTTACTGGTGGCTCAAATGCGCGGTAGGTATCGATAACGACGACCATCCGCTGGTCAAGCGCTACCACGACCTGCTGGTCTGGGAGATCACCGATCAGCCCAAGGTCCTGCAACTCGCGGCCAAGGCACTCGACCCAATCATCGGCAAGAGCACGGTCATCTATGCCGAGAAACCAGCAACACTGATCGACCGCTGACATGACGACCTCTCAGACAACGGCGCCCAGCGGCGCGTCTGGCCACCCGATTCCATCAGTCGACGGCGTGCTGACTGCGGCCGAGGTGCGATCCACTGCCGAGTCGATCGCCGAACTTCAACGCACAAACGGGCAGATTCCCTGGTTCCCGGGCGGACACACCGATGCCTGGAACCACGTCGAAAACGCAATGGCTCTTGCTACCGCCGGGCTCACCGACGAAGCCGAGCTGGCGTATCAATGGCTCGCCGATATGCAACTCGACGACGGCAGCTGGCATCAGTATTACATCGGTGATGACATCGAGAAGCATCTCTTCGATGCCAACACCATTGCCTACATTGCTGTCGGTGTATGGCACCACTGGCTGCTCACAGGCGATGAATCGTTCATCGATCGCTATTGGCCCATCGTGAATCGGGCGATCGACTGGGTGATCGCGTTGCAGCGTCCTGCCGGAGACATCACGTGGGCTCGCCACCCCGACGGCACGGCCTTTTCGTTTTCGCTTCTGACCGGAAGCTCATCAATAAGCCACAGCATTCGAACCGCAGCAGCACTCGCCGACCTGATGGGCGAGGCCCGGCCGTGTTGGCGACAGGCCAGCACTCGTCTCGACACATGTATTCGCAACACGCCCGAGGTCTTCGCCCCCAAACAGCGGTGGGCGATGGACTGGTATTACCCAGTACTCACGGGTGTGATCACTGGTAATGCCGGGCTCGAGCATCTGCGTGCTGGCGAGTCGAAGTTCATCATGACTGGCAAGGGTGTGCGCTGCGTCGCCGACCAAGACTGGGTGACCTCAGCCGAGACCTGCGAAGCAGTAATGGCCTACCTGGCCGTCGGCGATACCCAGATGGCCCATGATCTGTTCGCGTGGGCGCAACTCAATCGTGACGACGACGGCGCCTACTTCACCGGCATGGCATTTCCGCAACGAGTGAACTTCCCAGGCGGCGAACGTTCGACCTACACCGCCGCGGCAATTGTTCTGGCTGCCGATGCACTGTGCGGAGCGACTCCGGCTTCGCGCCTGTTGTGGGACCCCGCTGAGCTACAGACCGGCGCAGCTTCTGCCCGATGATCTGGCGCTAGGGCGCTGGGACCAGGAAGCCGGCCACCGGCGGTGACTGTCGGCGAGCGACGATCTCTCCCTGCGGGTAGCGCTGTACCAAGGCATCGATCTGATCGACATAGGGGCCAATGAGCAGGAACAATTGGGCTCGCGGCGTATCCCAAAGGTCGATGTTCATCGGGTCCGCGAAACCTTGATCGAGCGGTGCCCGATTCGCGCCTTGAAGTCCGGGCAAGCGGTACGTCAACGATGAGTAGTCAATGTAGTGACGCCCTGAGTACCAGTTGACGAACACCGCTTGGCGGTCAGTGTTCTGCTCAATGATCTGCGAAGCCGACTCGAGCTCTTCAACAAATACCCACTTCTGAAATCCGTCATCTCGAAATGTCGTGAAATACGGAACGACGCTCGTGAGTAGCAGGCCGGCGACAACCCCGACGGTCAATACCGCCGCTGACGGGACGTGAAGCCCGCGCACGAGCGTGATTGCGGCGACTACACCGACACCCGCGAGAATGGCGAGGAATGGAGCCATCGCATAGGCACGGCGGACATAGCCATTCACGGTGATCGCCGGTGCGATCGGCATAACTGCAATCGTCGCGAGTGCGATGGCCATGAACAAGGTGCGGTTTCGATACAGCACAACCAGCAGGCCAATAATGGCAAAAAACGCTACGACGAGCGGTACCTGTCGAATCACACCCGATGCATCACCACCGTCGGGGATTGGTGACCAGACCAGATACTTCCAGGCCTGTGCGTACCACGTTGCAACATCACCGATTCGTTCAAGCCACGATGCCTGCTCCCAGTCAGGCGTATTCGTACGCCTGACCAACCTGAAGTGGCCCCCGTATCCCTTGGTTGGGTCAACCATGTAGCGAAACATCGGAACGAGCGTGAACCCGGCGGCGATCGGCCCCCATATGAGTGTGCTGATTCGACGATCGGTGTAGCGACCACCGATCACATACCACGAGGCGACAGCTACGAAAACTGCAGCCCCCCATACCCAATGCGAGTTGTACACATAGACGCCAAACGCCGCCGCAAACCCGCCGAGTGCCCAATCGCGCCGGCGACCCGACTGCCCAGCGCGATCGATCAGCGCCGCGGCTGCAAGTACGGTGAGCGGCCACCACGCCAGCGGGAAACCAATCCGCGAGAAATGCAGCGACCACGGCATGGCCGCCAGAACCACGGCCGCGGCTACGCCCACTTCATGGCCGAAGCGGCGCTGCGCAACGAGGTATATCAACGCAACGGTGAGCGTGCCGGCAACGGCTGATCCGATGCGAACTGCAAAGGCCGACGGACCAAAAAAGGCCTCAAACGGCGCTGTGAAGTACATGGGAGCCGTGGGCTGGCCAAGTGCTTCTGGCGTGTAGATACCGATCCAGCCATCGAGCACGATTCGACGTGCGTCGACTCCCATCAACGCTTCGTCACCATGGATTCCAACGGGCAGTTCTGAAAGGTCCCAGGTGCGAAGCACAAAGGCTACGAACACAACGAGCGCGGCCACGCCAACCTGGTTCCAGGTCAGTTCCCGACTCGCAAGCCAACGATCGGTGCGTTGTCGGAAACCGGTCCACATAGGTGGCGGCGAGCCGGACTGTTCGGTCGCTGCTAACGGGGAGTTCTCAACGGCGGCTGGGGCACCAGCTAGTTGTGAGAACGATCCCAAGGATTCGCCAACCAGGCCTACAAGGGTATGGATACCCGGTGCGTGCGGCGCTTCGATTCGAGAAACAACAAGCTTGCACGGCGAGCCCGATTCACGTTCAGTATCCAACTGAGCCAACAACGACAGAGAAAACTCCGTGGTCTCACGGCTCGGCCTCGCCAACACGGCTCGCAACGGATCACGGTCGCCATCGGCGACGAGCTGGGTGAGATCAGACGCCGCTGCGATCGGCGCACCAGCAGCATCAACCCAGGACCCGCTCGAGAACACGACCCGACCGGACTCATCAAGCTCAACCAAGGCGTGGGTTGGCCCGATCAAACGGCGCGCCTGCGCTCGCAACGCGACCCGACGATCACCGTCGAGCTCGGACTCACTGGGCCTTTTCATGGTGCCTTGACTCGTGGAACGGTCGCGTGACGAGGTCGCCGGCTTTGGGTTCTCGAGGTCCATGTCGGGCAAAGAGTACCGCCCCACTCACCGTAGGTTCGGCAACCGCCTTGGTCGTTGACCTGTGTCAGCTTGAACTCAGGCAGTCCAGGTTGGGTAGTAGTTCTCGGCCCCCATCTCGCGAACATCGGTGAGCCAGTCGCCGGCGTAGGGCCAAGCCGCCTCATCGCCAGCAGCAGGGCCCTGCCAGAAGCGAGCGAGTGGTCCGTCGAGCGATGGTTCAAGGGACCACGCTTGGCGGCGATACGCGAAATTCGACGGCACCAGTTCGTGCGCTGAACGGAAATGCCGAATCGCCGCATCGTGGTCGCCAGTGAGTTCCAGATGTGTGGCCATTTCGAAATGCGCGTGGCCGAGCGCCTCGGCAGAAGATCGGCTTCCGGAACGTTCGATGACTTCGTGTTCGGTGAGCGCAAACTCGCTGTCAGCACCGTTGGCCGCCCAGTCGCGCAACGCTGCTTCGTATCCCTGAGGGTTGGCCTGGATCTTCGAGGCTTCGCCCATGATGGCCATCATGCGTTCCGGAATCTCTGCCATGTCGCCGAGGTTCATGTTGCGCTCAAGCTCAATGGACGGCGGCGCGGGGGCAGGTTCAGCCGGGCGCACAATCTGTCCGTGTTCGTCAATCCAAACCCCATTGGGAATGTTCACGACGCCGAACAATTCGGCCATGCGATGGTGCGCATCGATCAATGACGGGTGCTCAGGTGCGGCCGATTCGATGAAGGGGCGGCACGCTTCGACACCAGCAGTGTCGAGACCAACCGTGACAATCTCGAGCCCCAGCGGAGCCATCTCATTGCGAAAGGCCTGCCACACGGGCAGGTCAGCTGAGCAACCTCAATACGGCGACCATGCAACCAGCAACACTTTGGTGCCGCGTAACGAATCGAGTTCAAACGTGTCGCCGTTGATATCCGGAAGCATGAGGTTCGCCGCCTGAGCGCTCGCGAGCGCACGAGCACCAATCGATTCGGGACCAACGGCCCAAACACCGTGTTGGGGTTCGTGCACGAGCGGCAAGTGCATCTGCTCGGCGAGCTGTTCGAGGTTGACCACATCGCCGACCGGCGCGGGGTCGAGTGGCACGCACACCGCTCCTTTGCACGCGTCTTCAGGCTTGAGTTGCCAGCCGGTCCGACGCTCGAAGTCGGCTCGACTCACAGAAAGAGTGTTGGTGATCATTGCTCCACCGTAGGGCCCCATGCACAAAGCCGGGAATCGAGGGCCAGTTACCGCACTGACGCAGCATCGGTGTTTGCGCCACACACGATCACGGCCACGCGCTCGTCGGCCGAAAGAGTCACCGCTCCGCCCCAAATAGCCGCTGCGGCTGCCGCCCCGCCCGGTTCGACGACGAGCTTTAAATCATTCCAGAAGCGGCGTTGAGCGTAGAGGATCGCATCATCGCTCACCGTCACCGGCTCGACCCCTGCCGCCTTCAGAACCTGCCAGTTCGTGAGCCCGATACGTGGTGCGCCAAGCGAATCTGCAGCTCGCCCACCAACCTCGACATCGACAGGTTCGCCCGCCGCATGAGCCGCTGCGAAACAGCGACTGCGCTCGGGTTCGACCGTGATCACCTTGGTGTTCAACGTCGCAAACCATGCAGCGACGCCAGCCGCCAGGCCGCCACCACCCAACGCGACGAGCACCGTGTCGATTTCGCCGAGTTGCTGGTGCATCTCACGGGCGATTGTTCCCGCTCCCGCGATCGTGTCGAGGTGGTCATACGCGTGAATGTCCAGGGCACCGGTTTCTGTTTGACGTTGACGGCACGCCAGTAACGCATCGGCATACAGCGCTCCTGTGACGTGCACCGTTGCACCGAGTTCTCGTAGGGCGTCGACCTTTGTCGCCGGTGACACTTCGGGGACAAATATCTCGGCGGCGACGTTGAGACGTCTCGCCGCCCATGCCACGGCCAGGCCATGATTTCCGCCGCTCGCTGCGATGAGCCCGGGCTCCGGGATCTGTTCCACAAGCGCTCTGTTCAGGGCGCCGCGAGGTTTGAACGACCCGGTGTGCTGCAACAACTCAAGCTTGCAGCTGATGCTGGCAGCACGACCGAAGAAGTCGTGACGCGGGTCGATAACCGGCGTGACTCGCAGCGCATCGCCAAGTCGCTCCGCAGCCTGTTCGATCTCAGGCTGCCCGATAGCAGGCGTCTCGATCGTGGTCATTGCGCCCTCATGATTCAGTACCCATCAAACAGTGCCCATCAATGAGTGCCCATCAATGAGTGCCCATCAATGAGTGCCCATCAATGAGTGCCCATCAATGAGTGCCCATCAATCAGTGCCCATCGAACAGTGCCCATCAATGAGTGCCCATCAATCAGTGCCCAGCGCCGATACGCCGCAGAACTCGAAGCGACCCCGTGGCGCTCACCTCAGCAAAGGCACCGCTCTCGATCGCCCGGCACCAGATTTCATACGGCGGGCGGCCTCCATCGGCTGGATCAGGGAACACATCGTGAATGAGCAGCAGACCACCCTCGGCCACATGCGGAACCCAAAGGTCGTAGTCGTCATGTGCAGGTTTTTTACCGTGGCCGCCGTCGATGAAGAGCAACCCGAGAGGTGTTGTCCAGTGACGAGCAATAGTTGGCGAGTCACCGACCACCGCTACCACCGAATCTTCGAGCCCAGCGTCGTACACCGTGCGTCGGAAGATCGGCAGGGTGTCCATCACACCCAGGGCAGGGTCGACGAGGTCAGGTTCGTGATGTTCCCAGCCAGCCTGGTTCTCCTCGCTGCCACGGTGATGATCAACCGCGAAAAGAACTGTTCCGCGTGCCGCGGCCGCGAACCCGAAGTACAGCGTTGACTTGCCGCAGTAGCTGCCGACCTCGAGCCATGGAGCAGACCCAGTGGTCGATACCGCAGCATCGTAGAGCGCTAGCCCTTCATCGTTCGGCATAAAGCCGCGTGCAGTTTCGGCCTGGGAACGTTGTTGCTCGGTCAGCATGTCAATCGTCTCATCTAACTGCTGACGCAGCTTGTTGTGGAGCGGATTCGCCAAACAGGTATCGCTCAATCACGGTGAACTTAAACACCCACACGAAACTGAAAGCCGCAAAGTTCGCCGCGAGAAACACCAGATCAGCTTCTGTCCACTTCGATGCGATCCACACGAACAAGGTCGACACCACAAGTCCAACAAAGGCCATAGCCCAAAACGGCGCAATCTCTCGACTCACGCTGTTTCGCCCTCGTTTGTTCCAAACCCAGTAGCGGTTCAAGAAATAGTTCGGAATAGTCGAAACCGACGCGGCGATGACGTTGGCAAGGACTTCAGACATATCGGTCTGCAGCAGCAACCACAGCAGCGCGATTCCCATTGGCACGGTGATAGCTGATACCGCAGCAAAGCGAAGCAGTTTGCGCACGTCATTTCGGAGGAAGGTGATTCCTTTGCGCACTGCTTCCACTGGCGTCGATGGTATCGCCGCACCATGGCGACGTTCTCGCGCTGCGGCACCGACGTAACCTCTCGTCGTGCGCGATCTCCAATGCTTTCAACCTGCCGCTGTTCGTCGACAACCTTGTGTTGGCGGCGGGGTTCGAAGCGCCACTGTTGCCTTGACGGCGCTGGTCGCGGGTCTGTGGGTTGTTGCCGCCTGCGCCACCACAACCACCATCGACATGACCAACGCGGGCGATCTACCCGTCACGGTTGAAACACCGACCAGCGTCGATGCCACCGCGGACCAGCCAGCAACAGGTTCAGCGGCAACTGATCAGCGCGAAGACGCGGCTGCGGCGACAAGCGAGCCCGGTGGACCTCAGGCGACATCCAGTGCCGATGAAAAATCCGAATCAGGTGGCGCCACGCCCCTGAGCACAGTTGCTCCCCAGCCAACGCCGACTATGACTGCGGCGTCCACCAGCGCCCAGGAGAGGATTGCACCACGAGTGGCAACAGATCCAGAGTCACTAGCCGCCCAGATCTCTGCGGGCGATGCCGGTGCTCGCGACCTGTCCAACACGCTTATCGAGCGCCAGCGGTTCGGGCACCTGCATCAGGTAGCGATCCGGGCGCTTGGCTACCGACCTGAGTGGGACGCTCGCGTGTTTGCGGCTCTTCCCCAAAACCAGCGAGCAACGACGACGCTCCATCTCAATGCGCGTCGGGCGCTGATTGGTCTGCACAGCGGTTACGACGCTGCCGATTTCATTCCCGCCTGGCGCATCGTCGACCCCGAACCCGCCGACGCGTTGATGTCGTATTACCAAGCTGCGGAGCAGGCCACGGGGATCGAGTGGGAGTACCTGGCCGCGATCAATCTGATCGAAACCGGCATCGGCAGAATTCGTGGCCTCAGTAGCGCGGGGGCGCAAGGACCGATGCAGTTCTTGCCAACGACATGGGACGAAGCGGGCATTGGCGAGGGCGACATCAACGATCCGAGCGATGCCATCCATGCCGCCGCTCGGTATCTCGTGCGGCGAGGTGGACCAGCCGATATGCAAGGCGCGCTCTGGGGTTACAACAACAGCGACGACTACGTCACCGCAGTGCAGGCCTACGCCGAATTACTGAGGCAGGAACCCGAGGGCTACCAGACGATTTGGAATTGGGAGATCTACTTCTTCACCGAAGCTGGTGACATCTGGCTCCCGTCAGGATTCGAAAGTACAGAAACACTCAATCTCGACGAGTTCCTCGCTGCAAACCCTCGCTCGGCTCCCGACGTCGGTATTCGACCCGCCAACTAAACAAGCGACAGCTCAAAGCTGCGGTACGCGGTGGTAACGATCGAAGGTCAGTGATCGCCGCGTTGGCGAAGAAACTGCTCAACCTCGGCCACCAGTTGCTCTGGCGAGGCCTCGTGGTTGGCGTCGTAGTGTCGTTCCAATTCTGCGATGAACTCGAGCGTCTCTGCATCTTCTTCGACATAGGTAGCGACCTGAGTGACGTACTCGCGACTCTCTCGCTCAAGATCATCAAGCGAGATCTCGCCGCCGATCAGGTCCCGGACTCGCTTGAGCAGCGCCACCGCAGCCTTGGGAGACATCGCCCCAGGCACGTAGGTAGGCACTGCAGCCCAGAACGACGCGTACGGCAAACCGTGCACTGCGAACGACGAATGCAAGACGCCGACAATGCCGGTCGGACCCTCGTAACTCGAGGGCTCCAAGCCCTTCATCTCAGGAGCACCACCAGATGACGTGCCATAGACCACGGTCGGGCGGGTGTGCGGTACATCCGCGAGCAACGCTCCGAAGGTCACGCCCAACGAGACATTGAGCTCATCGACCACATTGAGAATTGCTTCGCAAAAGGTGCGCCAGCGCAACTGTGGTTCCACGCCTCGCACGACCACGAGGTCGCGGCCGCCAAGTACTCCTTTGGCGATTGAGAACGTGGTCGTCGGCCAACTGATGCGCCGACCGCCTGACGGCGTGAGTTCGACGCTGGGTCGAACCGAAGTGAAGTCAAAAAAGTCTTCGGCATCGATTGCTGCAAATGGCTCGGCATCGAAAATCTGTTCGAGGTACTCAGCTGCCGCCGACGCCGCATTGCCTGCATCGTTCCAACCTGCAAAGGCGACAACCATGACCGGCTCAGTGACATCTGGGCGGTGATACCAAGTCACATGATCGTGAGTTGAATCCCCTGCTTCCTGTATCACTCCGTCACGGTACCCGCGGGCGAAACAACCACAACCAACTGCCAACTACAGCGGGCGAAGGTAGAGCCACCTAGCCTGACGGGGTGGACAACCTCGCCGAAGACTCTGATTTGCACATCGAAACAGCCACCGTTGCGAGTGACGAGGTGGTCACAGCATTCGCATTGCTAATCCCGCAACTTTCGACGTCAAACGCGCCGCCAGATGCCCGAACGTTGCAGGCCTTGATCGACAGCGAAAGCTCGACGTTGTTACTTGCTCGCGATCGACTCGACAAGGACCGCATCGTTGGATCCCTCACCCTGGTGACCTTTGGGATCCCCACTGGCATTCGAGCGTGGATCGAAGACGTCGTGGTCGACACCGCAGTGCGTGGCCGCGGCATCGGTAACAGGCTCAACGTACGGGCGCTCGAGCTCGCACGTGAACTCGGCGCTACTACGGTCGACCTCACCAGCCGTCCCAGTCGCGAAGCCGCAAACCGGCTGTATCGACGCATCGGGTTTGAGCAACGTGAGACCAATGTCTATCGGTTCGACCTGCGCTGAACTCACGCTCCGTGAATGCTGCTCGTTTGCCGAGCGGCGACCGGTCGCGGTGACTACGCTTTCGCCGTGAAACATAAGACTCGCCAGCACCAACCGCGGCCGCGACTCACTACACCGCTGATTCGTGTCGACGGTGAGCTGCAACCCGCAACATGGGACCAAGCGCTCGCACGCGTCGCCGAGGGTTTTTCCGCGGCACGCGATGCCGGGCCCGAGACCTTTGGCATGTTCTCATGCTCGAAGTCGACCAACGAGATGAACTACGCCGCGCAGCGATTTGCCCGGGTGGTGATCGGGTCGAACAACATCGACTCGTGCAACCGAACTTGACACGCTCCTTCGGTGGTCGGTCTGGCCACAGTTCTAGGAGCAGGCGGCGGCACGTCGTCATACAAAGAGATTGAAGAAACCGACCTCATCTTGTTGTGGGGTTCTAATGCGCGCGAAGCACACCCGATCTTCTTTCATCATCTACTGAAGGGCATCGACAACGGCGCCCAGATGTACGCGGTCGACCCACGCCGAACCTCGTCAGCCAAGTTCGCCGACGTGTGGCTCGGAATCGAGGTCGGAAGCGACGTCGCCCTCGCAAACACCGTGGCGCGAGAGATCATCGCTGCCGACCTGCACAACAAGGACTTCATCGCCCACAGCACCCAAGGGTTCGAAGACCTCAAAGCAGCCGTTGAGCCCTACACGCTGGAGCGAGGCGCGGAGCTAACAGGCATTCCTGGCGATGTGATTCGCGAGATGGCTCATGCCTATGCAACGGCCGAGACAGCCCAAATCCTTTGGACGCTCGGCATCACCGAGCACCACAATGCGGTCGACAATGTGCTCGCGCTCTGCAACCTTGCGCTGCTCACTGGTCACGTAGGTCGTTGGGGCTCCGGACTCGTGCCATTGCGCGGTCAGAACAACGTGCAGGGCGGCGGCGACATGGGTGCGCTGCCCGACAAGCTCCCCGGATTTCAGAACGTCAACGATCCGGTCGCCAACGCCAAGTTCGCTGCGGTGTACGAACCGTGGCTCAACGGTCGCGAGCTCAACGCCACCCCAGGCATTCATCTCACCCTCATGTTCGAAGCAATGGAACGAGGCGATCTGACCACGGTTTATGTCATCGGCGAGAACCCCGCCGATAGCGAAGCCGACATTCATCACGCCCGAGCCATGTTGCGCAATCTCGACTTCCTTGTGGTGCAAGACATATTCCTCACCCGCACAGCCGAGCTGGCTGACGTGGTGCTTCCGGCATCGATCGCTTGGGCCGAAAGCGACGGCACCGTTACGTCTTCTGAGCGTCGAGTGCAACGAGTTCGAGCTGCAGTGACACCGCCAGGCGAAGCCCGCGATGACATCGCTATCTTGTTCGACATCGCCCGCGAGATGGGCACCGATTTCGGCGAAGTCGACTCAGAGCAGCTATGGAATGAACTGCGCACGCTGTCACCAATGCACGCGGGCATGAGCTGGGAACGTCTCGAAGAAACTGGCGGACTGCAATGGCCGTGCCCTTCGCTTGAGCACCCGGGCTCACCGTTTCTGCACGGCTGGTTGTGGGCTGACGATCTCGAAGGTCGTTCCCCCGCACCATTTAGCGCTCTGGTCCATCAAGGACCCAAAGAAGAATTGTCTGAACAATTTCCCCTGCGGTTGACGACGGGCCGGGCGCTCGATTCGTACAACACCGGTGTGCAATCGGGC
>CALKPY010000024.1 GCA_937991435.1 uncultured Acidimicrobiales bacterium
AACAGCTGCGGGGTTTATTGCCATGACGTGCTCCTGTGAACTGTCAACACCGACAGATCGTGCCAACTTCGGTGATCGTACGACGTATCTCAAGCGGGGGTGAAACCAGGGCGGCTACTGCCGAAGTCGACCCCGCAACCAACGCGTGGGATTTGTCTCTAGCGGTGGCCGGGGGCCATATAGAACCAGAAGCCAAACGGGGCGCCCTGTGCTTCGAGCGCTGCTCGTGCAGCCATCATCGTTTTCCCGGCTTCGGTGTCTTCGTAGAACCACGCTTCGACAGATCGGCTACCTGCCGGGGCAGTCGCCAGCTCAAGCGCAGCCTCGGTGTAGTAGGCGCGAATGTCGTGGCACACCGCCACGGTGTTCTTGCCTGGCAACGCGACTTCTTTCCATGGAGCACCCTGCGCCCATTGATGCAGCGCATCAAGTGCCGATTCGATGGTGTCGACGTCGATCGCCCGGCCTACCGCCGTGACCCTGTTGGCTTCTCGTGCGCGGTCGTAGGCAGCTCGCAGGCCCCGCGCCTCGTCAACCGCTGGCGGCAACGACGCATCGAACCGGGGCGGCAGAGCACACGACAAAGGTGTCTCATCTGACTCGATAATCTCGGGGTAGGTGTCGAACACTGACGCGGTTTCGGACAGCAGTCCCAAACCACGGGTCAACACGTTTCGCTGGAGTTCTGCATCGTCGGGCCGGCCCAACGGTCGCCCAAGAGGGAACTCGCAGTAGAGCGTTCGTGGCGGAGCTATTCGCTCGGCGACTTCTTTCATGGAAGCCAACACGACGGTCGCTAGACCGGCAGCTTCAAAGACATGGGCGAGCACACTCACGGTGCGCGTGCACAGCGGTCAAACGGGGGTGAGCACAACGACATCGACCGCGTCGGCGATCAATTCGAGGGCACATGTTGGGCCAGTATCGAGACGAAGTTCGCTGACAGTGTCGGGTTGGTTACCAGCAAATGCAAAGTGTCGTGGAGCAACATCGCCGATCAATCCGTCAGCTGCCAGTTCTTCGAGGCGATCGATTGGGTAGACGACATTGATATCCATTTGGAAGCCGCTGTGATCAAAGTTCGGGCTCCAGTGGCCCATTACCAGGTTGCGGTCAGCCCTATTGAGGGCCCTGAACCCTGTGTCGGCCGCCGTGAACCGATCTTGATCAGGGCGGTGCAGCGCTGCCGACGTCACGATGGCGACGCGAGATTCTGCGAGTGGCTTTTTCAACGCCGTGAACGCTGGGTTCTCAAAAGTTGGCACCGCCTGTTCGGCACCGAATGTACGCATTGCTGCGTCGCCACCACTCATGACTATTCCCCTTGTCCCCGTTGTACATCGCCAATCGTCATGATCGCAGCTGGCGGGTCGAAACGCACCTCAGCCGACGACGCCGTTGCCTCGCAGCACATCGACCTGTTGTGCGGTGAGCCCGAGTTCTTCGGTCAGCACCGCGACGGTGTGCTCACCCAGCCAAGGCATACGGGAATCGCCTCCGTCGGCCACCTGCGACAGCTTGATCGGGTTACCCGGCACGATGACCGGGTCTGCCCCATCGTCGCTATGAGGGATCTCCACGAGCATGTTGCGGGCGGCTACGTGTTCATCCGCGATCACCTGTTCGGCGCTCAGCACAGGCCCGGCAGCGACACCCGCCGCCGCTAACGCATGGCACGCCTCGACGTTCGTCATAGTTCGTGCCCAAGACCGCACGGCCGCTCGGATCTCGTCGATATTTGCTCGCCATCCGGCTCGCGTCGCGAATCGATCCGCTTCGATCCATTCGGGGTTACCAAGCAACGTGGCCAAGCGGCCGAACTCATGCTCACGGCCGACTTGGATCATGAACCAGCCCGTTCCCGCCTCGAATCCGTCGAGAATCATCGGCAGCCCCACTCCAGGCTCGGGCCGCACGCCCATCGACCAAAAGTTCGTCACAACATCGGCAAACGCCACCATTGAGTCGAACATTGCGATATCCACGTGCTGCCCAATGCCGGTCTGGTCTCGATGGCGAAGCGCGGCCAGCACGCCAACGACCCCGAACAAGGCGGTGCCGATGTCGCCTAAGGCGCCGACGGGGCTCACGACCGGCGGTTCTCCGACTGGGCGCTTCCATTCATAGAGCCCGCTCATAGCCTCGGCCACACCGGCATACGCGGGCCACGAGTCATACGGCGAGGCGATGGTGTTCCCGAAGCCGCTGATCGACAGGTAGACGACTTGTGGGTGCGCCGCGGCGACATCGTCATAGCCCAGACCCATTCGCCCGAGCGCCCCTGCTTTGAAATTCTCGGCCACGATGTCGAACTTTGGAGCCAGGTCGAGCACCAGCTGACGGCCGCGATCTGACTTTAGGTCGACGGTGATCGATCGCTTGTTCAAGTTGTTGCGCAGAAACGTCGCTCCCAAGTTGCGCCCCTCGGGGTCGGTCATTGCTGGTTGCGAACCGCGACCAAGATCGCCGCCCTTGGGGTGTTCGACTTTGACCACGTCGGCACCGAGTCGCGCCAACAACTGGGTGGCAAACGGAAGCGCCTGCATCTGCTCGAGGGCCAACACCCGCACACCATCAAGTGGTCGCCCATTCGCCGAGGCACCTTCGTTTGCAATGTCACCAAGCTTCATCGTGGCGACGCTACTTCACGACTCGCTCGGCGTGGCTACGAATCTGACGCTTCGTCAGATGTACCCTGCTGTCGATGCGCGGAATCATTGCCTGGGGCACGTACCTACCATTTCGTCGACTCGATCGAGCCGACATTGGCAAGGTGTTGGGTCGCAGCGGCGGTCGAGGCTCTCGCACCGTGGCCAGCTTCGACGAAGACCCTACGACGATGGCAGTCGAGGCGGCGCGCTCGGCGATGCGCACCACACCGGCCTCGCCCGACCTGGTGTTGTTCTGCAGCGTCAACCCGGCCTATGCCGACCGCACCAACGCCACCGCAATCCACGCCGCCCTGCGGCTCGGCGACACCGCAATCGCTGCTGACCTCGGCCTGTCAACACGCTCGGCTGTCGCTGGCGTGCTGCTCGCAAGCTGCGGACACGGCACCACGCTGGTAACTGCCGCGGACATTCGAGTCGGCCTGGCGGGTTCAGCCGAAGAAGCCAGCGGAGGCGACGCGGCGAGCGCCCTCATCATCGGCGATGAGTCGCCAGACACCCCTGTACTTGCCGAGATCATGGGCACGGCAAGCCGTACTGCTGAATTCATCGACCGGTGGCGAACCCCAGGCGACACGCACTCCAAGATCTGGGATGAAAAGTTCAGCGGCGTAACACTCGTGCCCCTTGCCGTTGCCGCGCTCACCGACGCTTGCGCTGCCGCCGACATCACCCCTGCCGAGCTGATAGCAGTTGCCGTTTCTGCGCCGACTGCCCGCATGGCCAAGACCGTGGGCGGCAAACTCGGCGTCGCTCACGTGGTCGACGACTTCGCGGCTGTCGTTGGACAATGTGGCGCGGCTCAGCCAGGCCTGATGCTCGCCCACCTCATCGAACAAGCATCGCCCGGCGACGTTGTTGCACTCGTGTCGGCATGTGACGGAGCCGACGCAGTTGTGTTTCGAGTCACCGACGCTGCGGCTGGTCACGACGGTGCCCCCACGGTCGCAGCCCAGGCCGCCGGTGGAGCTCCCATTTCGTACGGGCGCTTCCTCGCGTGGCGCGGCACGATCGCTGTTGATCCCCCTCGGCGGCCCGAACCACAACGGGTTTCCTCGACAGCAGCAGCCCGAAATACTGACTGGAAGTACGGCTTCGTCGCCAGCGTCGACGAGCAGACCGGGGCTGTGCATCTACCACCGTTGCGAGTGTCCGCTGACGGGGAACGCACCGACGCGATGACAGTGCGGCCAATGGCCGACATCGGTGCAACGATCGCCACCTTCACCGTTGACCATGTCGCGTACTCCCCCAGCCCGCCGATCGTGTTCGCTGTCGTCGACTTCGACGGCGGCGGTCGGCTTCCGGTCGAGCTCTGCGACTGCGACGCCGACGAGGTAAAGATCGGTGCTCGCGTTGAGATGACATTCCGTCGACTGCATGCCATTGACGGCATGCCGAACTACTTCTGGAAAGCGAGACTCGCCCGTGGCTAGTCATGGCATCAAGGACCAAATCGCCATCATCGGCGTCGGGTGCACACGATTCGTCGAGCACTGGGACGCCGGACTCGACGATCTGATCATCACCGCAGCCGACGCGGCCTACGCCTCGGCTGGCATAGACAAGGCCGATGTCGACGCATATTGGTTCGGCACCGCTCAAGGCGGCATGAGCGGCATCACAATGGCGCGACCGTTACAGCTGCAGAACAAGCCCGTCACCCGGGTCGAGAACTACTGCGCCACCGGTTCAGAAGCGTTGAGACAGGCTGCCTACGCGGTCGCAAGCGGCGCGTATGACGTGGCCATGGCACTGGGCGCTGAAAAGACGAAGGACTCTGGGTTTCAGGGCCTCAATGCGGCGCCACCGCCAAATGATGGCACCGCCCGATCGCTAACCGCCGCAGCGATGTATTCGATGGTCGCACCCGCCTATTGCGAAAAATTCGGCGTCGACGCTGCAGACATGCGCCACGCTATGGCCCGGGTCGCAGAAAAAAATCATCACAACGGCGCACGAAATCCGTTGGCGCAGTTCCAGCGCGAAGTGTCGATCGATACTGTTTGCGCTTCGCCCAAGGTCGCTGGCGACCTTGGCGTCTACGACTGTGCGGGCGTTGCAGATGGGGCTGCGGCGGTCATCATTTGTCGAGCCGAAGACGCTCACAAATACTGCGACAACCCCCTCTATATCAAGGCATTGTCTTTCGTGGCCGGGAACGGGTCGGGCCTGACCGACCCCGACTACGACTACACAACCTTTCCCGAGATCGCCGCGTGTGCCCAAGATGCATATACGCAAGCTGGCATCACTGACCCGAGCGCGTCGATCGCCATGGCCGAGGTGCACGACTGCTTCACGGTCACCGAACTCGTGCTGATGGAAGACCTAGGCTTTTCCGAGCGCGGTACCGCATGGAAAGACATGCTCGACGGCCGCTTTGATCTTGAGGGTGAGGTGGCCGTCAACCCCGACGGAGGCCTCAAGTCATTCGGCCATCCAGTCGGAGCGTCAGGTCTGCGCATGGTCTACGAAGCGTGGTTGCAGCTCCGCGGAAAAGCGCCCGACGAGCGTCGCGTAGCTGCCGCCCACCGCGACCCAGCGAAAACCTTGGCGCTCACCCACAACCTGGGCGGCTACCCCGGCGAGATGGTGAGCTTTATCGCCATTGTCGGCACCGAACTCGGCTGAGCTCCGTCGCACCATCTTCAGGCAACACCGTCTTCAGGCAGCACCGTCTGCGTCGTCTACCGGTTCCGCGACCTCGGCGAACTGCCCTTGCAGCGCCCGTTCAATCACAAAGTGGCGCTCAAGAAACGTACGCTCATCGAGCTTCTTACGGCGCATCCAACCTGTGACCTCGTCGTTTGACTTGCTTGCGTTGCATGGCTGACACGCAGGCACCACGTTGGCAAGCGTGTACCGCCCGCCGCGCGAGATCGGAAGCACCGTGTCGCGCTGTAACGCCAGCGCAACTGTCTGGCAGTACGCGCATCCGCCCCAGGCATCCATTAGCGCGTGCCACTGATCGTCGCTTAGGTCGTGGTCGACTCGCGCCATGCGTCGCTTACGTTTACGAGACGCTCGCGCGCTGCGACTTCGACTGACCGCCATATCTGAAGTGTCCCATGCTGCGACCGGCGGTCGCGTGATTTCCAGCAAGCGTGCAAAGCCAACGCGGGCGCTGACGTTGCACGCGTGACCAAGACATCAACGGTGGCGATCTGAGTACGCCAGAAATACTTGCAAGCACGATGGCCATAAGGGTGATTCGCATCAGCTTGTAGCCCTCTGGCTGACGAAGTCGAGGTACGGCGCGGTCCAGTGACGGCCATATGCGAAGGGTCCCATGCTGCGGCCAAGTGTGGCGTAATTCCCAGCGACGCGCCGCTGCAAAAGTCGCTCACTGGTAGCTTTGCGGCAATGCATCGCCCGGGCGGATCGTGATTTTTGGTGGCCTCAGCGACGCGACCCGGCATTGCTCGTTTCATTCCCGTCACAGTGTTTATGCCGCTGTTGGGAGCCTCCCTCGGCATCGATGGTGGCCCAATATTTCAGATCCTCGCGGTTGAAGACCTTGGACTGAGCCCGGCAGCGATCGGCATCGCGTTTGGGCTCGGCGTGGTTTCCCTGCCCATACAGCTCTTTGCCTCACGCATGCCTCTGCATCGGGCACGACGCAACACTCAACTGTTCTTGATGTTCGCAGCAGCTCAGGCATGGGGGCTCGCTGTACTCGTCGGTCTGGGAATCACCGGCGGGTTCGCGTCGATGGCGCTCGCCATAACAGTTACGGCAGAAATCGCGCTCTCAGTTCTTTTCGCGACAGCGTGGCAGCCTTTGTTGTCACAATCGGTTGACACCACCCAGAGGCAACGGCTTAATGCAACGTGGCCAGCGGTGGCGCGCGGGCTACTCGCCGCTCTGCTGGTGCTCTTTGCGGCGCTGGGTGGCTCCGGCCGCGCGGTTTTCCTTGGGCTGGTCGGCGTGATCGCAGTAGTTTGCGCCGTCGGCTTGCAACGCGTGCCCGACGCACCAGCCGCACCTCAGGCTAAGACCGCAGACGCGAAGCCTGGGGTGAGAGTCCCGCTGTCGAAGACAACACGCTCGATCATGATCGTTTTCGCTGCGGCGAACATTGGAGCGCTGCCACTCTGGCTTGTCTATCTCGACACGGTGTTGTGGCCCGAAGCCAATCTTGGCCTAGTCGCTGCCGTGCAGACCGCAGCATCGATGATTGCGCTTCTCGCATGGCGCCCGACCGAAGGCGATCTCACCGGGCGTGCGTTGGTTGCGGCGATCATTCTGCTCGGTGCGGCTGTCTCGATTCCGCTGGTCGGCGACTCCGTCGACACGTGGGGATCACAAACTGGTGTATTCGCTGCGACGGCCGTAATTGGCTCGGCCGGCACCACCCTCAAAGTTGCGATGCTCGAAACGGCCCATCGAACCGTCAACGCTGCGAACACTGTCCGAGCATTCACCATGCTTGACGTCGTAGCTTCAACCTCGCTCCAGGCAGGTCTACTGGCGAGCGGTCTACTCATTGCCGCCAGCACAACAAATACCTGGCCAATCGATCCATATCTTTGCTTCGTCATCGGCGGATCAGTGGCAGCAGTCGTTGCAGTTCGCCTCGCGACGACGCCTTTCAGTCGCACCGAATCCACGGGAGCGTAGTAGCAAGCCCCGCGACGCACTTTCTGCGCTAAGGAACTTGCAGACCAGCAGCGCCACGTCGCCCGCGAGCGAGATGCAGCGGACAAGGCCGCTGTCTGCATGCAAGAGCATGGCTACGAGTACGTGCCTTGGTCACCTGGTGAGCCGTTGCCAACGCAATGCCAATGCATGTGACACCTGGAACCCCAGAGTTCGCGGCCGACTACGGGTACGGACAGCTCTCGTATCTTGACCAGGCGCTCAGAACCCACCCATCGGCCAAGGGGGACCCCAACGCGATCTACAACGACGGCTTAACCCGCGACGAGCGAGCCGATTACTTCCAAACGCTTCAGGGAGTGAACAGCGGGTATGTGCCCCGTCGTGCCGGCATTTCGCAATCCGACTATCGGTCGGGCGGGTGTTTTGGCCGTGACACGAACACCGAGGCCGAACTCGATCGAGGGAACCTGATGGGACAGCTTTGGCCCGCGCTGCAAGATCTCGAAGACCGCGCTAATGCCGACCCACGGTTGCTTGACTACGACCGCGAATGGTCGGCCTGTATGACCAGCGCTGGCTTCCAGTATGCGTCAAGCGCCCAAGCGGTCGACCATTTCCAGAACCAATTCTTCGCCATCTGGGCGACCGCCCAGTTCGCAAGCGACGCGTTTTCGTCAGACGAACTCGCGGCGATGACAACAGCCGAGAGGACAGACCTCTATGAACTCGAACCGGACTTCGATCGCCGCTTGTGGGACCAAGCAAAAGCAGACGAGATCGACGTCGCGAGTCAGGATCTTCGATGCCAAGGCGACAACGATCGACACAGCATCTACGTCGAGGTCCTACGTGACCTCGAAGATCAATTCGTAACGGAGAACCAGAACCTCGTCGACCAGATTCTGGCTATCGACTAACACCAGAATCGCATTGAGCGCTTACGATTTAGCTGATCGTGATCACGATCGTTTCAGCCACAGGACTCTCGGGCGTCGAGCGGGACAATGTCAAAACCACGGGTCCCGGAGTCAGCTCCAGCGGAAGCACCACCGTTGTTACCAGAGCTTCGTGGTCTACGCGCACCTGTCGTATTTCCTGCTCCCCTAAATACGCCCGCACGCCGCCTTCGACCGAAATACCGGGAACAGAGACCTCTTGACCGGGTCGATACTCCGAGCCTGTCAGCGCTGAGATCCCGTCGTCTGCTGGGTGAGGTAGTCGCACGATCCCCGCCTCAGAACCGCCATGTACCACGAACGCAGCGGTTCGTCCGCGATCGACAGCACTTTGAAGCACGACGATGGGTATCGCGCTGGCGCCAAACCAGCCGGTAGATACGACGTACATCTCGGGCAAGCTGCGATCCTCGATAATCCATGAGAATTCGCTCAAGAAGTAGTCGAATGCCTCCTGACGGGCGTCGTCGGCGTGCGGGTAGCCCGACCAAAGATCGTCAGCACCTTGCTTGTCGTCGGTTCTGAGTAAGCGCACAAAATTCGACAGGAGTGCCAGAGCTTCGCCCTCGGTTTGGGGGTCAACT
>CALKPY010000025.1 GCA_937991435.1 uncultured Acidimicrobiales bacterium
ACAAGGCGGCACAAACCCACAGCAACTGAAAGGCTAAGTAGCCAGAAATAACCAAGAAATAGCACCCATCGTGGAATCTCACTCGCCAGACGCCAGGTCCACCCCGTAGACGTGGACGCCCGAATGAGATCCAGCCTTTCGCCGCTGTCATGACCGAACCAACGACCGCCAGGTCCACCCCGTAGACGTGGTTATTGAGACATTCACTGACACTGGCATCGCGTTGGCCAACGGGGACCATCTCAAGGCCGACATCATTGTGACTGCAACCGGGCTGCAGCTGGTCACGGTCGGAGACATGGACTTCGCCGTCGATGGCGAGCCAGTTGACTTCTCACAGACGTGGACTTATCGGGGCGTGGGCTATTCCGGCATTCCGAACATGGTGTCGTCTTTCGGATACATCAACGCGTCGTGGACCCTGCGCTCAGACTTGATTTGCGAATTCGTGTGCCGGCTACTCAATCACATGCGCGACACCAAGACGTGTGTGGTTACGCCCCTGCTTCGTCCCGAAGTTGCGAATATGGCACGGCGACCGTGGATCGAAGACTTCTCGTCGGGCTACATGGCTCGAATGATGCCGCTTCTCCCCCGCCAGGGTGATCGCGAACCGTGGACCAACCCGCAGCGGTTTTCTCACGAGAAAAAGGTATTGCGAAACGCACCACTTGAAGACGGCGCTCTCGTCTTTTCAAATCCGGCGTGAGCAGCCAGCGGCGTAGCGATCTGAGCTTGGCAGCGCCCGTCGCCGAGACGAACCACTAGCGATCCGGCTGATAGCGCTTCCGCCAGACCACTGGGTACAGGTCGCTTTCAACACGATCGCCGGGCTTGAGACCCGCATCGGTCATGACCTGTGAATGATCGGGGTCCATTCCCTCAGGCCGGAAGCACACCCGCGCGTCATCGCCGAGCCATTGCGTATTGAACACCGCCAGCGCCTTGTCAGGCGCGAGGTTGCCTGAGCCGCCGTGGATTGTTCGAGCATTGAAGATGGCAACATCGCCTGGCTCCATCTGCCAACTGAGAATTTCGTACCGTTCCCGCTCCCCTTCAATATCTGGGAATGGCGTCCAGCCGTCGTCGAAGTTGACTTGGTCGCGGTCGTCAGCGGTGAGCGCTCCGAAGTTTGTCTGGGCATAGCGGTGATTCCATTTGTGTGATCCCGCAACGAACTCGAGACTGCTCGCCTTGGACACCGGATCTAATGGCATCCACGCGGAGCAGGTGTCGAACCCTTGCACAGACCAATAGGGCTCATCTTGGTGAAACGGAGTGCGAAATTGGGTTCCGGCAGACCGAACAAACACGGCGTCAAAGAAGAAGGTCGCGGTCTGCGACCCCATCAAGCGCCCAGCGGTCTCGCCCATCCCAGAGTTGTGCACGAAGTCGCTGTACTCATCGATTTGTTGCCAAGCCTGGCTGTCATAGAAACATGACGTGCCGTCGTCTTCGCGAGACCACCAACGGCTGCGCTCGGTGGGGTTCTCACGTTGCGAGCTAAGCCCCTGCTGCAAGATGGGGATCCATCTGGCGTCGACCGCTCCTCGAATGCAGGTGACTCCAGACGATGCGTACTGTTCGCGATGCTGTTCGGTCAACATGGGGTAAAACTAGTTCGCAGCCAACGGCCGTGCCGAGGTGCTGAGGAGCTACGTTTTTCGTCGATGGCCGAGCCTTTTGATATAGCTGTGCCATTTGCGATACTGGGGCCATGACGACAGCCGTTCCTTTTCCGGTGCAACAGCCCATCGGTTTCGAGTGGCTTGGCGATGAGCCGCCGTTCGACGCCGACCGGCACCTGCAACTCGAGCACCCAGTTGAGCGGTTCGTATTGCAGGATCTGGGCTATGAAGCCGACGAGATTTCTACCAAGGCGACCGACTTCGCTGTGTCGGCGCCATTTCGAGTACTGAGCGACGAGGGCGCCGCCGTCATGCTCCAGGTCGGGCGCAAGCTGCGCGAGTTTCATCGCCCCGCTGGTGAGCGCATCGAGCAGGTAGTTCGCGGCGGGTGCTATCGATCACGATGGCTTCGTGACCTCTGTATCGATCCAACGCTGACGGCACACCTCAGTGCCATCTTTGGGGTGGCTGTCGCTCCTCATCCGATGGCCCTGCACCTCGGACATCTCAACTATGAGCCGAGCTCAATCGACGTCGCCGTCGACAAGTGGCACCACGACACGCTTCCGCTCGACTTCGTCATGATGGTCACCGATCCGGCACAGCTGAGCGGCGGTCAGTTCGAATGGTTCCACGGCAGTCGCCACGAGGCCGCCGAGCTTGCCCGCAGGGGCGAGCGACCGCCAGCTGATCGAACGGTTGCGCCTGTATTCCCCGGGGCCGGATGGGCTATAGCACTACACGGTGACATGGTGGTTCATCGAGGCGCTGGACTGAACGAGCCTGGCGAACGAATCACCATGGTCAATGGCTACGTCGCAGCCGACACGTCGAGCGATGAGCAGAGTCGTACGGTGGATCTGATCGGTGTCGATGACCCCGAGGTGCTCTATACCGAATGGGCGAAGTTCAGCGCTTGGCGTGGGGCCGGACGCCTGCAATCGGTAATCGATGATCTTGGCTTCAACGCCGACGCTCTGGCAGTCGCTGATCGCCTTGAAGACGCCATCGCCGATGTGCAGCAAGCGATCGATCAGATGCGGGCAGGGCGATCCGGCCGTCAGATGCACTACGAACACGACAACGAGTGACTCGAAACCAGCGATTTGGTTGGGTAATGTTTTTGCTCAGCGGTGTGTTCTTTATCATTGTTGGCATCCGTGAATCTGATCCGATGACTCTGGCCGGAGCGACCGTGTGGATCATTGGGTGTGCAGCGTTTCTTGCCGATCGACCGGTGTGACCTGGGTTTGATGGTTCCGACTTGGTGCTCTGGGCGGGCGCCTTTCGCCGCTACGGTCGGTGCTTGTCCCTGACACGAAAGTTCGATTGGCACGATGAAGCTTTGTACCGGAATGTTCTTTGACGGCGATGCCGAACGCATGGCCAAGCGAGTCCTCGATCTTGAGGCAGCGGGCATAGACATGATCGTGATTCCGGAGATTTACGGATTTGATCAGGTGTCGGTCCTTGGGTACATCGCGGCGAAAACCGAACGCATCGAGCTCATGACTGGCATCGTCAATGTCTACAGCCGGTCTCCAGCGCTGATCGCGCAAAGTGCTGCCACGCTCGACGCCTTGTCAGGCGGGCGTTTCACACTTGGAATCGGCACGTCAGGAGCGCAAGTCGTCGAAGGCTGGCATGGCACGCCGTTCAAGCGACCACTTGGTCGTACTCGTGACGTTGTCGATATCTGTCGCAAGGTATGGAGCGGCGACAAAGTGATCCACGAAGGCAAGGCCGTCACGCTGCCGCTTCCTGCCGATCAGGGCACGGGCCTCGGCAAGCCTCTCAAGTTCATGAATCGCGTGCATCGTCCGCAGATCCCGATCGTCATTGCCTCAATCGGACCAAAGAACGTCGAGATGACGGCCGAGATCGCTGACGGATGGCAGCCAATACATTTCGTGCCCGACCGCTTTGATCGGGTATGGGGCGAGGCACTTGCTGCAGGTAAGGCCAAGCGTTCGGCTGACCTACCAGAGATGAGCATTGTTGCCGATGCGGCCTTGGTGATTGGCGAAGGCAATGACGCCGCTGAAGCCCGTGAAGCTGCTCGAGGCCATATCGCCTTTTACGTTGGCGGTATGGGCGCGAAAAGCAAGAACTATTACAACGACTTGTTCAAGCGGTATGGCTGGGTTGACGAAGCTGAGAAGGTGCAGGATCTGTTTCTCAGCGGGCAACGGGCCGAAGCAACAGCGGCAATTCCCGATGCGTACCTTGACGAGGCACACCTGATCGGCACCGAAGCCCATATTCAGCAGCGTTTGAAGATGTACCAACAGGTGGGCGTCACACACCTGACGGTAAATCCTTCAGGAGCGAACGCCCTTGACGACATATCGGCTCTCAAGGCCTGGGTGGACTGAACCGCGAGCCCAAGTAACGACCCTCAATCTGCCGGTCGCGACGCCAACGTTTCGCGCTGCGCAGCCAGGCTGCGTCCCGCTGCCCACTGATTTTCTTCGAGCATCGCAAGGAAGCCCACGACGTTGCGATCACGTATACGTTCGAGTTCGCGCACGTCGTGAGCGCCTGATTGTTGGTCTGACTGGTCGACAATGCGGTCGACTAGCTCCGGGGTCCATTCGGGTGTGTCCATGAGCTTTGTCCATGGCCACTCGAGCGCGGGACCGAACTGTTCCATGAAATGGCGAAAACCGCCGGTTCCGCCGGCCACCCGATAGGTCTCAAAGAGTCCCATCTGCGCCCAGCGCAGACCGAATCCGTGCGTGATGACGTCGTCGATCTCCTGAGTTGTGGCTACGCCGTCGTTTACCAGCCACAAGGCCTCGCGCCACACGGCCTCGAGCAGTCTGTCGCCGATGAAGGCGTCAATCTCTACACGAACGTGCACCGGATGCATGCCAATGCCGCGGTAGACGGACATGGCCGCACTGATGGTGGCAGCCGAAGTCAGTGTTCCGCCGACGACTTCGACTACAGGTAGAAGATAGACGGGGTTGTATGGGTGGCCGACGACTAAACGCTCGGGGTGTGTCATCTCAGCCTGGAGCGTCGAGGGTTTGATTCCCGAAGTCGAGGACCCAATGATCAGGTGCGGAGCTGCAGCATCTTCAATTTCTGCGTAGATCGAGGTTTTGAGATCGGGCCGTTCGGGAACGCTTTCCTGTACCCAATCGACACCATCGACGGCGTCGGCGATCGATCCAGCAAACCGCATAGTTCCGCGATTGGAGGTATCGAGACGCAGGTCATCCCAGGCTGCGACGGCATTTTCGAGCACTGCTTCAACGATTGCCGGCGCCTCGGGCGAAGGATCGCAGATGGCCACATCGACGCCGCTGAGCAGCATACGGCTAGCCCAGGCTGCGCCGATAACGCCGCACCCGACAACCGCCGCGCTATCGATATGTCGCACCGGATCAACCGCGGACGCTGCCTCGGTATTGGTCATGCGTGCTTGACGAGGTCGAGGTTCTCACGCACCTGGCTCGGTTCGAGCACGTTGTAGTTCTGAGCTTCGAGAATGATTCGGGCCCTCTCAACAAGATCACCGTTCGACGCGTGCACGCCACGGTCGAGCCAAAGATTGTCTTCAAGACCTACTCGTACATTGCCGCCCGCAATTGCCGCCAGCGAGACGTACTTCAGTTGGTTGCGCGAGATCGAAAAGGCCGAGAATGTCCAGCTCTCGGGCACGTTGTTGCGCATTGCCATAAACGTGTTGAGATCGTCGGGAGCGCCCCACGGGATTCCCATACATAGCTGCACCATCACCGGGTCCGGAATGATTCCACGACGGGCCAAATCCTTTGCGTGCGCGAGGTGACCGGTATCAAAAGCCTCAATCTCGATTCGAGTGCCGATTTCGACCATCTGGGCGGCCATGGCTTCAAGCATGGCCGGGGTATTGGTCATGACGTAGTCGCCTTCGCCAAAGTTCATCGTGCCGCAGTCGAGGGTGCAGATCTCGGGCCGAAGTTGGCGAACGTGGTCAAGACGCTCGGTGGCCCCGGCCATGTCTGTTCCGTCGATCGCTGGCGGAAGCGGCTGTTCGACGCTGCCGAAGACAAGGTCGCCGCCCATGCCGGCCGTGAGATTGAGCACGACATCGGTGTCTGATGACCGCACCCGGTCGACGACCTCGGCGTACTTGTCAACCTTTCGCGACGGCATGCCATCGTCTTCGCGCACATGGATATGCACGATGGCAGCGCCAGCCTTTGCAGCCTCGATGCACGAGTCGGCGATCTGTTCCGGCGTCACTGGCACCTTGTCAGACTTGTTAGCGGTGTACCCGCTGCCGGTAACCGCGCAGGTGATGAACACCCCGTCGTGTGGTGCAGTCGTCATATCGTTCCTCCAGACGACGCCGGTTGGCGTCGTCGATTGCTGGCCCGAGCAAAGCTGCGGACGTCGTCGTGGTCGATGTAGATACCCCGTAGATGACGGCGGCCACCCGCGGTGAATTCAGTTCTGCCGTGGAGCATGCGGCGATTATCGAATGCGAGCACGTCTCCTGGCGTGAAGGGAAACGAGATCTCGAATCGTGGGCTCGACGCAAGCTGTGAGAAGACCTTCATCGCGGCGTAGGCCCTCGGTACATCGACCGGGTCCATGTCCGGAAAGCCGCGGACCGGATAGAACGCCCGAATCGTGAGTGGGCTTCCGGTGACTCCCAAGTCGATGATCGGACCTGACCACCGATGGTCGATGCCCGGTCCTCGGTTGAAGAAGATCCAACGCAGTGTGGTTAGTGCGTCGTAGTGCTCGGGGTGTTCGGATTGCAGAGCATCGACAACTGCTTGGCCATCAGCGATCGTCGACCAACCGCCTTTGGTTTCATTCGCGATGCAGTGCAGAAACTGAAATCCTGGCGGCGTTTCCCGAGTTGGTAGGTCGGTGTGGGGGCCAAGGCGCAGAGTGGTATTTGCCGTGCTGTTGGTATCGGCCCGACCGGCGAGGTCAACATCGGCCCGGACGTCCCAGATCGGTCCGAAGTTGGTGTCGCGAATCGCGCCAAGTTGCTCGCCGAGTCTGAGTCCGAAATCTGGATCCAATGGAGCGTTCTGAAGGCGAGCGACGCCGAAGGTAAGAAGGTCGTTGACCCAGCCAATCAGAGCTTCTGAAGCCCCAAGAATCTGTCCGCCGTCGTGCGAAGGCGGGTGGCTGAAGTCTGAGGTTGTCCACGGAACTTGTGACGGCAGATGGCCTTCTGCTTTGTGCTGTCCGGTGGCGACGTGGTGAAGCCAGCCCGTGTGAAACGAAGCGTCGAGTGCGTCGTCGAACGTGACGACGATACGTGCTCCCGTGACGTCGGCTACGGCGTCACATAGCGACATGTCGAGTCGCAGATTTGCAGGATCGACAAGTCCCTCGCGAGTGCTCACGTCGGTGCCGATGCCCACAGTGTTTTCGAAGAGCCACAACGCGTGCGCCGCAAGGTGTGCGCCGTCTTCCCAGTCAAGGCGTAGCCATTGGTGCTCAACCGAGATTTGGGCAACGGGCCGGGCATCGTATTGATAGAAGTCGGGTGTCGGTGACACAGATGCGCTCACCGGTCGCCCCCAATCACAGCCAGTCCTGAGTCGCTGATTGGCCTGTCGGCAGATCGTTCATGGTGCCGAGACGGTAGCAATACCGACAGGTCCACGCTTGCATCACGTTCGGGTAGAAACTACTCGGTGTAAGTCGGCGATATGGGCTGGCCCAATTCCGCAGCAGCCGCCTATGACTTGAACTCCGCGGTCGATCCATCGAATGCAGTGCTCGGTATGGGCGGCGGGTGTGAACGAAGGGTCGGGAATCCAGACGTAGTCGATGAAGTCGCCATGTTGGGCATACACGCCAACCGCTCCGTTCCATTCTGCCTGCACGACATCAAGGCATGCATCGACCGCATCGACTTCCGTGTGCATGACCATCACGGCCTCGACATCTCGGTGCTCGAGAATTCCCATGCCCTCCGCAAGGCTGGCATCGCGATTGAACAGGATCGGTGTGCCGTCATCGTCGACGTGACATGAGAATCCGACCCA
This sequence comes from uncultured Acidimicrobiales bacterium, assembly GCA_937991435.1. Classification (GTDB taxonomy): domain Bacteria; phylum Actinomycetota; class Acidimicrobiia; order Acidimicrobiales; family UBA10347; genus UBA10347. Next base: position 7,637 of record CALKPY010000025.1, read on the forward strand.
AACTGGAAGCCCCACTGACTCGACGGCATCAAGCGCGGCAGTCGTGGCCGCAAGGTCTCGCATCATCTCGAGAACGATGAGTTCGCTTCCGGCCTCGGCCAAGATTCGGGCCTGATCGAACCAGTCGCGACGGCGTTCGTCGAGTGGAGCGGTAGATCCCAACATCTCTGTGGTTGATATCGAACCGGCGACTACAGCATCAAGACGGTTGCGATTGCGGCGAGCTTCTAGGGCCAGTTCAACACCGACCCGATTGATGCTCTCGAACTCGGAGCCGAGCTGAGCGCGCTCGAGCAGATGCCGAGAGCTGGCGTAGGTGTTCGCGATCAAGAGCTCGGCGCCAGCGTCGAGATAGTTCTCGTGAGCGCGTAGCACCAGGTCTGGATGTTCATGATTCATCGCTCCCGACCACAGCCCTGCGACTGTCGACCCGCCGAGAGCTTCGACCTCAGTACCCGTGCCGCCGTCGATGACGATTACATCGCCGGCGTCGAGACGTGCGCTCAGCGGCGATTTCAGTGATTCATGCATTTTTGATCAGCAATCCCCCGTCGACCGGCAATACGGCTCCGGTCATGTATCGGCTTGCAGGAAGACAGAAATTTAGCGTGGCGTGTGCGACTTCTTCAGGATCGCCGTAGCGGCCGAGAGCGGTGCGGCGCTTTGCGTATGTGGCTTTGCTCTGTTCGTCGATTTCTGCAGTCATTGCGGTGTTGATCGGACCTGGGCACACGCAGTTGACCGTGATCCCTTCGCGCCCGAGTTCAACCGCGAGCGATTTCGTGAGCCCGATGACGCCGTGTTTGGCGGCCGTATAGGGGCTGCCGTACCGGGTTGCTCCCAGTCCTTCGGTTGAAGCAATGTTGACGATGCGAGCAGCGTCAGATTGGCGCAGATGCGGAAGCGCAGCTCGAATTGTTCGGGTTTGGGCTGTAAGGAGCACTTCGAACGACTCGGTCCACTGCGCCTCGTATCTGGGGTCATCAATCGCTACGAAGCGTGAGACCCCTGCGTTGTTGATCAAGTGGTCGATGACGCCGAAGTGGTTGGCTGCTTCGGCGACTACGTGTTCGATCCGGTCCGCGTCTGTCACGTCAAGCACGAAGCCAATCGCGGTTCCACCGGCCGCCATGATTTCGTCGACAACGGCCGACACCGGCCCGTCGGAAACGTCGGTGACCACGACCTTGGCGCCTTCGTCGGCGAACAGGTGCGCTGTGGCGCGCCCCATTCCTGCGGCGGCGCCCGTGACGAGCGCGACTCGATCCTTGACAGATCGACTCAGCTTGGAGATTCTGGGCATCTGAGGAGCGTAGAGGGTTGCCGTCGCACCGTTCCGGACATACAGAGCGCGACCTCGCTGCAGGCACTGCACGTTCTTCGAGGCGGTGGTCAGGTACTCAAATGGGGCATAGCTCACCTAGTATTGGGTAGACCGCGGACGGTAGGAACCACAATTGGAAGACGGCGACATCTCAGAGTTGTTGGAGCGGGCCTCCTCGCATGCTCGACAATGGCTACGCCATGTCGCAAAGGGACCTTCGGCAGCGATGGTGCCGATCGACGAGCTACGCAGTCGTTTCGATCTCGACCTGCCAGCGCACGGCGGCAACGCAGGTGACGTCATCGATCTCCTTGTTGACGCGACCGACGGAGGCTTGATGGCCTCCGCCGGAGGCAGGTTCTTCGGATGGGTTACCGGCGGTGTGCACCCGGCGGGCGTCGCTGCTGACTGGCTGGTGTCTGCATGGGATCAGAACGCGGCGCTGGCGGCATGCGCACCCGCATTGGCGATTGTCGAGGAGATCACGGGGGCATGGATGCTCGATCTACTCCGCCTGCCCCCAGAATCAAGTTTCGCGTTCACGACGGGATGCCAGATGGCGCACGTCACTGCACTTGCTGCGGCGAGGCGTCATCTGCTTCTGTCGCTCGGGTCCGACCCGGATCAACACGGTCTCGCAGCCTGTCCGCAGCTCCAGGTCATCGGCAGTGAACACGGCCATGGGTCCATCGACCGCGCCGTCCGCTTGCTCGGTATTGGTCTCGACAACATCACGCAGGTTCCGACCGTCAACGGCTGTACCCATCTTGCCGCCCTTGAGCGAGAGCTCGACCGTGCCGGGTCTGCTCCGAAAATCGTGTGCCTCTCGGCTGGTGACGTGAACACCGGAAGCTTTGATGACTTCCCTGCGCTCATCGCCGCGGCACACCGGTCGCCGAACACGTGGGTGCATGTCGACGGGGCGTTCGGGCTCTGGGCTGGGGCGTCGTCGAAGCATCGTCATCTCGTTGCGGGCGTCTCCGATGCTGACTCGTGGGCAACCGATTCTCACAAGATGCTGAACGCTCCATTTGATTCGGGCTTTGTCGCCACCCGCTGGCCGCAAGCCCATCGGGGGGCGATGAGCGTAGAGGCTTCCTACATCACTTTTGATAGCGCCCGCGATCCGATCGACTGGAATCCTGAATGGTCACGTCGGGCCCGCTCCGTTCCCGTGTACGCCATCCTTGCGACATTGGGCCGCAGCGGCGTCGGCGATCTGATCGACAGGTGCTGCAACTTCGCCGGTGAGATAGCGGAGCGACTCGCAGCCAGTCCCGGCATTGACGCGGTGACAGTTCCGAGCTTTAACCAGGGGCTTGTTCGTTTCCAAGTTCCGGTGGGCCAAGACCCGGATCGCTGGAACGACCACGTGATCGACTGCGTGGCCGCCGACGGCGATGTGTTCTTCACCGGCACCACCTATGAAGGCCGACGCTGCATGCGCATCAGTGTCTGTAGTTGGGCAACGACTCAGCAAGATGTTGATCTGGCCGTCGCAGCGGTGCGCCGGGTGCTTGCGGCCGAAACCCAAGCTGAGGATGTAGCTATTGACACGAACGATTCGTGAAGCCCAGTTGGCTGAAGACGGGCCGGAGCGAGCCGACACCGGCCCATCCACCGCTCTATCGCTCTTAGCTTCCCGCCGGACACCGAGCTCTTTCGGTATGCCCTGGTCGGCGGTATCGCGAGCGTCTGTTTGGTCATCAAGCTCGCGGGCTCCGCAGCATCTAACATTGCCAACATGCAGAACAACATCGGGCGTTTCATCACCAAGCGAGCACATCTGAATCCAACCACTGAGGCACTCGTCGATGTGACGAGCGGCCGCCGGTTGTCCTACGTGGACCTCAACGACCGATGCAACAAGGTCGCCAACGCGCTTGTCGACGGCGGCATGAACAAGGGCGATCGCGTCGCAACGCTCTTGATGAACGGCCCCGAGTTCGTCGAGACCTTCTTTGGCACAGCCAAGGTCGGTGGCGTGATCGTCGCGCTCAACTGGCGCCTTGTTGCCGATGAGCTGTCGTTCATCCTCACTGACTCGGGCGCGTCGACGATGGTGTTTGGATCTGCGTTCACGGGGATCGTTACCGACCTGCACTCACGCGGAACCGATGGCACACAGATAACCCGGTGGATTCACGTCGGCGATGCCGGCGACTGTCCAGACTTTGCCGAGAGCTACGACGCGGTGCTAGCCGCAGCTTCAGACACTGAGCCTGCCGAAACGGCAGGCGATGACGATTTGTTGTTCATCATGTACACATCGGGAACAACCGGGCTCCCTAAAGGCGCTATGCATTCGCACAACACGGCGCTGTGGTCAGTCGTCACGGCCAACACCACGGCCGACACGCGATACGGCGACCGGTACTTGATCTGTCTACCACTGTTCCACGTCGGTGCGCTCAACCCGCTTCTTAGCATCGCTAACCTCGGCGGCACCGCCGTCATCATGAGCGAGTTTGACCCGCACCGCATCTGGCAGCTTTTCGGTGAGGAGAAAATCGGCGTCACGCTGGCCGTTCCTGCAATGTTGCAGTTCATGCTGCTGACGCACGACCCAGCAGTTCACGACACCTCGACACTTCGATGGATCATGAGTGGAGCGGCCCCGGTGCCGGAGTCGCTGATCCGAACCTATGCAGACCTTGGGATAGAAATTCACCAGGTCTACGGGCTCACCGAGACGTGCGGGCCAGGTTGTCTGATCTCGCCTGAAGATGCCATCTCGCGCGCCGGTTCGACGGGCAAAGAGTTTTTCTACACCAAGGTGCGTGTCGTCAACGAAGCCGGCGACGATTGTGACGCCGACGAGTCGGGCGAAGTATTGATCGCTGGGCCGCACATCATGTTGGGCTACTGGAACCGACCAGAAGCAACCGCAGAAGCAGTCGTTGACGGCTGGCTCAAGACGGGCGACATTGCCACGATGGATGCCGATGGCTTCGTATACATACAAGATCGCATCAAGGACATGATCATTTCTGGCGGCGAAAACGTGTACCCGGCTGAAATCGAGAACGCAATCCTGTCACTCGACGGTGTCAACGATGTGGCGGTAATTGGTGTGCCATCGGAAAAGTGGGGCGAGTCTCCTCTTGCCGTGGTGGTGCGAGGCGATGAGTCAGTAGACGCGGCAGCGATCATGGCCCATTGCGAAGACAAGCTGGCCCGTTTCAAGCAACCACGAGTTGTCGAGTTCGTCGAAGTCATTCCGCGCAATCCGACTGGCAAGGTGCTGAAGCGAGTGCTGCGTGAGCAGTTCGCCGAGGTGTCGGTCGGCTGATCGCGTCTCTGTGGCAGACATGATCGGTCTACAACGTCACGACGACGTGTTCGTCTTGACCATGAGCGACGACGAAAACCGGTGGAACACGACCTTTGTACGCGAGTTCGCGCGGGCGCTCGATGCCGTCGAGGCTTCGAGCGGCGCAGCTGCGCTTGTGACTGCTTCGGCGCATACGAAGTTCTTCTCAAATGGCCTGGATCTTGAGTGGGTCTCCTCACAAGGTGATCACCGCGGCGGCGACCGGGCTGTGTTCGGTGCTGAGTTCATGCATCTCATGGGCCGCATCATCACGTTGTCGGTTCCGACTGTGGCGGCCATTAGCGGCCACGCATTCGGAGCAGGATTCATGTGTGCTCTTGGCCATGACGTGAGAATCATGCGCGAGGACCGCGGCTACCTCTGTGCAAATGAGTTACAGATTGGTCTTACCATTCCGATTCCAGAAGTAGCGCTGTTCAAACACAAGCTTTCGGCGTCTGCGTTTCACGAAACGATCATGCTCGCCAAACGGTGGACCGGGCCTCAGGCCCACGCTTCGGGATTTGTCGAGCACGTTGTGCCTGTGACGTCGGTACTTGACGCTGCGGTTGCCCGAGCCGCAGAGCTGGCACCGTTAGCGGCCAACCGAGAGAACTTTCAATGGCAAAAAGAGGTTCTCTATGGGGAAAATGCTGCTCTCAACGGCCCGCACGGGCCAGCGCACATGCTGAAGAACATGCGTGACTACCCCGGGCACTGAACACAATTGATACCTCGTCGCAAGTTCGCGGCTGGCGTTCAGTCTGCGAGGTCTGCCGATGCCTGCATGGCGATGCCTCCCTCCGGCGTGGTAGCCCACAAACTCACACTGTCTCTGTCAACTGCACCCGAGATCGTGAATGGGGCGGTGTCGAAAAGTGGCGCCAGGCCTCGAAACGAGAAGGTCTTTAGCCGTCTGCCCGTCTGAGATACCGCCAAACCTGCAAGCAGCGTTGCTGTGAGCGGACCATGGAAAACAAGTGCTGGGTAGCCCTCAACGGTGCGTGCATAGTCACGGTCGTAGTGAATTCGGTGTCCGTTAAACGTGAGCGCCGAGTAGCGAAACAGCATGACTTCAGATGGCGTGATCACGGTCGAAAAATCGGCGTCGGTCCGCGCAGGCTTTGCCGCGGGACGTAGTGCATCTGGATCTGGGTCATCTCGATACACGAGGTCCTGTTCCTCCTCGACACACGTCTTGCCGGCAACAGCCAACGAATGGCTGACCGTGACAAAGCACAACGAGCCGCTTCGACCGGTCTTCATCTCGATTCGGTCAACGGTTGAGTTTTTGACAACGAGATCACCGACGTGAAGATCGTGGTGGAAACGAAAGCGACCTCCGGCCCACATGCGACGCGGCAAAGCGACAGGTGGTAGAAAGTCTCCTCGCTTCGGGTGCCCGTCAAGCCCAAGTCGATCGTTGGGAACCGAACCTTGGTGGGCGATGAAATGCCACAGAGGTGCAATGGCATCGCCTATCGCCGGTATCCGGCTCGTGGGTAGCGTGTGACCACCGAGCGTGTGACTCAGTTTGAGACACGAAGCCTCGGTGATGACGTCGGTAGTGTTGCGCGACTGGCCAACCCACTGCTCAAGTACTGACAGGTCGTTTGTGTAATCGAAGCCCCGATTGCTGGAAGCGATGCTCATGCGAACTCCTTGCGTGACAGCTCAATGCGGCACGAGTTAGCACCCGCGACCACCGCTGTTGTTCTAACGCTTGGCTCCTGCCGGAAACGACAATGGCATGACCCTCGGGCCGCGAACCTGACCACCGGCCCACTTCATAGGCTCACGGTCACTCACCTCGAAGTCAGCAATGCGCTCGATGAACACACGAACTGCCGTGGTCATCTCGAGTCGCGCCAAATTGGATCCGGCGCATCGATGAATGCCGGAGCCAAATGCGATGTGACGATTCTTTGCCCGGTCGATGATGAATTCGTCTGGGCTCTCGAATTGTTCCGGATCGTGGCAAGCCGCCGGGAAGTTCATCAAAATCTTGTCACCGTTTTTGATGTGGACACCGTTGTATTCGACATCTTGGTCGGCGACCCGCGCCATGGTGACGGGCGCATAGAACCGCAAGAACTCTTCGATCGCCGTCGGCAACAGATCTGGCTCCGCGACTAGTCGTTCACGGTCATCGGGGTTGGTGCCGAGGTGCCACAAGGCGGAACCGATCGAGCTCCACGTGGTGTCGATTCCTGCGACGATTAATAGGTTCGTGACTCCGACGACGACTGCCGGCGTAATGTCCGCCTCTTCGTCGTCGAGCTCCATGAAGAGCAGCTCGGTCAGCAGGTCTTCTTGTGGGTCTTCGAGCCGCTTGCTGACTTCGCCGCCGATGAACGTAAGCAAGTCGATTCGCGCTTGCATGCGCCGCTCAGGGTCGGTCAACCCATCGCCAAGCAGATCATTTACCCATCCAACAAACGAGTCGGCCATGTCCTCTTCGACGCCGATCATGTGAGCGATCACTCGTGGCGGTATCTGTTGGGCGTAGTCGACTGCGCCGTCGCATTGCCCGAACTCGATGAAGCCATCGATCAACTCATGGCAAAGATCTTCGGTGTACTGCTCATACTTCGCCACCGCACGTGGTGCGAATGCACCGAGCAACATTCGTCGAGTCCAGGTATGGATTGGAGGGTCCGCAGTAATCGGCGCGGCAGCAATCATCTGCTCGTACCGCGACATTTCGGGCGCATTGGGTGCTGGCGGCATAACCAGGATCTGTCGCGAGCTCAGCTCAGGAACCATCTTGGCCATCGCCCGAAGGTCATCAAAGCGGGTCGGATTCCATGATCCGCCCAAGCGTTCTGTGTGCGCTATCGGGCACTTGTCACGCATCTCAGCCCAGATTGGAAACGGATTCTCGATGTAGGACTCGTCACGTATGTCGTAGTCAGTTGTCCAATCAGCCACCGGGCCTCCGGGTGCCCATATTTCCTCGCTGGTGGCCAACTTCATTTTTGCGTGCATGTCGACTGGTGCGTCTTCTGATGCACCGTTGACCTTGGCTCCGTCGGTCATTGCTCGCTCCCCTATCCGTTGGTTCGTTAGCGCCCTGCGCCGTACGTTGTACGTTAGCGCTTGGCGAACTCCAGAGCCGATAGGTCGCTCTGTGTTCGAACCTTCACTCAGGGCGTTAGGCAATACCCTGCAGGACCTTATGTCGCAGATTTCAACAATCGCCGTGCTTGGACTTGGCAAGGTCGGGTTGCTCGCCGCTCGCCTCTTGGCCAACGCCGGGTTCACCGTCAACGCCCATGATCTACGGGCAATCGAAGCCGATGTGCCGTTCAAAGCTCATGTAACCGATGTGACGAACGAAACTGAACTGGCTGGCGCTCTTGGTGAAGTCGAAGCTGTGCTCTCGTGTTTGCCGTATCACTGCAATATCAAAGTCGCTGACGTCGCGCATCGCTTGGGTGTGCACTATTTCGACTTGACCGAAGATGTGCCGACCACACAACACATTCGTGACCTCGCGGCAAAAGGCTCGTCGCTCATGGCGCCCCAGTGCGGGCTTGCACCTGGGTTTGTCGGAATAGTTGCTGCTTCCCTTGTCGAGCAATTCGATGAATGCCGCTCAATTCGTATGCGGGTTGGCGCTCTTCCTCAGCATCCGACCGGGCTTCTTGGCTATGCGTTCAACTGGTCGCCTGCTGGCGTCGTCAACGAGTATTTGAACGATTGCGAAGTCATCGAAGGCGGTGTCCACAAATGGGTCTCCCCAATGGAGTGGCACGAGACCATTTACGTCGACGGCACCCGGCTTGAAGCGTTTACAACATCAGGTGGCTTGGGCACGATGTGCGAGACCTATCTGGGGCGTGTCGAAAACCTCGACTACAAAACCATGCGCTACCCAGGGCACATGGACCTAATGAACTTCTTCTTTCACGAGTTGCTGCTGCGCGACCAGCGTGAGCTTGCTGGTGAGATTCTGACGAACGCGAAACCACCCGTCGACGAAGATGTCGTCTATGTGCACGTGGCATCTGAGGGCACCATTGACGGACAGCTGCGGCGGTCAGAATATGTGCGGGCGTTCCGCCCGGTCGATGTCGCTGGGGTGCGCGCCACCGCGATTGCTTGGACGACCGCCGGTTCGGTCACCTCGGTTATCGAAATGGTACGCGCAGGAACGTTGCCTGAGCAGGGCTTCCTCAAGCAAGAAGACATCGTGCTGGCTGATTTCGTCGCCACGCCTACAGGGGCGTTGTTCGCGCAGCCCTAAACGACGCAGGTTGCGACAACGGCGTCAGCTAGCGAGCGGGCATGGCGTGGATCATGGTGACGCTGTGCGTCGTAACGCTGGCATGCCGAAGCTTGGCAAGTTCGACATACTCCGGCGAATTCCACCACTGCAGAAGCACATCTTCTGACGGGAATTCGATGACGACGGTGCGCCCTTCAGCTCGCGCTCCTTCGAGCACTGTGACGTTGTCATCGAAGGTGACAAATCGGGCGTTGTATGGCTTGAGGACGGGGAAGAAACCCTTCTCATACTCGCGATAGACGCCGGCGTCGTTGACCGTGAAGTGGGCAACGAAGTGAACTGCTGAGGTGGTGTCAGACATGGTGGTGCTCCTTGAAGCGTTGGGTGTGGGTTTTCTCGACAGATCGTTCGTTGCGGTACATGTCGCTCGGCTGATCAACGACACAGGCAGCGTGTGTTTTTCAGCAAAGGGCGTTGGACGTGCCAACCACACAATTCATGAGCAACGTCGCGTCGAGCACAGTCACAATTTCGTCGCCACTGAGGTCAGCCGCTGGCAGGCTGACCTGCGACGTTGGGTCAGCAAGCGGACAGATCGGCGAGGTCGTACGCAACCCTACGCTTGCTTCGATCACGGCGGCGACATCAACAACAGTTATCTGGCCGTCACAATTGGCGTCGCCCAGTGGACTGGGATCGGTCATCAAATCATCGGCGCACAGCTGAGCACCTTTGAGGGTGTAGAGCGTGGAACCGGCTGATTCGATTTCGACTCGCTCGACAGGGGCCCCACCGCTGTTTGAGCTGCACGCGCTCGGCAGGTCGGAGTAGATCGGCTCGAAGGTGTCGCTCGTGAGAACATTGATTCCTGTCGCAGTGACAGCAACAACACGGGCGCCGTCGGCTGTTGGCACAAGCCACTCGGCGCCCGGAATGGTTTGGATTTGTGCGAATCCATTCGTCTGCAAGACTTGGCTTGCCGTATAGGCCGTGAGACCGTCCGGGCTCACCTTCAGACGTTCCGCATGATCGAGAAGCGATGCGGTGTCGACAACCGGAAGCAAAGGATCCAACAAGTCGATCCGCTGAAGTATCGAGGCCGACGGCAGAGTGCCGAGTAAGACATTGGCTGCACCCGCCCGCTGCAGCGTTGGGCCCACGCCAAGAGACCCATCTCCGACAAGGGTTTTCGTGTTCAGCGTCATGTCGACGAGCAATAGCGGGTTCAGTCCATCGGCAACGAGCAACCGGTTGGCGTCGAGCTCAAGTACATCCCAAACGAGAATGGAAAGTTCGGGCGTTACCGAAATCGTAGATTGGTCGTTCGTGACGAGGTCGATGATCTCTACTGCTCCGGTGCCAGAGAGTCCGACATAGAGCACGTCTCCTGAAGCACCGAGGTCCATGCCGGACGGGTCGCCGGGAACGGCGATCTCGCGAATCAGTACGCCGGTCGCGAGGTCAACGACAGCCACCGTTTGGGGGGCCAAGAGCGAGACGTACGCAACTCCGCGACCCTCGTCGAGTACAAGGTCAGTGCCGTCGGCAGGAAGAACCGTGTCGGTCCACCCTTGTGGCGGCGACGCGGCCGCCTCACCACTCACCTGACCAAATGTCGCGGCGCTCAACGCCAGCACGCCAAACATGGCAAGAAAGGCTTTGATCTGCCGCCTCGTTGACGCTGCAGGGCCACTCGTATTCGGCATTTGTTGCTTCTTTTCTGTAGATCGGCGTGTCCTAGCAAAGCCTCCCTTGCACCACACACACCGTACTTGCCCAAAATGTCAACTTTTTGCATCAACTTCGTCGCAGCGGTTGCTGCTGGCTTGTCAATCACCTGATTACGGCCAGCGAGCTACCCGATACGGTCGGTAGATGGAAGCTTCAGTTACCGTCACGATGCACGCCCCCGCCGCCGCCGTATGGGATCTCGTCTCTGACGTCACCCGAATCGGAGAGTTCAGCCCAGAAACGTTGCAGGCAGAGTGGCTCGGCGACGCGCATGGCCCGAAACTCGGCGCTGAGTTCCGCGGGCAGGTGAAACGCAACGGTCGAGGACCTCTGTACTGGACTACATGTCGCGTGACTATGTGTGAACCGGAACGTGACTTTGGCTTCGCGGTACTGGCTGCTGGGCGTCCGGTGAACAACTGGCGCTACCACCTCGAAGCGAGCGCTGACGGTTCAACGACAGAAGTTACCGAGTCGTTTCATCTCGAACCCTCGATCTTCATGAAGGGGTACATCATGATGTTCGGCGCGAGTCGAACAAAGACGAACGAACGGAACATGTTGCAGACACTCGAGCGGATTAAGGCAGTGGTCGAGGCCTGAATTGTTGCTTCCGGCGATTCGACCCGAACTTAATACCCCGCACGGCAACTCAACTGCATATGCGACATCACCTGACGAGCGACACAAGAAACTGACCACCACCTGGGTCGATCCTCGGCTGCACCGACAGGCTCGGCTCAAGTCGCGACACACGGTCGATAAGCCACGCGGCCACCAGGTCAGCATCGGCTTGGGTCATACAGCGGGCAAGAATCTCGCGCCCTCCCTTGCGCCGAAGACGCTCTATAGTCGCGATCAGCGGCGCCGGGTCAACAACGAAGAGGTCCTCGGGCCACGGCACGACCCTCTCAATAGTTCCGTTACCGGTGTTGCAACCAATGTGGGCGAGACGCTCGTTGGTCGGCGCGACCTTCAGCTTCTTCTGCTTCTTGGCCTGGGCTTTGGTGATCCGAGCGTCAACGCTGGCCCCTCTCGGATCGCTCGAGGAGATGTCCTGATCCACGGGCTCATCGCATAGCCAGCATCGCCACCTGTCAGCTTCGCCAATATCTGCAAGAGTTGCCATGGGGCGCACTCTAGGAGCGCCGAGCGACTCACTTCGAAAGCGCCGCCCGATGTGGCCATTTGTGGTGGTGGGTTGACTGGCTGACGCTGTTGTGTTGGCCTTAGGAAGTGAATGACTTCGAACTGGCTCTGAGCGGCGGTCACCCTAACTCGTTGGGCCGCACCGACGAGGTTGCAGCGGCGGTTCTCGCCGATCGTGAGCGACTCGAGGATCTGTACCAGTGCTACTTCAGCACCGACGAGGTCGTAAGGCTTCGGGTGTCGAGCGCTATGAAACGGGTGACGATCGCAGAGCCGGACTGGGTCCTCGCTTTGATCGACAGGCTGCAATCTGAGATTGCCGCGATTGATCAGCCGTCTGCTCATTGGACATTGGCGTTGATCTTCGACATGCTCGTTGATCGATTGACGCCATCTCAACATGCTCGGGCGCTGGAAATCATGGAACGCAATCTCGCTCAACACGACGACTGGATCGTGCTCAACAATTCAATGAAAGTGCTCGCCAAGTGGGCCAAGACTGATCCGGCATTGGCGCAACGCCTGCTCCCCCACGCTCATCGACTTGTTGATGACGATCGAAACTCAGTGGCCAAAAACGCCCGCAAGTTACTCGATCAGCTTCTCTAGCTCTCTGGCGTTCTGACTGAGCCATCGCACGACGTCTGGCGCGTTTTGATCTGGCGGGAAGACCGGGTACATCACATGCCTAATGACACCGGCGTGAGCGATCAACGTCAGCCTCTTGTAGAGAACCGCCTCTTCAGTCGGCGACATCTCAACCGTTTTTGTCGGCAGATTCATGAGCTCACCGAAGCGGCGATTGGCGTCAGACACCACGTCATAAGGAATATGTAACCGCTCAGCCATCTCGGCCTGGTACTCAATGTCTTGCACACTCAAGCCAACGACCGTCGCATCGAGCGCCTGTAGTTCGGTGACGTGGTCGCGGAACGCGCAAGACTGAGGTGTGCACCCTCGGGCTCCGGGAATCGCTTCCCACCCTTTGGGTAGTGCCCGGTCTGGGCGGCCCGTCATTGGGTAGATATACAACACAAGCCACGCGTCGGTATGTATTGAGAGGTCGATGATCTCGCCGCGAACAGACGCAAGCGGAGCCGAGGCCAAGGGCATGTCGAGTAGGTGCTTCGCTCCGCCATCGTCTATCGGTTCGGGTAGGTCATCAGGCAGATCCGTAAGGGTGCTCACAGCCACGTGCTTAGCAATAGTGCGTCGAGGTCAGCGCCCAGAGGTACATGTTGCGGGTCTCGGTGCCTAGGGTCTGTCCTGTGACGATGACCTACCGCCGACTCGGCCGTGCCGGGCTCCAGGTGAGCACTCTTTCCTTTGGGTCCTGGGTGACCTTTGATGGCCAACTTGATGACACCCTCGCTATGGAGTGTCTGCAAGCAGCGTATGACGCAGGTGTGAATTTCTTCGACAACGCAGACGGGTACGCGGCAGGACAGTCCGAAGCAATCATGGGCCGATCGATCGCTGCTCTCGGGTGGGAGCGGGCGAGCTATGTGATCTCGACCAAGCTGTTCTTCGGCGTGCAAGACGGCGTCAACCAGCGCGAAACCTTGAACCGCAAGTATCTGCTCGAAGGCATCGAGAAGTCTCTTGATCGCCTGCAACACAACAGTGTCGATCTGTTGTTCTGCCACCGTTGCGATACCGAGACGCCGATGGAAGAAATCGTGCACACCATGCATGAGATCGTCGAGTCAGGCCGGGCTTATTACTGGGGAACCTCGGAATGGACTGCCGCTCAATGGCTCGAAGCGTGGCACATTGCAGACAAACGGAACTGGCACAAGCCGCAGATGGACCAGCCGCAGTACAACATGTTGGTTCGTGACAAAGTCGAGACTGAGTTTCTTGCTTGCTACGACAAGGGCATGGGTACGACCATCTGGAGCCCCCTGTCGTCAGGAGTGCTGACGGGCAAGTACCTCGACGGTGTGCCTGATGACAGCCGCGCAGCGCTCGACGGCTATGAGTGGCTTCGCGAGATCATGTTGACTGAAGACAAGATGAACGTGGTTCGTAATCTGGTGCCGATCGCAGCGGAACTTGATTGTTCGATGGCGCAGTTGGCAATCGCATGGTGTGCGGCGAATCCTCACGTCTCGACTGTCATCACGGGCGCAAGTCGCGTCTCTCAGGTACAGGAGAACATGGCGGCGATGGACGTTGTCGAAGCCCTAACCCCCGCCGTGCTCGAACGCATCGATGCAGTCCTCGCCAACACGAACTAAGGCAGAACTGTGTCGTCTGACGTTCGTGGCACAGGGAAGTCACCGGTCTC
>CALKPY010000026.1 GCA_937991435.1 uncultured Acidimicrobiales bacterium
CACGACAGCACCTCCAGCTCCAGCAGCACCGACCACTACGGTCACGCCGTCGACACCGACTACTGAAGCGCCTACGCCGACCACAGTGCCAGCGCCGTCGACACCGACCACCGAAGCGCCTACACCGTCTACAACGATCGCTACGCCTACACCGACCACCGAGACGCCAGCACCGCAGACGTCGACCACGATGCCCGCACCGACGACGACAGCCCCTTCCCCTGCTGTGTCGACGCCGACCACTGCTGTTGACGCCCCGACCACCACGGTCGCCCCTGTCACACCGACCACGGTGGAACCGGTCGACACAACCAGCCGGGTCGTCACGGTGAAAGCGCCGGAGTCGACGACTTCGACGACCGCCGCCACCACGTCGGACAGCCTTCCCCGCACCGGGTCTTCAGTGCTGACACTGGCGACAGTTGCTCTCGCCATGGTCCTCGCCGGCGTCGGAGCATTCGCTGTCTCGATCGGGTCGAAGCGTCGCAACGTCAGCGTCTGAATCCGGGGTTGATTATCCCCGATACCGAGATATAGTTCCCGGTGGGTCGGTTGCTTTGCCACGGCGAGGCGACAGGCGCTACGGGTCACCGTGGCGCTCGACCTCCCCAGATTGAAGCCCCAGTTTCCTTCGGGAGGCTGGGGCTTCGTCGCGTACGGGGTCAACATCAGTTCGCAGAGTTTCCTCGTTTCAGTGTTGCCTATCTCTGATTTCGAGACTACTGTGGATGGGGAGCACACACCCCGAACGGAGAGACCGAGTCAACATGAGCATCACCGCAGTCCCCATCGCAGTCAGCTACCCGATCAGCGTTACGGTCGTCGGCAACACCGGCGCCGTCGTCATCGAAGGCACCCTGCATGAAGGCGTCGAAGCGTTCCCTTTCCTCGACGCTGAGAACGCCGACCGCCTCTACATCGCTGTCGACAGTGTCGGCTATGAGGGCGACGTGTGGGCCCGCCTCACGACGCTCGCACAGGAGGCGCTTGCCTCCCCGTTGGAACGGTATGCGAGCGTGGGCCTTGGTGGCGGTGCGACGATGAGTGTCAGCGTCGGCGACCCGGTCAGCGGCGAAGGCTTTCGCACCGACCCTCGCCCTGCGAACAACGCTTGGCTGGTACACATCGACTGCCTCGACGGCGCCCACTGGGATTTCGCTGACGAGGACGATTTCGATGCGTTCGTCGGCCAGGTCGACAACGTTGTCGCCGATGCGGACCTCCCTGCCGGTGTAGCACCGTCGGCGCAGTTGGCGGCGATGGTCGTGCGTCTGCGGATGCTGGAGACGTCCGACGAGCATGGCGAGCTGTTGGACGTTGCGCACGACAACGATGGTCGTGTGATCGCCACTCGCACGTATGTCGGCGTTGCCGGCAATGTCGCTGCCATCGCAGAGGCGGCGTGAAAGCCTCGTCGATCCGCCCCGGCCATGAGATCGAGTACAAGGGCTCATGGTTTCCGGTTGTCCGCGTCGCCGACTCCCGTGACACTGCCGGCAAGTTGGCGATATTTGTGGAGCGCCCGTCCGCTGGGTCGTTCATGTGGCCGGTGTCGGCGATGCGTGACGAGGAAGTCGTCGCCCGCCGTGGGGCTGGGATGGGCCCGGTGTGCGCAATGTCCGATATCGAACTGTGTGAACTACGAAAGCTGGTTGGAATATGAGTGGGACCGAGACATGGCACTCAGCCCGCAAGCCGACGAGGCCGAACGTCGCGGCTTACCTCAAGCAGGAAATCGCTGAGCTGGACGACGACCTATATCTCCAGAGTGGGTTCATGGTTCTCGAGGAGATTCTCCGGCTTGGGTTCCTACTGAACCACCAGAGGTTCACCGGTCGACGGTTGCAGGAGGCACTCGAGCTGCGTGTCCAGGGACGCTGCGATGCTCTGACCCATGCTCGTGAGAATCTGGCCCCGATGTGGGCCTTAGAGTTTCGAGGACAGTTGGATGCGACCCTCCAAACGCTGGACTACTTCTACACGCTGCACAGTGGACAACAACCGCCTAGGCAACGATGACCTCCTCCTCCCCCGACGGTGTCGTCCACCTCCACAATCACACCGAGTTCTCGATCCTCGACGGTGCTTCCAAGATCGATCAACTGGTCGCCGCCGCTGTCGCTGACGGGCAGACGGCGTTGGGCGTCACTGACCACGGAAACATGTATGGCGTCATCGAGTTCTACAGGGCGTGCCGGGCTCAAGGCATCAACCCGATCATCGGAACCGAGGCGTACATGGCGGGAGAGCACCGCGATGAGCGCCCTGTACGCAAGGCCGATAGCAAGGATGACGACACTGGTGGCGATGCTGACGGTGGAGGCAAGCTCAACTACCACATCACGCTGTTGGCCGAGAACAACGTCGGCTACAAGAACCTCATTCAGATCTCTTCGAGAGCATTCATGGAGGGGTATTACAGGAACCCCCGTGCCGATTGGGAGATCCTCGCCGACCACGCACAAGGTGTGATCGCTACCACCGGTTGCCTCGGCGGTGTGGTGTTGCAGGACCTTCTCAACGGCGATCAGGCTGGGGCGTTGCAGAAGGCGGGGCGGCTGCAAGACATCTTCGGCCGGGACAACCTGTTTGTGGAGTTGCAAGATCACGGCATCCCGGCGCAGGCGGAGACCAACCCGCAGCTAATTGACATCGCACGCAAGCTGGGTGCGCCGCTGCTCGCCACGAATGACTCGCATTACTGCAGCCCTGAAGACCATGTCACTCACGACGCGTTGCTGTGTGTGCAAACGAAGACGGTGCTGTCAGACCCGGACCGTTTCCGCTTCCACGGTGACCAGCACTATTTGAAGACGGCGCGGGAGATGCGTCATCTGTTCGCGGAGCTACCTGAGGCGTGCGACAACAGTCTCCTCATTGCACAGCGGTGTGACGTTGAGATCGAATTCGGTAAGCCTCAGCTCCCCGACTTTGATCTCCCTGCAGGCTTTGCTGACGATGATGCGTACCTCGAGCATTTGACGCTCGAAGGCGCACGCAAACGCTGGGGAGCGAAGCTGACGGACGCGATCACTGACCGCATCGTCTTCGAGTTGCGCACCATCAAAGACATGGGTTTCTCGTCGTACTTTCTGATCACGTGGGACCTGATTCGTCACGCCCGTGAACGGGGTATTCGTGTTGGTCCTGGGCGTGGGTCTGCTGCGGGATGTGCGGTTGCGTACAGCCTCGACATTGTCGACATTGACCCCATCAAATACGACCTACTTTTCGAGCGGTTCCTTAACCCTTCACGGGTCTCCATGCCTGACGTGGACCTCGACTTCGATTCTCGGTATCGGGATGAGATGATCCGGTATGCGGCAGAGAAGTATGGCCGTGAACATGTCGCGCAGATCATCACGTTCAGCCAGATCAAGTCGAGGGCTGCGGTGCGTGACAGCGCACGCGTCCTCGGCTACGAGTACGCCGTCGGCGATGCGATCGCGAAGGCGTTGCCGAAGTTGCACATGGGTGAAGACACGCCGCTGGATGCGTGCCTCGTCGAAGACGACGCCTACACGCACGGGTTCAGAGAGGCTGGCGAGCTGCGTGCGATGTATGACGGTGACCCTGACGCGAAGACGGTGATCGACGTCGCCCGTGGTCTCGAAGGTTTGCGTCGCAGCGACGGCATCCATGCGGCCGCGGTGGTTATCACGAAGAACCCGTTGACTGACTATCTCCCGATCCAGCGCAAGCCTGAGGCGGGCAAGCCGATCGAGGATGCCCCGGTTGTGACCCAGTACGGGATGCATGACGTCGAGGCGTTGGGCCTGTTGAAGATGGATTTCTTGGGTCTACGCAACTTGGATGTCATCCAAGACACTGTCGACATGATCGAACGTGTGCACGGCGTGACAGTCGACATCGACGACCCGCCTCTCGACGATGAGACGACGCTGACGATGTTGGCCCGTGGCGACTCGATCGGCGTGTTTCAGTTGGAGGGGGTGGAGATGCGGGCGTTGATGCGGGCGTTGGCGCCGACATGCTTCGACGACATCGCTGCGCTGACTGCCCTGTACCGCCCTGGGCCGATGGCGGCGAACATGCATTACGACTACGCGGACCGTGCGAACGGTCGACAGGAAGTCTCGTTTCTGCACCCTGACGCGGAAGACATCCTGGGCCCGACGCAGGGCCTGATGATCTACCAGGAGAGCATGATGCGGATCGCACAGCGGTTCGCAGGGTATTCGTTGGCCGACGCCGACATTCTCCGCAAGGCGTGCTTCCCTGCAGGGACGAAGCTCATGTCGTGGAGGCGCGGCGAGGTTCCTATCGAAAAGTTGATGGGCTTGACGGACCGTCGCGTCCTGTCGATCGATCCATGCAACGGCGTCTCTCGCCATGAAGAGGTCGATGACGTCTGGTCCGTTGGCGTGAAGCCTGTGTTCAAACTGGCAACGAGATCGGGGTACGTTGTCGAAGCGACAGCCAACCATCCGTTCTACGTCGGCGACGAATGGGTCGAGCTTTCCGAAATCAGGCCAGGTGACGCGATCGCTGTCGCCCCGAACGTCTCGACCCAGGGCGGCTCGAGGATCTCGGATGCTGAGATCGACTTGTCAGCACTCTTGATCTCCGAAGGGTTCATGCCCGTTGGACGCAGCGGACACTTCACCAACGCAGACATTGGCCTCGTCGACTTTTTCGCTGACGCTTACCGGGATCATTTCGGGCGCACGCACACTTCGACGACGATGTGCGGGGACGTCCATCAGATGCGGGTGACAAGAGCGGAGCTTGATGACCTATCCGGGGTCATCGGCGCACGAGGCCTGTCTGGTGATCGCACCATCCCGAACTGCGTGATGAACGCATCTCAACGGAAGATCGAGCGTTTCGTTGCCCTCTATCTTTGCTGTGACGGCTGGAGCGACAAGAGTGGGCTCCATTTCGGTTCTAAATCCTATGACGTCGTCGCTTCCTTGAAGAAACTGGTCGCCCGGTGCGGGGTGGCCTCGTCCATCGGCAGCCGGTTCATTGAGGACTACGGCATCCATTGGACGCTCGACGTAGTGGATAGCGATCGGGCGAAGAAGCTCGCCGGGATTGTCGGTCCGCATATGACCAACCAACATCTCTCAAAGATGGTGGATGACATGGAGTCGTGGGCAGAGAATTCATCGGCCGGGATGTTTGGGATTCCATGCGATCTGGTCAAGGCCGAGATCGGGCGCCGTTCTAAAGCCACAGGCCGGTCAAGGCACGCCCTCGGGGAGACTTCTGGGCCCCAGCTCGCCGGGAAATTCATCCACCCGGTAAACGTACGCCATCTCGCCCAATCTGAACGTCTTTACGACTTGTCCGTCGGCGACATGATCTGGGATCAGGTCGAATCGGTCGAATATGTCGGAGACAAGGAATGCTTCGACTTCCAGATGGCCAACGGCGACCGACCTTTCGCCGTGGTCGAAGGGTTCATCGCTCACAACTGCGGCAAGAAAGACAAGGCGATGCTCGCTGAGGAGCGCACGAAGTTTGTCGCCGGCTGCGTCGACCAGGGCTACACCGAAGAGCTGGGCACACAGTGGTTTGACATCATCGAACCGTTCGCCGACTACGCCTTCAACAAGTCCCATTCTGTTGGGTATGGATTCGTCGCGTATCAGACGGCGTATCTGAAGGCGAACCACCCGGTCGAATACCTTGCTGCCCTGCTTTCCAGCGTGAAATCCAGCCTCGACAAGGCTGCTGTCTACCTCGCGGAATGTCGTTCGCTCGGTATTCGTGTGCTCACCCCGGACGTGAATGTCTCGGTCGACGACTTTACTTCGACGTTCGACGCCGACACCGGTGACGGTGCGATCGCGTTCGGGTTGTCGGCGGTCGCGAACGTCGGTGCAGGCCCGGTGGCGTCGATCGTCGGTGAACGCGAAGCGAACGGTGCGTACGTCGACTTCTACGACTTCTGTCAGCGGGTCGACGGTCAGGTGCTGAACCGTCGGACGATGGAGTCGCTGATCAAGGCAGGGGCGTTCGACTCGCTCGGCCATCCACGTATGGGTCTGGTGGCGGTGTTCGAGCAGATCGTGGAGTCGACAGTGAAGGCCCGCAAGGCGATCGCCGACGGTGCGCTCAAGGCGGACGATGTCGACGATGCTGACGGCGTGGTGGTCGACGTACGTCCTCGTATCCCTGACGTTGAGTTCGAGCGTGGCCAGCGGCTGATGTTCGAGAAGGCGATGCTCGGGTTGTACGTGAGTGACCATCCGTTGCACGGTATGAGCGAGGCGTTGGCCCGCAAGGTGGACGTCGCTGTCGCCGATGTCGGCGACTGCTGCGACGGGAAGAAGGTCGTTGTCGGTGGTGTCGTGACAGAGCTGCGTCGCAAATGGACTCGCCGCAACGAGATGATGGCGGTGTTCGTTCTGGACGACCTGGGCGGTGCGATCGAGGTAGTGGTGTTCCCGCGTGACATGAAGCGTGTCGGGCGTGTGTTGGCTGAAGACATGGTGGTCACGGTGACAGGGCGTGTCGACAAGCGTGACGCTCAAGCGAAGTTGGTGGCGTCGGCGGTCGAACGCTTCGTTCCGGTCGACGACGGCGCCCCACCGGTGCGCATTCAGATGGCTGCCGGCGATGTTGACGCTGTGGCGCTGGAGGCGTTGTCGACGGTGCTGGCGGCGCATCCTGGCGGCTCGCCAGTGTTCTTGCACTTGGGCGAGTCGAAGGTGTTGAGGCTGCCGGAGGGGCTGTCTGTGCAGGCGTCAGACGACTTCGCTGACGGTGTGCGCTCTGCGGTCGGCGCCGGGGTCAGCGTGCTTTGAGAAGGTTCTTGCGATTCAGTGTTGTATGTCTCGGTATCAGAGATTAGGGTGGGGATATGAGCGACGTGAGCAAAGCGAATAAGCGACTCGTCTCCACTTCTCAATAAGTCCTCACCGTTGCTGGCTCCGATCTCACTCGGGGCCTCAATGGCACCTCCCTGAAATCTTGATCCAGCGTTAGCTGTGGGGCCAAGGTGTCTGCTCCGGTAGGTAAATGAAAGAGCCCGCAGCCTTTCTCAGCTGCGGGCTCTTTCGCGTCTGGAGCTCCACACGAATAAACATTGGTCTCATTCATCAATCTCAGTGAAAGCAATCCCTGATTCCGAGATTACAGTTGTTGACATGAGCGAAACCCGGACATCGACAACAATCGAAGAAGTCTCCGCAGAGCTGAACGGACTCGCCCGTGGTCAACTACTGCAGGTCGCACGGAATGCCGAGCGCCCGTCGTTCGCCAAGATGCTACGCGCAGATCTCTCTCTCACCGCTGCCGTCATGGTGCTGGCGGGTTTCGTGGCGTTCGGGCTGTACCTCATCGCAGGGCTCGGCTTGGCCTACATCGCTTCCGCCGGTGTGTGGCTGGCGATAGTTCCCGCCGTGACTTGTGTGATCGCTGCGGCTAGCACGACAGGTGTGCGGGGACGGATGAGTCACTTCTGAGCACATTGATGGCGGTCGATCCCGTGCCGCCATCCGTGCCGCCATTTGCCTGGCGTTTCCAACGACGCTCAGATGCCTACGCTGGCAGGGGTATCCGTTGCGGGCCCTGTTCACTGTGTTGCGAGAGTCAACTCACTGC